>BGZO01000201.1 GCA_003864475.1 Candidatus Termititenax persephonae | reverse complement strand
ACAGACCACTCTGGCCACCGCCTTGACTGAAGAGAACAAAAAATTAAACGCCGATTTGCAGTTTCTGCGTAACGAAACTGCGGACAAGAGCGAGCAATTATCCCGGCAAGCGGATAAAATCAACGAACTGCAGTCTGCGCTGCAGGAGCAGACCACTCTGGCCGCTGACCGAGACGAGGAAAACAAAAAAGCAGTTGCCGAATTGCAGCGCCTGTGCCATGAAAATACCGGGCTGACCAAAAATATTGATAAAATTACCGAACACGAGGTAGATTTGCTCAAACAATTGGAGTATATCAAGAATACCAACGTCTTGATTACCAAGGAAAACACGGCCTTAAAGGGCGACAAAAGATTATCCGAAGTGCGGATTGCCGAATTGGACGAGACGATTCAAAAACTTGTCAACGAAAAAAAATCCCTTGTCGAAGCTCGGGAAGTTGCCGTGCAGGAAATGAACCGCACCATCAGTTCGTTCAGCGCCGAACAGGAAAAAAATATTAAATTGGAATACCGTTTTAAGCGGGCCGAGCAGGAATTCCGCGAGATACAGAATGAGCTGCAGGAAACCAAAAATGTGCTGACCGCCGTGGAAAGCCTTGTCGCCCCCGGCGGCAGGAATAAAACCTTACTGCCGGATAAAAACTAGGCGGTAAATCTGCCGTCCGCGTTGCCGATTGTACTGCTCAATGTCTGTAAGTAGCCCCGCAAAGTTTTCTGGCGCATAGTCTGGATATTTATTTTTGTATTCGGCGGCGGACAATAAGTCCGAGCGCATGTCCGCGGCCAGGCTGGGCTGGTCGGTGGCGATATGCAATTCCGCGCCGGGACACAGGCGGACCGCCAGTTCCGCCAAAAATTTCGGATGAACCACGCGCCGCTTGAGATGCCGCGGCTTATACCAAGGGTCGGGAAACATGATGACGGTGCGGCTCAAACTGCGCGGCGCGAACAGCTCGCCGAGAGCGGTGTTGGCGTTGGCCTTTAGCACGTAGGCGTT
>BGZO01000200.1 GCA_003864475.1 Candidatus Termititenax persephonae | reverse complement strand
ATTATGACAAAGAAGCCAAGAAAATCTCCGATGCTTTTGCCAGATTGGGTTCCGCGCCGATTCACATCGACGCTTCTTTTGAAATGTCCATCGTCGAGCTGCAGGCCAAGGCCAGGAAATTAAAGGCCGAGCAGAATATCAAGCTGCTCATCATCGATTTCCTGACCATGATTACCAGCGGGGAGCAGGGCCGCAGCCACGCCAATTCCCGTTACATGGAGATTTCTGGTTATGCCCGCTCGCTCAAAGCCTTGGCCAAAGAATTGAATATCCCCATCATCGTCATCTCCCAGCTCAACCGCGAGGGCGAACGCCAGCCCAAGAGTTTTCAGGGCGGACCAAACGCTAACAATCCCAGCGTGAAAGGCTCGCGCCTGCCGCGGATGTCTGACCTGCGCGAGTCGGGCGAGATTGAGCAGGTGGCGGATGTCGTCCTCTTAATCCACCGTGAAAATTATCAAGGCTATCTCTCCGACAATGACAAAGATATGTCTGGCAGAGGAAGTCCCCACATTGTCCGCCATCCCAGAAGTGCCTGCCGCGCCGACGGTCAGCCGCACCATCTCCATCGAGGCAGACTCCGTAAACTACGTCAACGAAAATAAATACACCAGCGCCAGCGGCAACGTCATAGTCATTCACGGCGACACCACTTTGCGCGCCGAATCCCTCACGGTCAATCCCACTAGCAAAGAGATAAATATTACGGATAGTTTTATCCTGAACCGTGGCCGCCAGCAGATTTACGGCACCTCGCTGGTCTACGACTACGGGAGCAGTACGGCGGCGGGCAGCGATGTCGGCATAGAATTGCGCAACAATCGCATCAAGGGGCGAAACGTAACTATCCTAGAGGACAAGATAGAAATCGAGGATGCCTATCAGACCACCTGCACCAATCTCCTCAATCCTTGCAACCATATTACTTCCAAGCGCATGACCATTTACCCGGAGTGGGGCGACGTGGTTAATGACCATGCCGTCGTTTACGTCTTTTTCCTGCC
>BGZO01000199.1 GCA_003864475.1 Candidatus Termititenax persephonae | reverse complement strand
CTTCTTTTTCCGAATAGAAAAAGCGGTGATACTTGAGGCCATGACCAAACGGCAAGCCAGTCCTGACCAAAAAGGCCGGGGCCTTTTGTTGTTTTATGTGTGTTGAGACCAAAGCCGCTTTATGATGGGAAAAAGCAAGCTGCACAGAGACCTTAAAACAGGCTATAAGGCGCTTTTTGTGGCTGGACATAACAACACCCCAAAGGGAAGCGGCAAACTATGAAATTAAAGGCCGTTGTCAAGCCCGGCCATACGGCCAGGTGGGGCAAGGCTGAAAATAAGTCTTGCTGATAAAGTATATAGTATAGATTATATATTATTTACTTTATTATATCAATCATTTTTTTACAAAATTTTACAGAATCCTTGACGGAAACTGGAAAACAAGATATTTTGGGGAGTATGGGGATGACGGAGACAATACGGATAGCACTGGTAAAGCAAGGCAACATTTCAGAGGCTGAACTTGCCCGGCGGCTGGGGCAGACTCCCCAAAACTTTCACCACAAGATGAAGCGGGACAATTTTTCTGAAAGGGAGCTGCGGGAGATTGCAGAGGCATTGGACTGCGGACTAAAGATAAACTTTGTTATGAACAAGACTGGGGAGGAAATTTGACTATGCAGAATAAATTTCGTAGCCGGACATACCGAATAAATCCAACACTTGACGGAGAACTCCGGCGTAACCTCTTACGATATGACGGAGCAAGCGGCCCAGGTATGACCACGCCGTTTTCAAATCATCGTCGCCGCTTGCTTTCCCTTTCGCTACTAATGGACAGACTGTGTAAGCAAGCGCATACCTCGCTGACAGGGTTAGAGGCGGTCAGAGTACGAAGTAATTTATTGTTGTGCCATAGGGATAATCTTGTGGATTCATAATAATATAATATGATTAACAATGAGGCAGGAGGCATGGTATGATTTCTATCGAAAAACTTAAATTACTCAATTTCAAGAGATTTCAAAAATTAACATTAGATTTTGATAATGATTTTAATACAA
>BGZO01000198.1 GCA_003864475.1 Candidatus Termititenax persephonae | reverse complement strand
CAGCCCCTGTGTCGCTTACGGTACAGTCTAACCAGCAGGGTCGCTATATTATTTTTTTGGCTGGTGTCATTATCGCGGACAGCCACCGGCTGTCCGCTCTGGCTATCCCTGACTAGCTGGTATATTGCAGGATTAACATTCCGACCATTAAGTGCGCGGAAGAGGACTCGAACCTCCAAGCCTTGCGGCACAAGATCCTTAGTCTTGCGCGTATACCAATTCCGCCATCCGCGCGCTAAGACCAGTAACTATATAATAAAGGGTGTAATTTTCCAACCGCTTAGGCTACCCCACCCTTCTAATATAAATCAGCGCATAGTACGCGGGCATGTTGCTGGTATTAGAATCCCCGGTAGAGCTGTTGTCATTATTCGCACTACCAGTGTGTTCATGCGTGGCATCCATAGAAACCTTACTGCCGTCGTTAGTGTCATTGGTGGTAACATCTTTGTAGGTGTTATCGCTTACCACAAACAATGTCCCGTCAGCCACAACATCTCCATCTGCTGCAAACCATCCGCTCAGGGTTTTACTCGCCGTTCTAGCGGTGTTCTTTGTCGCATTGGTATAAATAGTGTGCGTATGTTTGGGCAGCATGGCCGCGGTCAGGGCATTGGAGCCGCCGGAACTCTTATTGGTTATCGCGCCGCCATACCCCACAATGAATTGCCCCTCTAAATTCGGTGTCCGTCCCGCGTCCGCGTTGGCCTTGTTGCACTGGTACCAGCCGGGCAGCGTGCTGTTGTCCGCCCAGCTTGTCCCGTCATACATCAGTATCGTGCCGACGGGAAGAAGTTGCGCGCCGCCCGCTATCCCGTCCAGCTTGGCCTTGTCCGTCGCGCTCATCAGCCCGGCGGCCCCGCTAGTGGCCGCGCCGATATTGTCCTGCTTCTTGTCCAGTTCATCCCCCACCGCCTTCTCCGTAGGGATTTTGCTGTCCATCCTGCTACCCGCCGCGCTTATCGTCGTTACCTTTGTCAGCGTGCCGACCGTCCCCGCTGTCCCGGAATA
>BGZO01000197.1 GCA_003864475.1 Candidatus Termititenax persephonae | reverse complement strand
CGAAATTCCCCCGCTTGTTCATTGACAATTGATCCGCGTTTTTATATAATTTCTTTAGCATCACGACGCGCGCTCGTGGCGGAACTGGCAGACGCACCAGACTTAGGATCTGGCGGGCGACCATGGGGGTTCAAGTCCCTCCGAGCGCACCATTCCAATATCAGAATTTGCGTCAAAGGGGCGCGCGATTTGACATCTTATTACTGTTTTCTATTTAAATTCCGCTTCAATTTTGGCTCCGTCCAGAATTGAAACGCCAACGGCGCGCTTCAAATTGGACAATGCAATTTGAACGGATGGGCTGACGAACCAAGGGCTTTGCCCGCCGTCCGCCAGGCCATAAGCGCCAGCGGGGGATTGCGCCCGCCGCCGACGCCTTAGGAATCGGAAACCCGCCGCTTGCAAGGGCGGCGGACTGACGCCGCCGTTCAAATTGAGAGCAGTATAATTTGCCGTGTTTGCCCGTTCTGCTAGTGTCCTGCGTCATCTAAACTTGTAGGTAATCAGCGAGGATTTTCGTCGATATGCGCGGCGGCGGGTTCCGTTGATACCCGTAGGTATCAACGGGTTCAGCCAACAAAGCGGAGCGGCGAAAAGACCGTTGATTACTAAAGATTTAGGTGACGCATGACACTAGGCTACGTCGTCGGCAAGGGGGGCAACGACTTTGATCCGCAGGGGAATTACACGCGCGCCGAAGCCATGACGCTGATTGACCGCGCGACGAGCGAAATCATAGACGAATCGGTTTCGGGCCAAACTTACGCTAAGACGCTCATCGTGCGAAAAGCCGGCGCCACAATCGCCGGCGCGACAATCAGGGGGGACTTGATTATAGGCCAAGGCGTGGGCGGCGGCGATGTCGTCCTCGACAATGTCACCATTGAGGGCAGGCTGATAGCCTTCGGCGGAGGTTCAAACTCCATCGTGGTCAAGGGCGGCAGCAAGATAGCCGCCGTGGTCGCCGGCAAGCCGAACGTGCATATCCAGATGGAAGGCGGCGTGACAGTCA
>BGZO01000196.1 GCA_003864475.1 Candidatus Termititenax persephonae | reverse complement strand
TGGCGGCGACCGGAACGACAAACTTACAACAGCCCCGGCCACGGCGGGGGGACAGCCCGGGACGAAACCAATCTCCGATTTTCAAGCCAAATTGACCTTCGACAGCACGCCCACGGCTGGCAGTACTAACCCCGTAACGTCCGGCGGCATCCACACAGCGCTGTCCGGCAAGCAGGGCACGATAGGCGCGGGGGTATCCGGCAACATCGTGGCTTATTCCGGGACGGCGGGGACGCTCAACACACTGACAAAAGTAACAGCGATAAACGCAACGGCGGCGAGCAGGACGGACAGCAACATCCCCACAGAGAAAGCAGTTGGGGCGGCGCTGGACGGTAAGCAGGCCAAATTGACCTTCGACAGCACGCCCACGGCGGGCAGTACTAATCCCGTAACGTCCGGCGGCATCCACACCGCGCTGTCCGGCAAGCAGGCCGCAATCACTTGGGCGACTTCCATCACCGCGTCATCCACGAACTCCCAGTACCCGACCGCCAAGGCGGTGTGGGACCTCGTCGCGGAACTATTACCGGGGACTCTCCAAGTGTCGGCCTCGCTGACATCGACGCAAATCACTTGGTATGCTGCCGTGAGGGAGTGCATCAAACAGACGCACGCCGCCGGAGACGTGCCGACCACTGTGAAAGCCGACATGAACGCTAGGGGCTACACAGCCAATGCCAGCGACTCAAGTTGCATCGCCTATCAGGACACATACGCCCAGGGCAAGAAAAAAGTTTACCGCCTGCTGACGGAGGCGGAGTGGATAGAGTGCTATAACATGCGCAGGCTGAACTCCCACTCCCAATACGAGTGGGTGGGTGATGTTTATGATTACTCCAATCGTGTTTTGTGTCGTTATGATAATCTATCCAATCGCTCTTACGGCAATCCCATCTCTAGCACCAAGGTCGCCTTCTCCAGCGATATTATCCGCAAATTTGCCGCGCAAAATCCTCGTGCCGCATTATACGTTTGCGGCTGTTACGTAAACATTGCCGACTTCACAAAAATC
>BGZO01000195.1 GCA_003864475.1 Candidatus Termititenax persephonae | reverse complement strand
GACGGACAGATGCTCATAATCCGCCAGGGCGCGGATGAGTTCTAATAGCAAACCCGCGTCGTCCTCAGAGCCATGGCGCAGTGTCAGTTCATTGCTCATGGCCGGGATTATACACTATAATTTTGCCGGAGCATACCCCGCGCCCAAGATTTTAACGGCAGGCCCGGCAAGGCTTGGGGCGGGCTTATGGCTCGGAAAAAACTTCCGCCGCCAGCAGATGATGTGCCGGAAGCAGGCGATGTTGATGATTTTCATGCGGCTCGTGCAGGGTGTCGCGATGCTCTGCGGGCGGCGGCTTTCCGGTAACGACCAGGCGCTTGGTGCGCTTTCCGATGTGCAACTCGTCCAATATCCATTTTTGGGCGGAGCGAAACGTGTCAACCGCATCCCAGTCCTTTTGCCTGTCCGGGGATGCCATGATACGCTCGATTTCAAATTCACATCTAAAAAAGGAGCGGAGTAGATTTTTGCGCCTGCTTTCCTTGTCCGTCGGTGTCTTGTCGCTCTTGGCGCGCCTGTTCTTGTTACTGGATATTGCGTGTTCCAGCTGGTCGCGCCGTTCGTACTCTAGGGAAATCAATTTCCAGTTCGGGTTCTGTTGTTCCCGTAGCGCGTTGATGCGGACATTGCATAATTCTATTTGGAGCCGCAGCTCATAAGGGTCGGCATGTTCCAGTTCGTCCTGCGGGCCATAAGGCACGATATGTCCCGTACCGGACAGAAATTTCCTATGCAAGATATGCCCTCCCCAATCAAGAAAAACTAAATCAGTTTAGCAAAACACCCAAGGCTTGGCAAGCGCACGCGAGACGGCGCAAGCATTTGCCGAGGCTGTCGGCCACATTACCCTGTTTCACGTGGAACATTTTGCAAAAAGCGCGGTGTTATAGTATAGTGTCGCCATGGGTGTGATAATCGCCATAGTCAATCAAAAAGGTGGTGTGGGCAAGACGACCACGGCAATAAATCTCGGCACGTCTCTGGCGGAGTCGGGTAAAATGGTTCTGCTGGTCGACTCTGACCC
>BGZO01000194.1 GCA_003864475.1 Candidatus Termititenax persephonae | reverse complement strand
GATTTGCTCCAAAAGCGCGCCCAGCTGATACTCGCCTAGGACACCCTTGGTTTTGACATTGGCCAAAACTTTTTTTAAGCCGCCCACGTCGCTGGCCAGATTCTGCATCTCGCCCAAGCCTTTCTGCACCTGCTCCAGCTGCCTGCTGACCAGCAAAAAAGATTCGCCGAGGCGCGTCTCCAAAGTTTTGTGCAGTTTCTCGTCCACCGTCGCGCGCATCTGCTCCAACTGGGCATTATTGTCGTTCTGAATATCCTTGAGCTTGCCCTCCACACTGGCGCGGACGCGCTCAAAGTTTGTCTCAAAAGCCTGCAGTGATTTCGCCAGCTCGTCGCGGGCGCTCCGCGCGGAGTCGTTCATCTCCTTGCGGTTGAGTCCGAACTCCTCGCGCAGGAGCTTGTCCGTATTATCCAAACGTTGGGCAAAAATATCCGCCGTCTCCCGCTGAGGCGAGAAAACCTTGACCAATAAAATTATATTTAAGACCGCCAGCAGGCTTAAAACTACGCTAATTATTACTGTCATCCCGGCCTCCTGCCCCGAATTATATAACTATTCGGCAAGTAGTAGTATAATACCTATATTAAGGAGAGGTATATGTTTCAAGAACCGTTGACTTTGGGCATTTTTACCGCCATTGGCTGTTATATACTCTACGACCTTGTCGTGGCGTTGATTGCCAATAACCGCACTGACGCGCTGATTGCCCGCGCCAATTCCGCCTATGACAACAACCGTTACTGGGAATGTGTCCGCTGCCTGCAAAAAGTCGTGCGGCGCGAGCCGGGCAATGCCCTGCAAAATTTCCGTCTCGGCTGGGCGTATCACATGCTGGGGTTTCAGGACGACGCTCTGGAACATCTGCGCACCGCCGCCGAACTGGATTCGAAATATATCGATGCCCGTGTCGTGCTGGCGGAGTGGCATTACGAGCGTCAAGACTACTGGCGGTCGTTGCTCTACGCGCGGCAGGCCATCGAGCTGGACAAGCATCAGTACGACGCACGGCTGACCCTGGGCAAATGCTGTGTCGC
>BGZO01000193.1 GCA_003864475.1 Candidatus Termititenax persephonae | reverse complement strand
TCAGCGAAAGATAATTTAATTGATTGCCCTCCATTTTTTTGAACATATTTCCATAATTTTTCGTATTTGCTCATAATTGTTTTTTCTTTAGCGACAATTTAATTTATGCCCTTTTTCCATTTTCTTATTTTGGCGCGAAAATTGGTAAACGGCGCAACGGAGTTAATATGCAGCCATTTCCAAACAGGCCATTGGCTCGGCGTGGAGCTTGCCCATTTTCGTTTGTTCTGGCCAAACAGGACATCTTCGGCCAGTCCAGCAACAAATTCCACAAAGGCCGCCTGTGTTTTGGCAAACTTTTGCAAAAGTTTGGCCAAAGACAACCCCTGGTATTTTTCATAAAAACTTTGATAAAGCTTACCCAAGTTATTCCATTTCATTCCGGGGGCGGGCAGAATAACGTCTTTTCCGGCCAGCTCATCTTTTTCCCAGCTCATTAAAAGCTCCAACCAGCCAATTTGATAGGCCAGCATTTCAAATGGTGTTTTATCAACCGTTTTTATTCTCAAATGTAAATTCTGGTCGGCTATATCAGTAAATTCGGACACAAAAGCCACATAAGTTTTGTTGATTTCATTTAGCAAGTCTTGTTTTTTTGCATAGGTTTTCATTTCTTTCTCCAGAAAACAAAGACAGATTTATTTTTCTTGATAAATAATTATATACTTCTCAATTCTCTTTGTCAGCAGTTTTTATAATATTGCCCAAAAATATTTGTGTTATACTAAAAACAAGTCCATGCCAAAACGCTCTGCCCAAAAACAGCCAGTTTTGCCCAAACGGGACGCTTGGGGTTCGCGTCTCGGTGTGGTGTTGGCGGTCGCCGGTTCTGCGGTAGGCCTGGGCAATTTTCTGCGTTTTCCGGCGCAGGTCGCCAGAAACGGCGGCGGCGCGTTCATGATTCCTTACTTTGTCGCCTTTCTCCTGCTGGGTATTCCGCTGATGTGGCTGGAGTGGGCGCTTGGCCGCCGCGGCGGTTCTTTCGGACACGGCAGCGCGCCGGGCGCATTTGCCTCGCTGCGGAAAAGCCGCTGGGGTAAGTATC
>BGZO01000192.1 GCA_003864475.1 Candidatus Termititenax persephonae | reverse complement strand
ATGGTCAAGGCTTTGGAGCGTAACCCGGCGGCGAACGCGGTGGTTTGCGACATCCTGCGGGTCGACAGCGAGGACAGGCCGCGCAGCGTCTGGCTCAATCTCTTGGCAGATTATTATCTGAAAAAAAACGAGTTGTTCCGGGTGGCCTTCGGCGGCATCCCCTGTCTGATTCGCCGGGATGTGTTCTTGGCGGCTGGCCTGCATGAGGAGTCCCTGCGCGCGTCGAGCGACCGCGATATTGGGGTCAAGATGGTCAAGCACATCAATATTGTCGGCGTGCCGGAGCGGCTGTATATGTACCGCGAGCATGGCGGCAATATCACGAGCAACAGCCGTGCCTACAAGCGTTCGCCGGAGTATCGAGAGCATTTCCGCCGCCTCGCTGCGCGGTATTTCGCGCCGGAGGATTACCTCAATGACTGGGCAGAAGTCAGGCGTTTTCAGGACCTGGCGGCGGACTACGCGGTGGAACGCAGGCGCAAATACGCCAATACCATTCTGCGCTGTGCCTTGCAGCTGGCGGTACTGGGGCGTAAAAAAGAGGCTCTGGCAGAGTTGCCCAAGGCGGCCTTTCTCGCGCCCGAGGTCAATTACTCCGCGTTTGCCGCGCTGCTGCGTCTCGGCTTCCGCGACCTGCGTAATTTCTGGGTCAACATGAATTGCTGGTTTAAGTATGCCTATGATGACTATTTTCTGGTCGATGTCTGCTGACTACACCGGAAACCCGACCAGCCTAGAGCCGAACACTTTTTGGATTTTCTCCACAGTAGTTAAGGTCGGGTTGGTGCGGCATCAGGCGACGATTTTCCCATAAAAAGTTTGTTCCCCATTTTTCGTTCGTTTTGCAAAATCCATTTTCCAATTCAGTTTGTGAAAACAAGTGTCCGCACTGATTTGGCGGAACAATTCCGCGTCGTAAGCGTCATTCAAGACTTGGGCGAGGGCATAGATTTGCGGATTGCTGGGCGGCACAGCGTCGAGCATGTCCTGCAGGGCGGGGACATTTTCGTAGGCGAGGGCGACGCAGTAGTCGATTAAAAAATAAGCG
>BGZO01000191.1 GCA_003864475.1 Candidatus Termititenax persephonae | reverse complement strand
GATTAAAAAATAAGCAATCAAGTCATTCTCCCTGCGCCAATATTCCCGGAACAGCGTGTCCAAAAACTCCGCCAGCAAATTGCCCTTGGTCATGTACCAGAGATAGGCCGACCAGCGGCCTTGCGCCACGTTCTGGCTGGCGGCGCGGCGTTTGATACTGAAAAGCGGCTGGCCAAAAACGGGCAACGGCTTGGTCAGTAAAATCGTCGCGTCGGGCCAGAGTCCGCCGTGGTTTTTGAGCAGGTTCATGCGTAGAATATCCGACAAATGCGTCAGGGTTATCCTGCCCCGCGCGGTTTTCTCCAGGATATGTGCGGGCAGGTCGGTAAATTCGCTAAAATTAGCCTGCGTGATGAGCGTTACTTTGTGTCCGGCGGCGCGGTCTTGCAAGGCGCGGAAACAGGCCCTGACCAGTTCCGGCATTTGCGCCTCGCCCTGCCACCAGCAGGCCCAGACCGGATAGTCCGCGTCCGCCGTGGCTCTGGCCGCAGGTTTATGCTTAAAATCCGCGATGATTTCCCCGTAATTTTTTAGCAAATATTTTTTTACGGACCGGTGCCGTCTCTGCGCGGGACTAAGCTTGGCGAGAAAATCCGAGAGACTCATGGGTACAGTATAACAAGAATCTTGCGGCAAGACCTGCCGGGAAAATGGCGCTTTTGGCACGGTCGCCTCTAAATATAATTACAATGGCGTTATCCTGGCCCTGCCATTGCCGCTATTTATGCCTGTCTCCATGGAAGCGCCGCCGAGGACAATCCCGCATCCGCCGATATAACCAGAGCCGCCGCCGCCCGCGCCGCCAGGATAATTATTATTATAGTAGTTGTAGTTATTGTTGTAATCGCTCCATCCTCCCCACCAGCCGCCGCCGCCGCCAGCGAAAGTAATATAGTAGTAATTATAATTATTATAATTATAATTATAATTATTACTATAATCCCTCCCATTCTGTCCATTTCCGAAATTACATCCAGACGACTGGGTACTATTAGGGATAATTGTATAGGGACTCACGCCCTTCTCTCCACCGCCGTCGCCTCCCGGG
>BGZO01000190.1 GCA_003864475.1 Candidatus Termititenax persephonae | reverse complement strand
GTTGCCTAACTTTATTTCAGCGCTTACTGCTTAGATAAACCAAAACATTAGCTATGGCCAAAGAATGGACGGCAAAATATAAAGGAAAGCTGGAGCTGGTTTGTGTTATAATTTTGAGGTGGCTAAAGCGAGGATGGTATGACCATAACAATTGATATTCTAAATGAAGAAGTAGTACAGTTTTTGACGGTGCTGGAAAAATTGCATCTGATTAGATTTCACGAGCAAGGAACTGTTGCCCGGAAACGTAAAGCGAAATTGTCCAAACGTTTTGCTGGCGCGTTGCGCTTGTCGGACAGACAACATGACAAATTACAGGCAACAATTGTGGCAGGCAGAAAAGAATGGAACAGAAATATTTATTAGACTCCAATGTTGTTATTGGCTATTTGGGTAATAAACTCCCGCTGGCGGGGATGCGTTATATTTCTGCTATTGTCAATGCAGTTCCTAATATTTCCGCCATTACCAAGATAGAGGTTTTGCGTTTTAACACCACGCCAGATAGTTATCGGATTTTACAGGAATTTATCGCCACGTCTGTCGTGTATCCCATCAGTGAAAAAATCGTGGACATGACGATAAATCTGTGCCGACAAACAAAAATAAAGATTCCTGACGCGATCATCGCCGCCACCTGTTTGGCAGAACAAATGATTTTACTGACACGCAATATTGTGGATTTCAAGCGTCTGCCAGACTTGCGGATTGAGAATCCTTGGGTAGCGCAGTAGTAATTTTTTTTGTAACAATATTGTAAAAACAGCTTAATGTCTCGCTACCGCGAGACACCTCACCGCAGCTATGCTTCGACTCCGCTCAGCATACGCTGCCGCCTCTCCTTGGCAAGGCTGGCGAGCGCGGATTTCCTTGCGCGCGAAGCCGTGTCAGCCGCATCGGCGACTGGCCTGGCGAGCGCGGATTTCCTTGCGCACGAAGCCGTGTCAGCCGCATCGGCGGCTGACCTGGCGAGCGCAGGTTTCCTTGACCAGCGCGGCTTGGAATTTCTGGACGGGACGAAAATCTGAGGTATAAAATATGAAAAAAA
>BGZO01000189.1 GCA_003864475.1 Candidatus Termititenax persephonae | reverse complement strand
GGAAGAATCGGCCGGGGGGACGAGGCATCATGACCAAGGACAAACCCGGTCACGGAGGAGAGCGGGAATCCCGTAACGTCCGGCGGCATCCACACCGAGCTGAGCAACAAGGAAGCTACCATCACGGCGGGGACTATCGCCCAGTACTGGCGAGGCAATAAAACTTGGCAAACACTGCCAAAGATGTATTACAATGTCAGTACTTGCCCCGTAGGGGGCATGATATTTTATCATTTTTCAAGTGCAGTTAGCACCTCTGTTACGTTTACTGGAAAATATGTTGGGATTAGAAGTTATAACGCTTTTTGTCAGATGATTTTTGCCGAGAATCCAACACTAGGCAGGGCATCCACGACGACTGGCGGCATCAGAGATAATCCCACCACCACCACGTACCAAGACGCAGTCGCGATATTAATGAGATATGCCTGATTTAGTACTTACAATCCCTTCCAAAGGCAGGATTTTCGGTGAAACTTTTAATCTACTGAGGCTCAACAAAAAGCTGGAGGTCTTCGTCTACGTCGACGAATTAGAACATGCCGCCTACCGGGAGGCCTATCCGGGATACAACATAATCCCGCACAGATATAACACCATCAGCGAAATCAGATATTTCATGCAGGAACACCAGTGCCGCCTAAACAACAACCAGCTGATACTCGACGATGATGTCAAATATTTCACGGACTTATATGGTTACGTCCAGCCGCTCGATTGTGTTCTGGATATGGTAAGAAATGCTTTGAATGATTTTAACTACGTGTCTTTTTATATTGAACGTAGCATACCTTCCGCTAAATTTTTGTCTCCCGCCGAGGGCGCGATTACCTTCACCCCCAACCTATATAAAAACAATGTTCGTTATGACAAGAACATGCTCTCCGAGGATTTTGCCTTTGGAAGGGATTGTAATTACTAAATTAGGCATATCTCATCAATATCGCGACTGCGTCTTGGTACGTGGTGGTAGTGGTGGGATTATCTCTGGTGCTGCCAGTCGTGGTGGATGCCCTGCCTAGTGTTGGATTCTCGGCAAAAATCATTTG
>BGZO01000188.1 GCA_003864475.1 Candidatus Termititenax persephonae | reverse complement strand
GCCTTGGGAATTACGCAGAATAGGCCCTGCAGATTGTCCGTATCGCGCAGGTATACTTGATAGGCGTAAAAATAATTCTCAATCGGCTGGGGCAGGAGCGAATTGATGTACCAAGCCAGCTGCTCGGATTCGGAAATGTTTTTCTCGATTTTTAATGAAAATTGCGTGATTTGCAAAAGCTTTAAATCAAGCAAAATTTCCACCGCGTCCGCGCCGGAAGGCAGTAATGACGCGGCCTCCGCCAAGGTGGTCAGGGTTAAAACTGCCTTTTGATATTGCCAAAAATAAGCCATATACAGAAGTTGAAGCAAAATTTATGCCAAGTGCGGCGGCGGGGACGGAAATGTTGGCTGAAAAAAACAATTGCTTCCGCCGCGGGTCTGCGGTAAGATTTTAAAAGGTATTTTCAAGGGGGTACTTTAAGGAGAAAACCTGCCTTGCCAAACTTACCGCCGCAGATTGACAAAATTCTAAGACTAAGCGGCGGCAGATTGTTTATCCTGATATTGACGCTGATTCATTTTGGCCAAGCGGGCGCATTGGATTATGCTGTTTTTTCTGTGCCGGCTAGGATTGAATCCTTGGGCGGCGCGGCGGCGGCCAGGGACAACGGTCTGGGCGGGGCGTATATAAATCCGGCCTCTCTAGATAACGGTGGCGACCTAGAAATAATAGCCTCGGTCGGGCGAATTTTTGCGGACTATACGCGCTATAGTTTTGGTCTGGGACGGCGGCTGGAGAACGGCTTGGTTGCCGGATTTTCCTTTACTGCGGCGGAGATTTCTGGCCTGCAAAGGGTTGAAAAAATCGACAGTCGGCCGCAGGTGCTGGCCGAGGACAGCAGCCGTTACCGTGTATTAATTTGTAGCCTGGCCAGAACTTGGCTGGATAAAATCAGTCTAGGCCTGAATTTGAAATATTATAATCATGCTCTTTTTGCCGACAGCGCCACGGCCTTGGGCTGGGACGCGGGGTGTAAATATGCCGCAGGGAAAAATTTTGTTTTGGGGGCAAGCGCCCGAAATGTCGGCGGCTCTTATTTAGCTTGG
>BGZO01000187.1 GCA_003864475.1 Candidatus Termititenax persephonae | reverse complement strand
GCAGGTTCTGCGCAAGGTGCTGGAATACGCGGGCATGTTCAACTCCCTTGTGATTTCCCATTGCGAGGACTTGGCCTTGACCAACGGCGGCTCCATGAACGAGAGCGCGTTGTCCACGAAGTTGGGACTGCCGGGCATCCCCAGCGCGTCGGAAGCCGCCATGGTCGCGCGCGACATAGAGATTGCCAAAAATTTTGGTCGCATCCACCTGGCGCATATTTCGACCAAGGAAAGCCTGGATTTAATCCGTCAGGCCAAGAAACTTGGTGCGCCGATTACCTGCGAGACCGCGCCGCATTACCTGCTCCTGACCGAGGAAGCCGTCGGGGACTACGACACCAATGCCAAAATGAGTCCGCCCCTGCGCCAAGAAGCCGACCGCCGCGCCCTAATCGCGGCGCTGAAAGACGGCACGCTGGACATCATCGCCACCGACCACGCGCCGCACACGCTGGACAATAAGCGGGTGGAATTTAACCTCGCCGCCTGCGGTGTGTCCGGGCTGGAAACGGCTTTGCCCCTGCTTTACACACATTTCGTCCAGACCGGAGAGATTACCGTCGGGCGGCTGGTCGAGCTGATGAGCGTCAATCCCGCGCGGATTTTCGGTCTGGACAAAGGCACCCTGAAGCCCGGTGCCCTGGCCGACATTACGGTCGTCGACCCGCGCATAACCAAGAAAGTTGACAAAACCAAGTTCTACTCCAAAGGCAAGAACACGCCTTTTGACGGCTGGGAACTGTCCGGCTGGGCGGATATGACTATCGTCGCAGGAAAAATCAAATATACTTTGGACAAAGGAGTCTGGCTCTGACGTATGCCCAAACCAGCGGTATTATTATTAGAAGACGGCACGTTGTTTAACGGCTTTGCTTTCGGCTACGCAGGCGAGGCGACGGGGGAGAGCTGTTTCAATACGTCCCTGAGCGGCTATCAGGAAATCATCACCGACCCGTCTTATGCCGGACAAATTGTGGCTATGACCGCGCCAATGATCGGCAATTACGGTGCGAACAACGCCGACACAGAATCCGCAGCGCCGGCGCTGCGAGGG
>BGZO01000186.1 GCA_003864475.1 Candidatus Termititenax persephonae | reverse complement strand
GCGGGGTGTGGTTATCGAAAATCGAAACGCCTTAGATATTATCCCTATCCATGATACTGAAAAGACAGTGTTCTATGCTGACCCTCCCATCGATATATAGGCATAAACATGGATTTATCAAATCGGGAGGTGATTTAGTATGGTTGCAAATTCTAGTGCGGGTAGTGCCATAGGTATTCATAAAATAGCCCAAGACGGCTACGATGCGATTAACGCTGTGGCTAAGCAGAGAGAGGACATTATGACTTGTGTCAAAAGTGTCGCCCAAGCGCTTAACGGTTCTTCCGTGGTCTCTATCAGAAGCGCGGCGGTGGATATCTCCACTGGCGCGGGTGCTTTGGTGCTGGACGACGCTCTGCAAGAGTTGTCCACGTTGGAGCAGGCCGCCGCACAGCTTGTGGCCGCCGAGAACAAGGCTCAGAAACAAGTCCACTCGGTAACGGGTCAGGGCTAGTTTGTCTCAGGCTAACTTGCTTGAAAGACCCTGCTTTTGAAGCAGGGTCTTTTTTATCCAGAAAGCGCGCGATGAAAAAACTGCGAATTGCGGTTTCCTGCTTGCCGTGAGAACGGTAAGTGAGAATGAATCTGCTGACCGGCTTGATTTTTAGCCAAAATAGGGTATACTAATAATAACTCTTCTATAGTGAAAGTCGGCTTCATGCCGTGCAGCCGTAAGAGGTTCTAGCTATAGAGGACTAATTTTTTCTGGGCTAAACATATTCTTTTTGTTGTAGAAATTGTTTGGGTATTTCTCAAAATCATAAATATCGCAGATAAAACTGATTTTGTCTTTCATAAAATTGAAGTAACGCATTTCCCTTTTGATGAACGCTCTCTGCACCGCCCAATTCATATAGTCAATTACCTGCAAGCATGGCTCTTTGGTCGGCGCTTGGATGATGATTTTGGTGGAGGTCTCTATTTTTTGGCTGGTCTTGTTTTCAAAGTTAAGTATGGCGGATTGGATTGCCCCCTGCATGTGTTCCTGTTTGAGTTTGTTGCCCCTTTTGGAAAAACAAATGATGTTATCTTGCGTGTGTAATTTGTTCTCGAA
>BGZO01000185.1 GCA_003864475.1 Candidatus Termititenax persephonae | reverse complement strand
CAAAATTCCTCCCGACCAACTTGGACGATGGGTAATGAGCATCACTGCTACTGGTGGTCAGTATCCCGGCGGCATCAGTGGAGTCCACCTGCTTATTCGCCACATCCTCTTTCGTCCCCAGGGCTGTTCTCACGCCGGACGCTGTAATCGCCTTATTGGAATCTATATTGTAAGGATCAGCCTTATATTTTATTTGGTCACCATAGTCACTCGCCATCATGACAATCCCCCCTTTTTTTACTACAACCACAGTTATAGCGACGGTTTAAGCCCTAATATTGTATCGATATTTTTTGTTCGTAATTACGAACTATTATAACCGCCGCCAATATATAGTGCAAGCACCAATTCGTTAAAACGAACAATGGAGCATAAGATGATTAGTCAGAATAAGGCACTATTTTTACTGGCGCACAAAATCAAAAAAATGCGAAAACAACGCTCTTTGACTTTAGAAAAACTGGCTTACGAAAACGACATCAGCAAGGGTAATCTCTCTGATATTGAAAATTGCCGACGTAGTCCCAGCCTGGCTACCTTAGTCAAAATCGCCAACGGCTTGGGCTGTAAAGTGAGAGACCTGCTGACTTTTTAAACAGACTTTTTGTAAACAATCACAAAAAACGGCGCGCCAATCAAGGCGGCCAGAACACCGACTGGCAAGGCCGCGTCGGGCAGGATGCTCCGCGCCAGACAATCGCTCAGAAATAAAAATCCCGCGCCGCCCAGCATGACCAAAAAAATATTCAAGCCCAGCCGCTCGCCGCAGAGCATCTTGACCAGATGCGGAATAATCAGCCCGACAAAACCGATAATCCCAACCGAGGCGACCGTCAAGGCGGTCAGCGCGGAGACGAGAAAAAGCAAAACGGTTTTCAACGCGCCGGTCTCCACACCCAGAGATTCCGCCTGCTCATCGCCGACGCTGAGCAGCTCGATTTTGGGGCTTTGCCAGCAGGCAAAGACGGCGACCGCCAGCAGGGCAACCGCCAGCAGACCCGCCTGCGTCCAATCGGACAGTCCGAGGTCGCCCATCAGCCAGAACATCAGCGAATTAA
>BGZO01000184.1 GCA_003864475.1 Candidatus Termititenax persephonae | reverse complement strand
CAGACACGCTTACCGACAACGCGCCGTTCAGAAGCAGTCCGTTGTAGTAATGCCTGGCTGTCTCTTTTTTATCCAGCACATTGCCGGCCATATCCTTGACCACAATCCAGATATAATCCGTACTGGCATCGCCGCCGCCCTTGCCCCAGTTCCAAGCTATTTGTTCGCTGGAAACACTTGCGCTACGCCGTCCCGGTGTAAAATAAACATGCCAAGAGCGTGAATCTGTCCGCTCAAGATGCAACGCGGGGCTGCTCTTAGAGGCGCTCCATCTGAAAGTAACTTCCACCTGCAAATTGACCCGGTCAAAGCCGCGGTGGTACAGCCCGGCAAAAGGCACGAATGGCGCGGCGGTTACGACTTGTCCGCCCGTCAAGCCCAGCTCATAATTAAAAGCCTGCGGCACGGTGTACCTGCCCTCGCCGTGCGCCGACCAGTAATACTGCGACGTGCCAGTGGCCGCGCGGACGGTCTGACCATTGAAAAGCAGAGGCTCACCGACAGGCTCCAACTGCGCCAAGCCGCTGGTCAGTGCGCCGCGAATCCTGATGCCCGCATAGGTTAAACTTTCCTGCCCCGTGCCGTCGCAGGCGCGCAAAACCAAAATGGCCTGATAATTGCCGCTGACTAATCTCTGGCGGCTGGCAAAAGCCGGATACGCGCCGCCCCAGGCCAGATGTTTTACCTGCGCGGAGCCGAGGACTTTTTGCTCCGGCAGGCTAGACACCACCGTGCCACGCTCATCCAAAATAAACGCGCTCAAGTAACTGTCCTTATTGACCAAGTAGGCGCAACTCACTTCCGCCACTCCGCCCAAAACATCAAAAACACCGTCCGCCGGGCTGAGTCCCGCCGAACTGGCCTCGAAAGCTGTGGCGATATTAAAAGTAACTTGGGCGCGTTTAAAACCGCCGCCGTCTATTTGATAACATGAAAGTTGAAAGTAATACTCTCCATTATCTGCACATCCGCCGTCCGGCAGGCTACCGTCCCAGTCTAGGTTTAATCTGCCCGCCCCGGCTGTCAGCGGCAGGAGACAGGCGCTGGCGGGAGGACTGTAA
>BGZO01000183.1 GCA_003864475.1 Candidatus Termititenax persephonae | reverse complement strand
CCGCCCAGCGCTTGGTTTCTTTTGGCTTGCCGCATTCAGCTAAGAGTATATAATTTTTTTTGCTTGATTCCTAGACAGTTGAAAAACTTTGGCCACAATTTCCGCGCTCTGTTTATCCGACAGCCGGGCTTTTTTCAGCGCGGCGCATAATTCTTGGGCGCGGCTGACCTCCGCGTCCTCCGGCGCGGCGCCCGGACGACCCGCCAGTACGATGACAAATTCACCTTTGGGTTTTTCTAGTTGGGCGGCGATTGCCTGCGCCGTGCCGCGGAAGTATTCTTGATATTTCTTGGTCAATTCACGCGCCACAAAACACAATCGTCCAGGCAGAATCGCCGCCATGTCCCGCAAGGTTTCCTGAATGCGGTGCGGGGCTTCGTAGAAAATCAAGGTACGCGCCGCGCCGCGCAAATCCCGCAGAGCCTCTTGCCGGGCGGCGGCCTTGGCTGGCAAGAAACCCTCAAAAATAAAACGGTCGGTCGGCAGTCCGGACAGTGCCAGAGCCGCCGTCAGCGCGGTCGGGCCTGGCACGACCGTAACCGGGACATTGGCTTCCTGCGCCGCCTTGACCAAATGATACCCCGGGTCGGAAATGAGCGGCATACCCGCCTCAGACATGACCGCCACGGTTTTTCCCGCGCGGAGCAGCTCCAAGATTTGCGGCACACGTTCCCGCTCATTGTGGTCATAAAAAGAAAGTAATTTTTTTTTGAGACCGTGGGTTTGGAGAAAAAGGGCGGCAGAACGGGTATCCTCAGCGGCAATCACCTCGGCGCACCGGAGATTGTCCAGAACTCTTGGCGTGATGTCCCCAGGGTTGCCGAGCGGCATTCCGCATAAAACCAGCGGCATAAAAGTTCCTAACGGCCAGAACGACCGAGTTTTTCTTCTTCGTATTTTTTCTTGGACGTGATGATGTCCATATTGACATTACCCTTGTAGATAGCGCCCTCGTCAACAATCAGACGGTCGCCAGTTACGTCTCCGTACACACGCCCCGTGCCGGTAATTTCCAGCCCGTTAATCGCCTCAATCGTGCCTTTGAGTTCCCCGGAAACAATGACC
>BGZO01000182.1 GCA_003864475.1 Candidatus Termititenax persephonae | reverse complement strand
CAGCGGCGACGCCGGGGCGCACGCGTCCAACACCGGCAACCCGCACGGCGTGACGGCGGCGCAGGTGGGCCTGGGCAGCGTGAACAACACGGGCGACCTGGACAAGCCCGTCTCGACCGCCACGCAGACCGCGCTGGACGGCAAGGAAGCCAGCATCACGGCAGGGACGGCCGCCCAGTACTGGCGCGGCGACAAGACGTGGCAGGCGCTGGACGACAGCCACACGCACGACACAAGATATTACACGGAGACCGAGGTCGACACGAAACTCTCCGGCAAGCAGGACAATATCGGCGCGGCCACCACCGGAGCCGCCGGGCTGATGAGCGCCACGGACAAAACCAAGCTGGACGGCATCAACACCGACACCTTAAATTTCTTCCCAAAAGGCACGATACTGACTTTCAGCGCCGAGGCTTGGAATGCGACCAGCGCGACATTCAAGACTGTCTGGAAAGTTTGTAATGGCACGGGCGGCACACCAGATTTGGTTGGTAAATTTTTGCGCGGCGGTGCAGAGAGCAGTTATGGCAACACTGGCGGCACGAACAATCAGGAAATAAGCTTAGAGATTAAACATTTGCCAAGCCATACACATATACAAGAATCACATTCTCATGCTTTGAAGTCCCATACTAATAGTACCGCTGATAGAGTAGCTGGATTTGGCAACGCAGAGTGCAGGATTGGAACTGCAGGCGCGGCTCAATATACTCTGACAACAGAGTGGTACCGGAAAGATTACGCGGGTAATGAGCTGGTGTCTTCCGAAACAGTGGTTAATGAAAATACTGGAGGAAATACGCCATATGCAATAGACCTGCCAGCGTATTACACGGTGATTTACATAATCAAAGTAGTGTGAAATACATTAATTTAAATAAAACAATCGAGGTTATGCTATAATTCAACTTAGAAATACCCATGCCTGACAAATTGTCCGAAATTAACCGCCGCCGCACTTTTGCGATTATCAGCCATCCCGACGCGGGCAAAACCACGATTACAGAAAAACTTTTGCTCTTCGGCGGCGCGATTCAGCAGGCGGGGGCAATCAAAGCCAAGAAAGCCCAGA
>BGZO01000181.1 GCA_003864475.1 Candidatus Termititenax persephonae | reverse complement strand
CGGGCCTTAGACATTGCGCGGGACGATGCCAAGATTTTCTTGGACGAAGCTGTCTTTACCGAGAACTTGAATTGGCCGAATAAAAATAATATCAGCCTCATCGGCACCAGCAACAGCGTGATTGGCGGCGATATTAAGATTGAGAATGCCGTTTCGGTTAATCTAAAATATTTAACTGTCTCCAACGGCCAAATTCGCAATATGGCCGGACGCTTGTGTGTTGACGGCCTGCGTAGCTTTCAAAATACCCAACCAGTAGTAAGCAATAGTAAGTACGCACATATTCAAAACTCTATTTTTGCTTATAATGATGTGGCCGTGGAAAACAGCGGCCTAGGCGAAATAGAAATAATTTATTCTAATTTTGTCTCGAACAATGCTGTCATTAACAATAGCGGACAAAGCGCCCGTTTGGGTAACAGTATTCTCTACAACAATAATCAAAACCAGTTCGGCTATGCCAATTTGACAAATAATTTGGTTGATATTAACCCTTTATTTATAGATGAAAATTTTGCGGCAGTGGCTTTTAACTCGCCAGCGGTTGACGCGGGCAATGAGAATATTGCTACGGACCTCCGCGGGGTTGAACGGCCGCAGCACCATCTCCCGGACATCGGGGCTTATGAGTCAGATCGACCAAATATTATTCTGCTTCAGCCACTCAATCCTGAGAATACCAGCATAACCGAAAACTTAGCAATACGCATCGTGGAAACACCCGGTAAAATCGCCACAGAGAATATCGTTTTTAATCTGGCGGTCTCCGTAGACTATACGGCGGAAAGTGAAGGTTATTATTTAACTGCCCTGCCCCGCCCATTATTGGATACCAATAAAGTTTATACTCTAAAAATAACGGCGCAGAACAACAGCGGCAACATTTCCGAACTAATTGTTACGCTTAATACGGTGGCTGACTTGACCGAAGTTTTTGTTAGCAAGAATTACGCCGGGGATGAAGTCGGCCTCACGGATTATCCCTTTCGAACACTGCAAAAAGCCCTGACTTATTTGACGAGCAAAGGTATTGCCAATGCCACGGTCAATATAGCCGAGGCTGTTTATCCTCTGTCTG
>BGZO01000180.1 GCA_003864475.1 Candidatus Termititenax persephonae | reverse complement strand
GAATTTTGGCCTCGCCCTTGACCAAACCCTCAATATTTAACGAGCCGTCAGCCTGGCGCGGGGAAATCTGCTGCAGGGTATAGATGGATTCCTGATAATCAGCAAAATCTTTAAAGAAAGCGTCATACTTCGCCATCTCTTCAGAGCGGGTAACTGGCGCGGCGGTACTCTCTCCGGCAGCGGCTTCGGTATTTTCCACATCGGCTTCAGCCGTTATGGACGTGGTGGAGTCCGTTAGTTTTTCTATTTTGCCGTCCTTAATCTGGTAAGTGGTCGCTTCCGCTTTTTCCGCGCTGTCAGCGGCCTTGCCGTGGTCGGTGATGACCGTAAATGTACTGCCTTCCGCCAGTTTAGGCTCGGCACTGCTGACGAAATATTCGGTTATTTGCTTGACCGTTTCCGGGGTCGCGCCCTTGGGAATCAAAATCTGCGGCGGAATGGGCTTGCCTTGGTCATCAGTCCGTTTGACAAAATAATTAACTGGCGGGCGTGTGCCGGGAATAGTCTGCTTGGTAAAACCCAGTTCATTAGCTTTTCGTTCGGCGGCGCCAGCTCTGTTGCTAAGATTACCTAGGCGCACGACATTGGGGTCTGATTTGAGCGCGCCCTCGTATTGATGTTGAAATTCTTGGGGTCTTTCGGCGCGCGCTTGAATGTCCGTGGTTACTTGCTCCACGGCGCGCCGCACATTATTCCGCAAAGCCAGCACTTTGCTCCGTTCCTCAGCTGACATCGAGGCGTTCATTTTCAAACCGGATATTTTGTTCAAGGCCTCATTCAAATCGCCGTCATTGCTTTTGGCGGTAAGCAGAGTGGGCAAAACCTTCCGCATAGCATCTGGGTCGTCGATACCGGCCAGGCGGAGCGCCTCTATCACGGCATCAACATGCTTGACATCAACATACATACCGCTGACTTGACTGCGTTGTTCCGGCGTGGCTAACTCGGGATCTACACCGCTACGGCGTAGAATCTCATCTTCCATGGCTTTGCCCACGGTATCTTTCAGGAGTTTTTGTTCTTCCGCTTTGACAAATTGATTGGCCTTGGCCTTGCTGTACGCGCGTTCGGCGTAGTCGCCC
>BGZO01000179.1 GCA_003864475.1 Candidatus Termititenax persephonae | reverse complement strand
CACGGAGACCGAGGTCGACGCGATGCTGGCCGGCGCCAGCGGCACCGCCGGCGCGCACGCGTCCAACACCGACAACCCGCACGGCGTAACGGCGGCGCAGGTGGGCCTGGGCAGCGTGAACAACACGAGCGACTTGGACAAGCCCGTCTCGACCGCCACGCAGACCGCGCTGAACGGCAAGGCCAATACCAGCGATACGCAGCCCAAATTACCCGTCGGCACGATACTGATGTACGACGGCACGGGCTGGGCGGACAACAGCACGCTGCCCGGCTGGTACCAGTGCAACGGCCAGAACGGCACGCCGGACCTGCGGGACAAGTTCATCCGCGGCGGCTCCAGCAGCGGCGGGACTGGCGGCGCGGACAGCCGGAGCATAACCCTGACCACGGCCAACCTGCCGGAACATAGCCATGGCCTGTCCGGCTCCTTCACGACAGGCAACGAGAGCGCGGGGCATACGCACTCAGTAACGGCAGCCGGAACTATCACCGGAGCAGGAACTCATGATCACACGATTTCTGAAACCGCACACAGCCATGGGTTTGACAAAACTGCGAAGGATGATACTGGCGGCGGTGGAACTTTCCAATCTATTGTATGCGATGAGAATGTGGATTCTACTAATACTTTTGATGCTGTAAAAACTGCCTCGGTCAAGACAAATGTTTCTGTGAACTCTGGTGAAGGAACTCACAGCCATACTTTCAGCGGAACATCCGTAACTTCCGGCGGAGTCAGCGCCAATCACACGCATAGCGTTACCTTGAGCGGCAATACCGGCAATGCCGGGTCGGCAACCCCGACCGCCCTTTCGGTCGACACCGTGCCGAGTTACTATTCGATGATTTATATCAGGAAATGCGCGTAGCTATTCGTAGCTGGCCAAGAAATACTTATGTTAAAATTTGGCGCATGAATTTAAGAGACATGGATTTCAATAAACCCGGACAGTCCTGATGCCAGACAAGCGCAGAATTGGCAGTTTATTTTCACGCGCCGCCGGAGATTATGACCGGCAGGCTTCCTGGCAGAAGCAGATTGCCGCGCGTTTGTTTGCCTGCCTGACGGAAAATCCCTCCTC
>BGZO01000178.1 GCA_003864475.1 Candidatus Termititenax persephonae | reverse complement strand
TGCGCGAGCCTTTGAAAATCAGGCCTTTTTTATACAACTCGACGAAAACTTCACGAACCGCGCGGGAACAGCCTTCGTCCATGGTAAAACGCTCATGCCGCCAATCACAGGACGCGCCGAGCAGGCGTAGCTGGCTGGTAATCCGCCCGCCGTATTCTTCTTTCCAGCGCCAAACCTCCTCGATAAACTTTTCCCGCCCCAGTTCTTGGCGCGACTTGCCCTCTTGGGCAAATTTTCTCTCCACAACATTTTGCGTGGCGATGCCCGCATGATCGGTCCCCGGCACCCACAAGGTATTGTCGCCGAGCAAGCGGTGCCAGCGCGTCAAAATATCTTGCAGGGTCTCGTCCAGCGCATGACCCATGTGCAGCGCACCCGTTACATTAGGCGGCGGAATAACCAGCGCGAAAGGCTGGCCGTCGCCTTGGGGCGCAAAGTCGCCGCTCTGTTCCCAATCCGCATAGATTCGTTTCTCTATTTCCGCGGGGTTGTAGACTTTTTCCATCTCAGACATAGGTGGATAATGATATCACAGAATAATGAAATATATGACCGCTAAATTATTCTTTGACAAAAGAAATCGCTTGATAAACTGTGTAATCACTATAGGATTCTTAAACAATCCTAGCCAGCCTAAAACCGTAGCCGTAGTAGTTGCCGTCGCCGCCGTAGTAGTAATCCTTGCTGGGAGAGTCGTTAGCTTGACTACTTGGACTATCATAACGACGCAAAACACGATTGGATGAACCGTAAGCATCCCCGACCCACTCGTATTGGGAGTGGGAGTTCAGCCTGCCCGTGTTATAGCAGTCTATCCACTCCGCCTCTGTCAGCAGGCGATAGACCTTTTTCCTGCCCGGGGCGTATGTGTCCTGATAGGCGATGCAGTTTGAGTCGCTGGCGGTGGCCGTGTAGCCCTTGGCGGTCATGTCGGTTTTTACACTGGCCAGCACATCGGTGGCGGCGTGCGTCAGTTCTATACACTTCCTCACGGCATCGTACCAAGTGATTTTCGTCGCTGCCAGCGAGGGTGCCACCCAGAGGGTCCCCGGCAGCAGTTCCTCGACGAGCGCCCACACCGCCTT
>BGZO01000177.1 GCA_003864475.1 Candidatus Termititenax persephonae | reverse complement strand
GAGGGAGACGATGATTTTCAAGCTTGGGGGGGCAGTTTTATCTGACTGCCCAACTCCACGAGGAACGCTTGGGAAAAATGGTCATTAAATCCCGCGCTCGGGGTGAAGGTCATTTCGCCGAAAATTGGCTGTCCGCCGATTTCATACCAGTCCACCCGGACAAAAGGAAAGCCTGCGGCCAAGCGGCGGCTGTAGTCCAGCAATTGCTGGTAAGACTGTGGCCGAGGTAGCGCGCGTCCGTCCCCGGCGCGGTAATAACGCGAAGGGCGGACGGCCTCGGGGCGGAAAGTCCAGTCGCTATTGTAAGTCGCCACGGTTATGCCTGATTTGTTTTTGTTGTAGATGACCTTGGTATAGAGCGGCTCGCCGTCAAAACAAAAAAACTTGTAATCAATCAGCGAAGTGGACAGTCCGGGCTGGTCATTGCTCAGTAATTTTTCGGCGATAATGCAGGGCTGGATGCGCAAATAATGCGGCTCGCAGGTGGCCACGCCAAAATTTTGATGCTTGCGAAAATGTTTTTGCACTTTTTTATTGGTAATTTTGGTTTTGTCCCGGATGACCAGCTTGTCGCCGCTACCGCCGTTCACTTTCATTATAAAAGAATCGGGCAGGGGGGCGATGTCGATATCATCCGCCGTTGCCCACACGGCGTAAAGTTCATTCAGGGTCTGTCCCAGACCCTTGCTTTGGACATATTCGCGTACTTTGTATTTGTCCGTCAACTCTGCCCAGAGCGACGTGTCAGAATACAGCTTCAGCCAATGGATTTTTTCGTTGAAGTCGGCGGGTGCGGCGTAATTTATTTTCTGGTGGAATTTTTGCCAATACAGCCTGTCGGTCAAGGCTCTAGGGTCGGGAATAACAGTGCGGTCAGGAAAAAACTTGGTCAGCCAATTTTTCAGCATAAAATCAGTATACTAAATCGTTTTTCGGGCGTAAACTGGACGCGTGAAAGTCTCAATTTTGTTGCCCGTCTACAATGCCGAAAAATTTTTAGCCCAAACCCTGAACTCCTTGGCCGCGCAGACTTTTCGGGACTGGGAATTGGTCGCGGTGGACGACTGTTCGGCGGATAATTCGCCGGAGATTTTGCGGCAAG
>BGZO01000176.1 GCA_003864475.1 Candidatus Termititenax persephonae | reverse complement strand
GCTTTCTTTTAATAATATTATTGACAGCGACGCGGCGCAAAACATCGTCGCTGATTTTAGCGAACCAGCGGTGGCCATAGTCAAGCATACCAATCCCTGCGGCGCGGCGCTTGGCAACACCCCGGAAGAGGCCTATGACAAGGCTTTAGCCTGCGACCCGGTCTCGGCTTACGGCGGCATTGTCGGGGTCAATCGTCCCGTTACGGCGGAATTGGCGGAGCGCGTCGCTAAACTTTTCGTCGAGGTTGTGGTCGCGCCGGATTTTACACCGGAGGCTTTAAAAAAACTAACGGAGAAAAAAAATATCCGTCTGCTCAAAACAGACTTTGTGGTCAGCGGTCCCGATGTGAAGAAAACCAACAACGGCTATCTCGTGCAGGACAGAGACAAAACGCCGACCAGCGAGGATGATTTGCAGTTAAAGACCAAAAAATCTCCGCAAGATTTGCGGAATTTATTATTTGCTTGGACAATCTGTCGGCACGTAAAGTCCAACGCTATCGTGCTGGCCAAGGACGGCGCGACGATAGGCGTGGGCGCGGGGCAGATGTCGCGCATCGACGCTTTCGACTGCGCGGTCAGAAAAGCCCGGGAACATAACGGGGCGAAGCTACAAGGTTGCCTGCTGGCTTCCGACGCGTATTTCCCATTCCGCGACGTGGTGGACAGCGCGGCAAAAGTCGGCGTACAGGAAATCATTCAGCCGGGCGGCTCCCGGCGCGACGAGGAATCTATCGCCGCCTGCGATGAACACGGTCTGGCCATGGTCTTTACCGGACGGAGGCATTTCAAACACTGATGACTGATTTAGTCCCGCAAATTCAGCGGCTCAAGCAGGAAAAAAATGTCTTGATTTTGGCGCATGTCTACGCGCCGCCGGAGGTGCAGGCTGCCGCGGATTTTGTGGGCGACAGCCTGTCTCTCAGCCGCAAATCCGCCGACGCTTCTATCGCGCAGGATAAAATAATCTTTTGCGGCGTGTATTTCATGGCCGAAACGGCGGCTCTGCTGGCACCGCACAAAAAAGTTTTTATTTCTGAGCCGCTGGCGGGCTGTCCGATGGCGGACATGGCGGATGCCGCGGACGTGCTGAAGCTCAAGGCCGCGCACCCCAGCGCGGCGGTGGTTACTTACGTGAACAGC
>BGZO01000175.1 GCA_003864475.1 Candidatus Termititenax persephonae | reverse complement strand
AACGCTTGGCTGCTGCATAAAAACCAAAAAAGCATTATTCCCGCCGCCTATCTCTCGCCCGAGCAAATCCGCGGCGAGGACATCGCCAAGTATACCGATGCGCGCGCGCTGGCGGTATTGTTTTATCAACTCTTGGCTGGGCGCGCGCCGTACCCGTCCGTCAACAATCTGCAAATGTTACTCCGCAATTCACGGCAGGCTCCTGAGCCGCTGCCCCGAGGAACGCCCGCATACTTGGAGGAAATTATCACCAAGGCCTTGCAACACAATCCCGCCTACCGCCACCAGTCCGTCAGGGAATTTAGCGGCGACCTGCGCGCCCAAAAAGTCAGTATGCCGGTTACGGAACTGCGGCAGCGTGAGGCGGACAAGAAAAACCCTCTGCCGTCCCCGCCGCCCAACTCTGCAAAGCCACGGGAGTATGCTAAGATGCCGCCCAAGCAACCGCTTGCCGGGAAGCAGGAGAGAAAAATGCCGTTGCCAGAAGAAGAAAACATCAAGCCCAGAAAGCCCAGCCCCAGCCAAGAGCTGCTGCGACAAGTTTCTTTTTATGCTTTGCTGGGTATTTTTGCCGCAGGTTTGGCCTTGTTTATTAACGCGGTTTTTTTCAACTATTTTAATTCCGTGCCGCGCATTGAAATTCCCGATGTCCTGAATCTGCCCGTCGAGGAGGCCAATATTCTGCTTAAGGAACAAGGTTTGCGCGTCAAGTTTGGCGGTTATATTAATAACACCAGCGTTACACCGAATTATGTCGTGGCGGTTACGCCAGAGGCGGGGCGCGTCGTCAAGAAAGACCGCATCGTCAAGATTTATGCCAGCCAGCAAAGCGAGGAATTGTCCGCGCCCAATCTGGTGGGTTATACCTTGCAGACCGCCGCGCCGTTTGTCGCCGACCGCAGTCTGACCATCAATATTACGGAGCGGCTTTTCAGCAATAAATATCCGCTCAATCAGATTATCGAGCAACAGCCAGGCGCGGGGGAGAAAGTCGGGCGTGGCGACAGGATTAATGTGATAATCAGCGACGGTTACCCTGTCTGGCTGGATATTAAGGAAAGGACCCCGGAGCATTTGACCGTGATTCTCAATATCCAAAATGAGCCGGACTGGGAACCGCAAAACGTGGTGGTCTATTTGCAGGAAAGAC
>BGZO01000174.1 GCA_003864475.1 Candidatus Termititenax persephonae | reverse complement strand
TACTCGTGCCGAGGACCAGCCCGCCGAGTTTGGCGGAATGGTCGTAAAGGATGGTCATCCTTTCGCGGGCCATTTTGTTGCCGCGGCGCAGGGCAGAGGCCTCCGCGTCCAGCGCGTCAAAGTAAGCATCGATTTGTGGAGTGATGGCCATGACTTGATAAGACACACCGCAAGTCTCCGCGCAGAGCCGCGCGTGGGCGGCGCTTTCCGGGTGAGAAGTCCGATAGGGCAAGCAAAAGGCGAAGACATTTTCCGGCGGCAGGGCTTGGGCGGCCAGCGCACAGACCACCGCCGAATCCACACCGCCGGACAAACCGAGGACGGCTCTGGTCAGTCCGGTCTTTTTTATTTCTTCCCGCAAAAAATTGAGGAGTATGGCGCTGACTTGAGCGGTATGCATAAAAGCAGTTTACCTTATCGCAAAAAAAATGCAACAAAAATCCCCGGCTTACGATAATAATAGGTAATGTATAAAAAACACATCGCTTGTACCAATTTGGAGTACCTGCTAGATAGGATTGAGCAGCATCCGTCTTTTTCCAAGGAAGATATGGTGCTTTCTTGGCATAACAACGCTGCCAAACATTTATCTGAATTGAGGGATTGGTTTCAGTCTGGCCATGAAGAAATACCTGATTTACATGCAGAAAATAGTGCGGAAGAAAGACATTTGGGGGAATGGCTGCGTTCTGTTCGCGTCCGGAGAGTTGAAATTCCTTTTTTTCAGATAGTCGAGTTGATTGATTTGCTTTTGCTGGCCAAAAATTTAAGCGACAAATGGCTAAAGTGGATTGTCAACAATTTGCCAACCAAACAACAGCTTCACGAATTTAAAGACGTTGCTTCCAGATAATACCCAGCTCCTTGAGGACGACATCCGGCCGTTCGTCGCGGACAAAGACAGACTTGGCACGGACTCCCGGGTTGAGGTGGAGGTTCACGGTCAAGATTTGCGGTTCCAATTCTGCCGCGCGGCCAAGTAGCTGCCCGTCATTGGTGTAAACCGCGCTGCCGCCCCAGAAAGTTACGCCATCCTCGATACCGACGCGGTTGCAATAGATGACGTTCATGGCGAAATGTCCCGCCAGAGTTTGGTTAATGGCCTGCCATTTGGCTTGAATGCCCTCACGGTAAGGCGACGAGGAGAGAATCAGCAGATTTTCCGCGC
>BGZO01000173.1 GCA_003864475.1 Candidatus Termititenax persephonae | reverse complement strand
GGGAAAGAAAAACATGTTATTTATGCACAAAGCCCGGAAAGCAGGCCGAAAATGTGCATAACCGGAGTTTGGTAAACCGTGCCGGAGCGTGTTAAAATCTCGCACGGTGAGGCGGGCATGGGAAAAAAAATAACAGACTATTCGGACTATGATTACAAAAAAAATTTCTGGGAAAAAGGAGACAGGCGGTACGAGGATTTTTGCGACCATCTCGCCGCGGGAAAACTCTTGCCCGGCTACGGCGAAAAGTTCGCTGACATCTGCGGTGGGTTCGGGCGGCTGTCGGACGTGTACCTGCCGCGTTTCACGGACTGCACGTTATTTGATTACGCGCCCAATCTGCTGGCTTTGGCCAAAAAAACACAGGGCGCAAAACTAAAAACGGTGCAAGGGTCGGTGTACGAACTGCCCTTTGCGGACGGAGAACTGGACGCGCTGCTCTGCGTACGCGCGGCGCATCATTTCGTGGATTTTCCCGCCGCCGTGGCGGAAATGGCGCGGGTGCTGAGGCCACGCGGGCGGGCGGTCATCGAGGCCGCCAACAAACGGAACGTTCTGGAGATTCTGCGCTGGCTGACGGGACGGTCAAAGATGGAGCCGTTTTCTTTACAGCCGACGAGCCGCAACGACCAAGGCTTTTATAATTATCATCCGCGTTACGTGGAGCGGATTTTTCGGCAAAACAATCTGCAAATAAAAAAAGTGCTGGGCGTGTCCAGTTTTCGCGCGGGCTTTTTGAAAAAAATCTGCGGCCCCGCGCCGCTGTGCCTTGCGGAAAGATTGGCGCAGGGAAGCGCGGGGCGGCTGAGGCTGAGCCCGTCGCTTTATTATCTGCTGGAGAAAACCGAAAAATCTACAAGCAACGCCTGATATAAATCAGGGAATAGTAACTGGGGCGATTGTCGAACGCCGTGCCGGAGCCCGTATTCCCGGTGTTTCCGCTCAGCGTTACGCTGTGCGTGTGATTGACGCTGTTTGCGCCCGTGTTTCCGCTCAAAGCTACACTGTGGGTGTGGTCGGCACTGGCTCCGCCGGAATCGCCGGTATAGTTGGGGATATCAACGGAATGGGTATGCGCCAAGTCTATTTTTATATCACGCCGCTCGGAATCGCTCGCACCAGTAGGATTCCACCCGGCCCCGGGGTCTTCTTGGCTTGCCCGTCCGGAGC
>BGZO01000172.1 GCA_003864475.1 Candidatus Termititenax persephonae | reverse complement strand
CAGAGCCGCCCAGCAAGTCCGGGATTATAATTCCGGCAAGGCCCGCTTCAGAAAGCTTGAGCCGACGGACACCATGTATGCGCTGGTCAGCAGGAACAACGGTCTGTATATTCAGAGGCTGGAAAATATTGTCCCCGGCAGGATACAAGGGGTGGATATTGATCTGAGCCGATTTGCGCGGCTATCCGGCCAGCCGCTGGGCGTGGCCTACCAGAACAAAAAGCAGGAAACACAAATTGTTGCCCTGCCCGTGGCGGACAATTACTATGTAACCCAAAACGTCCAGCCTGTCTTCGCGCAGCCGCTGGGCAAATACACTTTGCTGTCCGTCGGGCTTGAGCCTAAATTTCCCGACAGCCTGGCCTATTACAATCTGCGCGAGTTGATTTATGCCAACCCGGACGGGAGGCTGATTGTCTACACCGACCTTGAGATTGAAGAGGTAAATCTTGCCGACTACGGTCAGTATGAGCTGCGCTCTGTGCGGGGCTGGCATATGCCCGAGATTGCTTGGCAAAATTTTTCCCCGAGCCGGTTAAAGGGGGCGGGGGAAATGTTCTTTTGGCAGGCGCCCCGGGAGGAAGAAAATGACGGGGAGTAGACAAATGACAGTCCGGACACGCGGCTGGCCGCGCCAGACCCTGCTTTTGCTGGGTGTCTTGTCGGTCTTGGCGCTGGCCAGGGAATATTCGCCGGAGGAAAAAATGGCTCAGCTTTTTATCCTTGGTTTTCCGGGTCGCTCCCCGGCCGAGTTTGCCGCCTTCGTGTCCGGCAATCACTGGGGTGGTTATATTTTTTACGAGGACATAAATATTACCGGGGCGGCGCAGGCGGCTGAGCTGCTCCGGGGCATCGCCGCGCCCCCCGGAGACACCAAGATTAAGCCTTTTTTGGCGGTGGACATGGAGGGCGGAGGCTGGCAACTGGCTAAAGCAGGGGTGGAAAATGATTTAGTTTATTTCGCTTCCCCGCGGAGCATGGCTAGGGCGGACGAGCCGACCAGAAAAGATTGGGCGGCGCGGCTGGCGGCCTATACTAAATCCTTGGGTTTCAATCTGAATCTCGCCCCGGTAATTGATGTGGACAGGAGTCCTTCCGGCGACAGCCGTTCTTGGGGCGGCGAGGCGGACGTGGTTATCGAGAACGGACGGCTCTTCTTAGACCAGCACCAGGCC
>BGZO01000171.1 GCA_003864475.1 Candidatus Termititenax persephonae | reverse complement strand
GTCCTGAAAAAAATCCTCCGAATTGGACTCTGGAGCATGGCTTTCTGGAATACGCCAATTACCGTATTATCCAGTTTGACGCGAAACAAGGCACACGCAATCTGACTCTGAGACTGGCTGATGATTTTGGCCTGGATTATAAAGTGTCGCGCTCGTCTATATTGGAGAGATCGGCTACTTTCAATTATGCCGACTATGACAATGGCGATGTGGATGCGGCCGATTATCTTTTCCTGTCGGCGTTGAATAAAGGACTTTATGAGAATCCAGGGTATCTCGAAGGCGGCTACATGGTTGTTACGGACAACGCAGACCCCAATATTGGCTACTTTATCAGCGGCGGCTGGCTTGACGCGCCGAGCCCAAATAAACTTATCGGTCTAATGGCAGATGATCCGATGGTAAATGGTCCAAATGAAAGTGAAAGTGGCAAAAGAGCGCCGCAAGGTGTAACAGGCGGGTATACTTATGAACCGGTGATCATCACTGTCAACGAGACGACGGGGGAGACGATGACGCTGGATGTTTATCTGTGGGATGCGAAGATCGATGGCCGCGAGGATCATTGGTCTGAGGAAATAGTTACTGCGGATAGGATAATCGTTTTCGACAATGAGATTTACGCTGCGGATATTAATATTATGCCGGTAACGCTGCCCATTGCTGAATTACAGTACGATGAGGGTCTAGAGAACTTCGGAAACTGCGGAGGACTATGGACCAATACTACCAATGTAACAGTGTCCTATGCGCACGATGAGACCGGCGAATTGAGCGGCATCACGCATATCATGTTTGGCGGCGACGATATTGTCAGCGTCAGAGTGGCCACCACTAATCCGGCTGTAACCGCAAGCTATAAAACCGGCGAGTGGGTGCCGTATGCTTACGGAATGAGAGGGGTTACCAATAATTATGTGGTTACGGTGAGAGACCCGCTGATCCAAGGCACGCGCAATATCTCTATCATTGGCGTGCGCGACCGCGCCGATAATGCGATCACAGGGAATGTTACGGGTAATAGAATCCATACCGGGGAGTTCTACTATGATATCTACATGCCCAGAGACGCGGAGAACAGGCATCTTATCAAAAATCAGCACGACGATATTCTGAACGGCAAATACTATGTCGGCGCGCCTACTTATAATCTGGAGTTTAACTTCAATGGTGCGAG
>BGZO01000170.1 GCA_003864475.1 Candidatus Termititenax persephonae | reverse complement strand
ACGGCTCGATTATTTTTTTTATTTTGCCCAGCAGATAATTTTTCTTGTCGGCTATTATCTCTATCTCGGCCGTGTCGTCAGGGACAAGCCCGGGGACAAAAACCACGCGCCCCTCGTGCCGCGCCACGCCGTCGCCGTCTACTGTAAAATCCACGCCTTGGGCAGTGATCAACATGGCGGCATTGTAACACAGGCGTTTAAGTATAATTTACAATGGCGGTGGTTCGACAGGCTCACCAACCGCTGGTTCGACATCTCGACTACGCTCGATGACCGCAGGCTCACCAACCGCCCCTTATTTCAACAAAATAACAGCCCACAGATGCCGGCAGTTCCAAACCTAGAAACGCCACCACCCCACCGACGCTACGTAATACGGCTCGTTTATCCGGGCGTCATAGATATTAAATCCTATGTGATATGCCGAAATAATGTATTCTTGTACCACTTCCAGCGGAATACTGATCTCGATGATGTCATTCATAGCATAGTCTACCCGGCTATTAATTTCGAGAAAATAGCCACCATTTGCTCCATCATTATGATCATTAACAATGAATCCGGTCTGCCATTGCCCACTCCCTGTGTTATACTCTAAATTCAAATTTATCATCCAGCCATTATTCCAAATACGAGCGGCATAACGGCTCGCGGTATCAAAAGAGCCGAGGGGTTTTATTTGAAAAACCAAAAAACCGTCCCTCTGGCCAATTTTAATACTCTCCAGCTCCGCTATGCCCGGAGTGCCCGAAGAGTAATCTGTTACACGATTTTCTGTCGGAAAATCATAAAAGCCAATGTTTCCCTCATCAGCCAGTCCATCTATGACCGGAGACCCCGTTAAAGTCGGGACTAATCTCGGAAGATAGTCCTGGATAACTTCATCGTCTATACTTTCTATTATGCCTGTCAGACTGCCGCCGTTTTCCACCACGTCGATCAAGTCCTCCAGTTCAGCGGGCTTACTAGCATAATAATCATTTATCGCATCCTGTATTTCTGTTACCACTCTAGTTGTATAATCGTTCTCAAAATCCTCCAGCGCTTCCGTATTACCACCAGCTAAAAGAACCGCGACTGTTATGGTCGAGGTCGGCGTCAAATCCGCGGTCTTGATTTCCCCATCCGCTGTTCCCCAGACCAGATTTTTTAACTTCGCCCTGCCGCCGCGGACGACC
>BGZO01000169.1 GCA_003864475.1 Candidatus Termititenax persephonae | reverse complement strand
AACACACCGCCGCCGCTGCTAGTGCTGTTGTTGTTTAAGAACGTCGAATTATTAATAGAAACATTGCTGCCCGAAAAAATACCACCCGTCTGGGCACTATTGCCGTTGACTGTTACTCTTGCCAAAAAGACATCGATGGAGCCTGCCAAACTGCCGCTACCGCTGCTGCTATTCCCGCTGATCAGCGTGTCGCTGATGTGTAAGGAACTGCGGCCCAAGGAAGTGCTGGCGTAAAATAAATTTCCGGAACCACCATTGCCGTTGATTACAGAATCGGTTACTGTCATATTGACTGGCTTTTCTGAATAGACCAAGGTGCCAGAGGTTTTTCCTGTTTGCGCCTTGTTGTTTTGTAGAACTAGCCCATCAAAAAGTATATTGTTTTTGTCGCTGGTGCTGTTCTCCTGCACGATTACATTATTGAAGCCACTGATTCTTAAATTGCGGAGGTTAACGTCAACATTGTTAATGTTCGTAATCAGAGCGAGATTATTTGCCCCTGCGTCTAGGACGATATTCTTGTTCAAACCCTGCAGGGTAATATTTTGTTTGTTGGGCCATTGCAAATTTTGGGGGATAACAACATCAACAATGACAAAGACCGTCTCGCCAGCAACAGCATTATTTAATCCATGCTGGACAGTATCATAGAAACCCTTGTTCATAATAAAAGCCTGTTTGTTTTCCTCTTTATGCTCTACTGCCCCGATATCATAACCACTATAGAGTGGACGTTCGTTGCTATAAAAATCTTTGGGCAGAGCATAATTTTTGTCGGCTTTATCCAAGGCTGGGCTGTTTCCGACTAAGCCGTAATCATCAGTGCTTATGATTAGCGGATCGCCGACCATATTATTTTCCCCATAGGGCAGGGCGACCGCTGTGTAAGAATTAATACCGTAAATATCCGTGGCATTTTGCAGACTGGTTTGGGTAAGATTACCCCAGAGAATACTGTTGATTATTTTCAGCGGGTTGTCAATTAGACTGACCCTCATGCCGATTTTGTTAAACACTATAGTGGAAAAGTTAATCGTGCAGGCCGCCACTCGGACAATCGAGACAGCCGGGGATGAAGTCGGCCTCACGGATTATCCCTTTCGAACACTGCAAAAAGCCCTGACTTATTTGACGAGCAAAGGTATTGCCAATGCCACGGTCAATATAGCCGAGGCTGTTTATCCTCTGTCTG
>BGZO01000168.1 GCA_003864475.1 Candidatus Termititenax persephonae | reverse complement strand
GCGTATCGGGAAATATTTTTTGCCATCAACCCGACGGTCGAGGGCGAGGCGACGATTATGTACATCTCCGATTTGCTGAAAGGCGGCGGTGCGCGGCTGACCCGCATCGCCTACGGACTGCCCACCGGCGCGAACATTGACTACGCGGATGAATTGACCATTGCCAGGGCTTATGCGGGACGGGTAGAGATTTAGATGTCGTACAGTTCGCTGATGCTGGCGTGTTCGTAATTGCGCTTGACGGTCTCGGCAAAAATCGGCGCGGTGTCGATAATGGACAGGTTGTTGATTTTCTTCTCCGCAGGCAGGGGAATGGTGTTGGTTACGACGACTTCTTTAAAGGCACAGGCGTTTAGCCGTCCGACTGCCGGCCCGGAAAAAACCGCATGGGTCGCCGCGACGGACACTTCCTGCGCCCCTTGATTGACTAATACATTGTAGGCGTTCTGGATTGAACCGGCTGTGTCGATGATGTCATCAAAAAGAATGCATTTTTTGCCCTTGACCTCGCCGATTACATGCAGGATTTCCGAGACATTATGTTGCGGCCGCGCCTTGTGCAGGATGGCGAGGTCTACGCCCAGCTTGTCCGCCAGTTTTTTACAAGTCTTGGCGCGTCCCGTGTCCGGCGAAACCACCGTGTAATTTTTGGCTTTGCCAATCACACCGCGAAAATATTTGACGAACAGCACCAACGAGTTGAGATGGTCGACTGGCACATTGAAGAAGCCCTGAATCTGGTCGGCGTGCAAATCCATAGTGATGATGCGGTCAATGCCCGCGGCTTCCAGCAGATTGGCAATCAAACGCCCGGTTATCGGCTCGCGCGAGTCGGATTTTTTGTCCTGACGACTGTAGGGAAAATGCGGGACGATGACGTTGATGGAACTGGCGGAAGCGCGTTTGCAGGAATCAACGGCGATGAGCAGTTCCAGCACATCGTTGTTCACGTCGGCGGTGGCGGTTTGGACGAGGTACACCTCACGTCCGCGGATATTTTCCAGAATGCGCGTGTACAGCTCGCCGCAGCTAAATTTGGAGCGTTTGATGCGTCCGCACTCGATGCCGAGCAGGTTTGATATTTTGTCCGCCATTTCCGGGTGTGAGCTTAAAGGGAATACGCGCAGGGTGCCATCCATGCGCCTATCCTATAACATTGCCGGATTTTTGTAAAATTCCCGCCAGCCCCCAGCCGCCAAACAC
>BGZO01000167.1 GCA_003864475.1 Candidatus Termititenax persephonae | reverse complement strand
CGGAGCGTATGCCCAGCGGCGCATTCTCGATGACCAGACACTCCGCAGGTTTCTTGGACAGCTTGGCGGCGGCGGCCAGATACGGCTCAGGGTGCGGCTTGCTGTGCGCAACCATGTCGCCGCCAAGCGTACAGTCAAATAATTTGAGTACTGGTTTAGAAATCAGCCGCGGCATATCGTAACTGGGTGTGCCGCTGACCAGACCAAGCTGATATTCCAAGGCCTTCAATTCCCGGAGCAACTCTGGTATGCCCGGCAGGAGATGGCGGCGAAATATCCGGCGGAAGAGTTTTTGGCGGTAGGCAAATATTTTTTTTAGTAAAGGCGGGTTGACGGGCAGACCGCTTGGGGCCAGATAGTGGCGGAGCGTAGTTTCCCATTTCTCACCTTCGTGTTCGTAAATGTCCTGGGTGCTGACCGTAATGCCGTATCTTTTTAAAGCCTCATACCACGCGAAAAAATGGTACGGCATGGAGTCCACAATCACACCGTCCATGTCGAAGAGCAGAGCGGAGATTTTTGACATGGACGGAAGTCTAGCATATATTTACCCTGATGATTATTGGCATAACAGGCATCAGCGGCAGCGGCAAGACCACCGCGGCCAAAGCTTGGGCGGCGCGGTACGGCGCGGAACATTTAGATGTGGACGCGATTGGGCATCAGGTCTTGGCAGAAAACAATATTGTGCGCCGGGCGGCGCGTCTGCTGTTCGGCTCGACAGAGCGGCCAATTATCTCCCGGCAAGTGTTCGCCTCGGGCTGGAAATTGTTTTTGTGGAGCGCGATTATTCAGCCTTTCATGAGGAGAATTATTCTAAAAAAACTGCGGAATCCGACCAAATCTTTTGTGCTGGACGCGGCGCTCCTGCACCAGATGCGTCTGGACAGGTACTGCGACAAAGTTATTTTTATCGACGCGCCGGAAGAACGGCTCCGTGCGCGCCTAGAGGCCAAAGGGCTAAGTTCCGCGCAGATTTTGCGCCGCCTGGCCGTCAACCAAAAAGTCTATGTCTATAAGCCGCGGGCGGACGTGCAGATTGTCAATAACGGCTCGCTCGCCGCCCTGCAAAAGAATATCGAGAAAATATATCCCCTGCCGTAAAGCTACCGCTACTTTTGCCCGGTAAGTCATTTTTGACTTTTTTGTACTAGTAGTATAAAAAAGTCAAATCTGCTCTTTGCGGAAGTTTTACGGCGAAATTAGCCGTGTC
>BGZO01000166.1 GCA_003864475.1 Candidatus Termititenax persephonae | reverse complement strand
CCATTATCCCGACTCCGGGACACACGCCCGGTTCGACCTGTCTGCTCCTAGAAAACAATTTGTTCTCGGGGGACATGATGTTCGCGGGCGGCTACCTAGGGCGCACGGACTTTCCGGGCGGCAGCGCGGCGGACATTCAGCAATCTCTGCAAAAACTGCTGGCTCTGGACGACAGCGTGCTTGTTTATCCAGGGCATGACGAGCCGACCTCTATCGGACAGGAACGCGGATTTTATGCCAGAAGCTAGGCTGTACTTAATCGGCGGCAGCGAGAGTTTTCTCATCGAGCAGGCCGTCCGTGATTTACGCAAGAAGCATGTCGACCCGGCGCTGGAAGCTTTCGCGCTGGACATAATCTCCGAGACGGAAAAAGACCCCAGCCGTATCATCAATTCTTTGCAAATAATTCCCAGCTTTGCGCCCAGCCGTTTGGTGCTGGTCGACAATCCCTTTTTTCTCAAAACCACCCGGAAAGACGACGCGGCAGAGGACACGGGCGGCGAGGGTGAGGCGGCAGGGCTGGACAAAAACAGCGAAAAACTTTTGTATGCCGCTCTGGAAAATCTGCCCGCCGGAGTAACCGCGGTTTTTATCAATCATGGCGCGCTTGACCAGCGTAAAAAATTTGTTAAATTTTGCCAAAAAAACGGCCAAGTCCTGCTCTATGAGGAATTCAAGCCTTGGGAAAAAGACAAAGCGGCCAGCTGGATTAGCAATTATTTGCGCGAAAAAAACTATGCTATCGACCGCCAAGCGACGGAATTTTTGGTGGAAATAACCGGGCTGTCCGTCGGCGCCTTGGCGGCGGAGGCGGAAAAACTGATGCTCTACGCGGCTGACCGCACCAAGCTGACGCTCGCCGATGTCCAAACCATGGCCAGCCCGGGCGGACTGAACACCTATGACCTCGGCGAGGCCCTGCGGCGCAAAGACTTGCCGGAAGTTCTGCGCCTGCTGACCGCCCTGCTCCGAGACAGTGAGGCCCCGCAGGGACTGCTCGGCTATCTCGCCAAGCAATTGCGGACATTCCTGCAGGTCAAGGAATTGCAGCTTTCCCGCCAGTCCGCCAGCACAATGGCTGGCTTGCTCAAAATGAACCCCTGGAAATTGGAAAATATTATCCTGCCTGACCTGCGCCAATACACCCTGCCGCAGTTGCAAAATGCCTACCTTGAATTGCAGAACGCCGATTACCAAATGAAGACCGGGCAGCTCGACC
>BGZO01000165.1 GCA_003864475.1 Candidatus Termititenax persephonae | reverse complement strand
CGCCTCGGTGTCCGTCGTATGCACTGTCGCGTAGAGCCTGTCCTTGGGCAATTGCCAAACCTTGGTCAGCAATTCCCATGCCCAGACAATCGCCTCTTTTTTATAATAATCGCCGAACGACCAGTTGCCGAGCATTTCAAAAAATGTGTGGTGATAGGTGTCCTTGCCAACCTCTGCCAAGTCGTTGTGTTTGCCCGAAACCCGGATGCACTTTTGGCTATTGACCGCGCGGCTGTAAGGACGCGCGCCCGTCCCCAAAAAAATATCTTTAAACTGGTTCATGCCCGCATTGGTAAAAAGCAAAGTCTGGTCGCCCAGCGGCAGGACGGGCGCGCTTGGCACAAAAGTATGCCCCTTGCCCTCAAAAAATTTAATGAATTGCTCACGGATTGTCTTGCTGTCCACCCCTGTATTATAAAGTGCTGGCGAAAATTTGTAAAAAAATATTCCTTGTAATAAACTTTTCCCATGACTGATTTAATCCCCGCCAATCTAGTTCTCGAAGGCGGCGCCCTGCGCGGCATGTTTACCGCGGGGGTGCTGGACGCGCTGGATGAACAAAATCTGCTGTTCGAATACGTCATCGGAGTCTCCGCCGGAGCCTGCATGGGCGTGTCCTATCTCAGCCGCCAGCGCGGGCGCAGTAGAAAAATAACGCTGACCTACTGCCGCGATTCGCGCTATTTTAGCTGGCGCAATCTCCTGCGCGAGGGCAATCTCTTTGGCGTGCGGTTTACTTACGAAGAGATACCGCGCCGCCTCGTGCCTTTCGACTATACCGCTTTGGAGCAAAGCCCCCAGCGTTTCGTCGCCGTAACCACCGACTGCGCGACCGGACAGGCAGTGTACCTTGAAAACGACACACCGGAACACAAAAAAAACATGACGCAGGCCATCCGCGCCTCGGCCAGCATGCCTTTTTTTAGCAAGCCCGTGCTTATCGAGAACAGGCGGCTCTTGGACGGCGGCATCGCCGACTCTATACCCGTCGAGTACGCCAGACAAAACGGACACACCCAAAGCGTCGTCGTCCTGACCAGACCCAAAGGTTACCGCAAAAAAAACGGCGGCGGTCTGGGTCTATATAAGGCGTTTTTGCCGCGCTATCCGCAACTGGCGAAGGCCATGCAGCAACGCTCCGCCAATTACAACCGCTCGCTGGCTTTGCTGGAAAAGCTGGAGTCCGAGGGTCAATGCCTGGTCATTTATCCGCCCGCCCACATCAAGGTCAGCAGGCTGG
>BGZO01000164.1 GCA_003864475.1 Candidatus Termititenax persephonae | reverse complement strand
GAATATTCTGAAAGGCACCGGCCCGGCCATCAACGAGGCTATTGCCAATAAGACAGTGGACTTCACTTCTTACGGCGACTTGCCGGCTATTGTCGGCATTGCCGGCGGACTGCCTATTAAGATTGTGGGGGGCAGCGGCGGCGGCCAGAATATTTATATTATCTCCCCGGCTGACTCGACCATCAAATCTTTGGAAGAGCTCAAGGGCAAGCGGGTCGGTTTCTTGAAAGGCACGTATCTGCAACTGACTTTCGGCAAGGTCATTGCCGCCCGCGGCTGGACGGAAAAAGATTTCAAAGTTTACAATCTCGGTCAGGCAGACGGTATCGCGGCGGTCGCGGCCAAATCTATCGACGCTTATGTCGCGGCCTCCAACGGTCTGGACCAGGCGACGCTGGGCGTGGCGAAAATTATTTATGACACGCGCCAGGACCCCTACAACTGGCGGGGTTCTTCCGCCTATGTGGTTACGGAAGATTTTGCCAAAAAATATCCAGACATTACCAAACGTATTTTGAAACAAATCGTCATTGCTTCGCATTGGGCCTCTCAGCCGGAGAACCGCAAGGAGTATCTACAAATCAGCGCCAAGTCCGGCTCCTCGCTTACTAATCTGACCGCTGATTTGGCGGCTGACTCGTTGAAAGACCGTAGCAATCCTCTGCTCAACGCGGCCTACCGCAAACAGATTCAAGAGGGCATTGACTTCTCCAAAGCCAACGGTATTATCCGCAAGGCCGCCAACGTGGACGACTGGATAGATGACAGCTATCTCAATGCCGCCCTGCGGGAACTGGGCTTGGAGAATTACTGGCAATAATATTTCAATAATATTTAAGGAGGTAAAAATATAGCAGCGCACTTTATCTTATAAAGTAAAACCTTAAAAAAAGGAAAAGGAGTTAAGCACAAATGACAAACACGGAAAAGAAAATAAGCGGCAATGTGGTGGCGGGAGTCGATGTCGGCTCGCTGGCCGCCAAATCGGTAATCATCGCAGACGGCGAGATTGTCGGGCATGGTTTAATACCTTCGGGTTTTAACTCGGAAGAGACGGGCAAGAGCGTGCTGCAACATGCCTTGAACAGCGCCGGTGTGCCGCGCGAAGCCTTGAAGTATATTGTGGCTACGGGCTACGGACGCATCTCGGCGGATTATGCCAGCAAAACTGTTACCGAAATTTCCTGCCATGCCCGGGGCGCAAACTTTCTCTATCCCTCGGTGCGCACGATTATCGACATCGGCGGACAGGACT
>BGZO01000163.1 GCA_003864475.1 Candidatus Termititenax persephonae | reverse complement strand
CGGTGAACGCCGTGCCGGAGCCGGTATTGCTGATTGTCGAGCTGGACAGGCTGTGCGTGTGTCCGCTCCCGGCGCCGCTGGTCGCGGTAAAGCTATGCGCGTGGCTGCCGTTGCCGTTGATTGTGCCAGAAGGGGTAAAGCTTATTGAAAAAGAAGCGCAGGTGTCATGTCCACCGCCGCTATCAGTCTGACCGCCTACTTGGGTCGTGCTGGTTATAATTCCATTTGTATTATTAGTATCCTTTCTTGAATAATCCATTTGAAAATATGGAGTATCCCCGGAGAGATTGTTTCCACTAAATGTATGGCTGTGTGTCTTGGTGTCCGTGGTGGCCGAGACGGAGTGTGTGTGCGCCGACTCGTTAGCCAGTGTCAGGGCGGTCAGACTATGATTGTGGCTCGGCAGGTTGGCCGTCTGCAGGGTTATGCTCCGGCTGTCCGCGCCGCTGGTCGTGCCGCGCGCCATGTTTTCACCGCTTCTGCCGCCGCGGATGAACTTGTCCCGCAAATCCGGCGTGCCGTTCTTGCCGTTGCACTGGTACCAGCCGGGCAGCGTGCTGTTGTCCGCCCAGCCCGTGCCGTCGTACATCAATATCGTGCCGACGGGGAGCAGGGCCTGCTTGCCGTTCAACGCGGTCTGCGTCGCCGTCGAGACGGGCTTGTTCGCGTCGCTCGTGTTGTCCGCGCTGCCCAGGCCCACCTGCGCCTTGGTTACGCCGTGCGGGTTGTTTTTATTGGACGTGTGCGCGTAGACGGTGGACAGCATCGTGTCGACCTCGGTCTCCGTGTAATATCTCGTGTCGTGGGTGTGGCTGTCGTTCATGGTCTGCCAGGTCTTGTCGCCGCGCCAGTACTGGGCGGCCGTCCCCGCCGTGATGGTAGCTTCCTTGCCGTTCAGCGCGGTGTTGATGCCGTTCAAGGCTGTCTGTGTGGCGGTCGAGATTGGCTTGTTCGCGTCGCTCGTGTTGTCCGCGCTGCCCAGGCCCACCTGCGCCTTGGTTACGCCGTGCGGGTTGTTTTTATTGGACGTGTGCGCGTAGACAGCCGCGGATGACGGGTACTCCGCGGAACTGTTGGCGAGGGTATCTTTCTTGTTCGCCACGTCCTCTTTCGTCCCCAGGGCTGTTCTCATGCCCAAGGCCGTAATCTTCTTCTCAAAATCTATATTGTAAGGAGCACTCTTGTATTTTGTTTGGTCGCCGTAATCATTCGCCATAACCATCCCCCCCAAAAAACTTAAATTTTTCAATAAGTTTAATAAGTTTAGCACCTATATTGTAT
>BGZO01000162.1 GCA_003864475.1 Candidatus Termititenax persephonae | reverse complement strand
ACGGCAAAATCCACACCGCTCTCCACGTCGGCCAGCGCCTGATTTATAGCCGAATAAGCGGCGTTGCTTTTGGGCGCGGTGGCGACATAGACGGCGGCCTGCGCCAAAGTTAGTCTGGCCTCAGGGTAACCAATCTCGGCGACGGTCGTCAGCGCGGCATTGGCGACGAGCAGGGCGAGCGGGTCGGCGTTGCCCACGTCCTCGGACGCGCAGATGACGATGCGCCGCGCGATGAAGCGCGGGTCCTCGCCAGCGTAAATCATTTTGGCGAGCCAGTACAAGGCTGCGTCTGGGTCGGAACCGCGCATCGACTTGATGAAAGCCGAGATGATGTCGTAATGCGCGGACTCGTCATAGACCACCTGCTTTTTTTGAATAGACTCCTCGATGATGCCCAGCGTGAGATGGATTTGCTTGTCCTGCTCGGGCGTGGTCAGCGCGGCCAGGTCGATGGCGTTGAGTATCTTGCGCGCGTCGCCCCCGGCCATGGCGATGAGATGCTCCTGCGCGTCCTTGTCCATGACGAGGCTGGGATATTTTTGCAGGCAATTGGCGATGATTTGCCGCGACTCCGCGGCGGTCAGCGCCTTAAACTCAAAAACCTGCGAGCGCGAGATGAGCGCGGGATTGACGCTGAAGTAAGGGTTCTCGGTGGTTGCGCCGATGAGAATAATCACGCCGGATTCGACATCGGGCAGCAGCGCGTCCTGCTGGGTTTTGTTGAAGCGGTGAATCTCGTCGAGGAAGAGAATCGTGCGCCGTTTCTGGAATGCCAGGGTTTCCTTGGCTTTCTCGATGACCTCGCGCAACTCGGCGACTTTGGAATTGACGGCGTTGAGCTGGACGAAATCCGCTTGGGTCTTGCGGGCGATGAGATTGGCGAGGGCGGTCTTGCCCGTCCCCGGCGGCCCGGCAAAAATCAACGAATTGAGGCGGTCGACCTCGATGGCGCGGCGCAATAATCGTCCCTCGCCGACGATATGTTCCTGCCCGACAAATTCCGCGAAGTCCTGCGGGGCGAGGCGTTTGGCGAGTGGAATCCCTAGGTCGGTTTTGAATAAATCCATGACGGTTAAGTATACCACTTCCCAAAAAGACCGGAACGGGCGGATTCTGTTGTCGCCTCTCCGCAAATAATATAAACTTATCCTTATGCCGTTGCCCGCGCCGAGACTCAATCTTTCCCCTGCGCTAACCTTGTCCCAGCAACTGCGCCTGATTTTGAATCCGCGGATGCTGCAATTGCTGAAGACCCTGCATCTGCCTTACCAAGAGCTGGTCGAGTCCATTAATAAAGAGGCGGCTGAAAAC
>BGZO01000161.1 GCA_003864475.1 Candidatus Termititenax persephonae | reverse complement strand
TCGGAAAAAAAAGCGCTGGGTTTTTATCTCGATGGGCGCGTGGCGGCCGTGCTGGGTACGCACACGCACGTGCAGACCGCCGACGAGCAGATATTGGAAAACGGCTCTGGCTACATCACCGATGTGGGCATGGTCGGCGCGGTCAAGTCCAATCTGGGCATGAGCGTCGAGGCCGCGCAGAAAAGATTTCTTTCCGGGCTTAAAGCGAAATTTGACGTGGTGGAGAGCGGCGCGGTGGTCTTTAACGCGGTGTTTTTGGAGATAGACACGCGCGGCAAGTGCCTGAAAATAGAGCGCGTGCTTAGGCAGGCAGATTAAAAAATTTACCTTACCGACTAATGAATAAGTGTCAGGAAATTTTCATTATATATATGACAGTAAAATAACTAGGCACGGTATCTATAGTAATACTGGGACCATCCTCGCCTTCAGTACTGATAGTGCCGGACGGTGTCATAGAAAAATTTAAGGAAGTTAATGAAGATAGCTGACCACCACCGTCTGCAAAATGAGTGCGACTGGCAAAAGTAGATGTAGAAAAAACACCGCTGGCAGAAGAAACATTCTCAAAGGCTGATTGGTGGTCACTATTATTATCTGCATTTATTGAGCCTGTGGCAGCAGTGCCGATAAATGTATGATTATGACTTTTCAGCGGCACAGCCACAGTTTGGCTGTCCGCGCCGCCAGTCCCGTCGCTGCTGGAGCCGCCGCGCAGAAATTTATCAACCAAATTGGGGCAACCTCTGCCGGTATTGGCGGACGTGCAGGCGTACCAGCCGGGCAATGTGCTGTTGTCTACCCACCCCGTTCCTTTGTACATCAGTATCGTGCCGATAGGGAGCGCGGCCTGCTTGCCGGACAGCGCGGTGTTGATGGCGGTGTCGGCGTTCGCGCGGGCGGTTGCTTCGGCGGACAGCGCGGCGTTGATGGCGGCATCGGCGTTCACGCGGTTGGTCGCCTCGGCGGTGATGGCCGCCTGCGTGGCGGTCGAGATGGGCTTGTTCGCGTCGCTCGTGTTGTTCACGCTGCCTAGACCCACCTGCGCTGCCGTTACGCCGTGCGGGTTGCTGGTGCTGGACGTGTGCGCGTAGACGGCCTTGGCTGACGGGTAATATGTGGAGTTGTCAGTGATGGTGTCCTGCTTGTTCGCCACGTCCTCTTTCGTCCCCAGGGCCGTCCTCACGCCCGAGGCCGTAATCTTCTTTTCGGAATCTATGTTGTAAGGATCACTCTTATATTTTACTTGGTCGCCGTAATTATCTGCCATAACCATTCCCCCTTGTCTTGTTTTAAGATAATCAGCCTAAATATATTAGCTGATTGACAAT
>BGZO01000160.1 GCA_003864475.1 Candidatus Termititenax persephonae | reverse complement strand
TGAGTTACTCCCTCTATCAGATTGTTGATAACATATTATCTTTTAAAAATAATATATTATCCGCACTGACAAGTCAACTATCGTGAGATATAATGGCGTATTTATCTTCATAATAATAATATAAGTTGGAATTACTAAGCAAGGGGGATTTATGGCACAAAATTCTTATAATGATGATTACACGGGGATAAATATCGGGGGCAAGGTCAAGGCCGATGATATCAATAATGCCCTGAATAAAATGCAAAACGTGAGCAACAAGCTGACCTCCGCCGCGACCAACGCAGACTCATACGCCAGCCTCACTGCCAACTCCGCCAACCACAACCTGTACCCCTCGGCCAAGCTGCTCCACATGGTCAAGGGTCATCTGGACTCGCTAATACCGTCCAAGGCCAATGATAGCGAGGTCGCGCATTTGGCAGGCGACGACGAGCCGATAAGCGGGCAGAAACATTTCACTGTAGCCCCCACGGTACTACCGGCCAAGAGTAACATCCCGGTGGATGCCAGCGGCACGACAATCCCGGCGACACAGGCCCAAGTATATGCGGTGAACAATGCCAATCTTGAACTCATGAGCAATAGGGTGGATAGCTCCGACTGGGATGTCGATAAGGCCAGCACGACTAAATACCCCACGTGTAAGGCCGTGCAGGCCGCCACCACCGCAATGGAAACAGAGATAACTAAGATTTCGCTACCGCCCGTGCCGCAGTCAACGGCAGAGCCGCAGGCACAGGATTTTGAATACACCGGGAATCCACAAACATACACGGTGCTAAAGACCGGAATGTACAGACTGGAAGTCTGGGGGGCGCAGGGGGGCAAGGCCCCTAAGCGTAAAACTTATGACTTTGATGAGGAAAAGGAATATGTATTTACTGAAGACGATTATCATCAGGGAGGTTTAGGCGGATACGCCGTGGGCAATGTATTTCTGGTAGAGGGGATGACTCTTTATGTGTACGTGGGCGGCAAAGGCTATCAGCGGTATTTTGTTAATAATTATAATAATTATTATTATGGGAATAATAATAATCACGTCAAGGTTTATCATGAAGGCAACGGCTATAATGGTGGTGGAGCGGGGTACTCATACTACAATGGGTCGAATTACGGCAACAACTACAGCTACAGCTATAATATACATCATTCGGATTTCAATAATTACATCACAAACAACTACGACTACGACTACGACTACTACTACATCGGCGAACACTACTACTACAACTATAGATTCGTCGCTGGCGGTGGCGGCGCTACAGACATACGTTTATATAATAATGGTGATTATAATCATAGAATGATTGTGGCTGGCGGCGGCGGCGGTGCCAGCTGGGGAGGGT
>BGZO01000159.1 GCA_003864475.1 Candidatus Termititenax persephonae | reverse complement strand
ACAGCTTAGCAAGGATAGACTACTTAGGCTCCGCAATCTTGACGGCCACATCATCGCCTGTACATTACAGGACGGCCCGGCTGGCAGTAAAATTATTCTGTCCCTGAGCCAAACACCGCTGTACTATTTCCAGCCCGCCCCGGTAGCCGCCAAGGAACAGACTTATCAATGGTTTACGGCTAATCACGCCGGACAGAGACAAGAAGAACTCCTGGGCATCCTGCCCCTGCATGATTCCAAGCTAAGCAGAATATTTCTGGTGGGGACAGACCCTGGAGTATTCGACTTTGCTGATGACAGTATAGTCAGCACGCGCGAATTGGTAGCGCTGTTAAAACCGCCAAAACCAAGGAAACACTTGTTCGGCTGGCTTCGCAAAAAAAATTGACCAAACCAAGATATTATATGCTAAGCACAAAACTCTTGGCCAGCCGTGAAAACAACATTATATTTTTAACCCATTTTATGGCACCTGAGGGCAAGAGAGGCAATGTTATTTACAATACCGCATTGTATCAGCTGGGCAGACTTGGCCAAATAATACAGGTAGAAGACGCGGGCATTTGGAATTATAGCCACAACCGCGCAGGCCACAAGAACGCTTATAATGAAGTTGGTTTTACGTCGGCTCTGCGGCGATCTATTGAAAAATCTAATGAGTTTTTTATTTTTAAAAAATTGGACTCTCCAGACGGGCAATTGGATATTGGCGATATTCAAGACGACATAATGGATAAAAATTTATTCTTCGGCGGCTATAGCTTATACTGCTGCGTCCGCAATACTATATTCTCCATGGCGCCGATAGCCGCTATCAAAAACCAATCCCAAGTTTTTACACTACTCAAAGATTATCTGTGGGCCGAAGCTATTATCGATAAATACCTATATAACCATGTACTTAAAATACCTCACGGCTACCTGCGATTTTATAATCAATACTTAGAAATACCCGCTTGGCCAGTTCTAAAAAAATCGCTTAAGGAGCATTATGTGTTTCCACCGACACCCGCAGAACGCGAAAGATTGGACAAAGTTTATGATTATTACGGCATTAATTTGTTTTTCCACTATGCGGGTAAAGGCTACCCGATTTACGCCAGACCCCGGAATAGATTAAGGATTGATTTGGTACTACGGTAAAGGGCGGCGGAGTTATTTACACAAATCTCAACAGCAGGCTCTGCACAAAACCTATGGCCAGCAAAGCCAAAACCGGAGATAAATCCAGGCCGCCAAAATGAAAAATCCCCTGAAAAGGCCGCAAGAGCGGGTCAGTCAGCTCGTAAATTTTACGCACTAGCGGGTGATACGGATTGGGCTGAAACCAGCTCATGATACAGCGGACAATAATCGCC
>BGZO01000158.1 GCA_003864475.1 Candidatus Termititenax persephonae | reverse complement strand
TGTGCGGAAAAGTTTCACAGCGCTCCAACAGGAACGCAAACCACATTTTGCTTGGGCAGAGCGGCAATTCCCCGGCACAAACAAATTACCGCGCCGGTTCCAACTTTTATGTTTTTCAATTTACTTAATGTCTTAAAATTGGCGGCGTCTCTGGTCTCCGGCAGGGAGGTTTGTTTTACTCCAATTGGATAAAGAGTCATATTTTGCTCTAAAATAAAATCTATTTCTTTTTTATTGCTGTCGCGATAAAAATAGATCCGCGGCTCAAGGCCGGTGTTATGCAAATAGCTTTTCATAATCTCGCCAAACACATAAGTCTCCAGCAAATGCCCGCTTTGCGCGCCAAGCCGCAGGCTGGCCGGCGTATGCCAGCCGGTCAAATAAGCAGCCAAGCCGGTGTCCATAAAAAAAACTTTGGGGGTCTTGACTATCCTCTTATTTATATTGCCCCAGTAAGGCTGCAATAAATAAACCACGCCGGAACGCACTAATATTTCCAGCCATAATTTTGCGGTGCGCTTGTCGATACGTGCGGTAACCGCCAGATTATCATAGTTCAAAAGTTCTCCAGTCCGCGCCGCAACAGCAGTTAAAAAATTATAGAAAGCTATTTCGTTATTGATATTATAAAAATCTTTTACATCTCTTTGAATATAAGTCTGAATATAGGAGGCATAAAATTTTTGCCTGTCTATACCCGGGGTTACAATCAGCTCGGGAAAACTCCCCCGCCAGACACGCTCAAATATTTGTGGAGAAGTCAGCATTTGTCCCGGTGTTTCCTTATGCGCTAAATCCAAGGACGGTAAAAATGGTTTGTTTTTAAAAGGCCGTCCGGTTATTTCTTTATACGACAAACCCAGCATCTCCAAAATAGCGACGCGCCCGGCCAAAGATTCTTGGATTCCTTGCATCAAACTAAACTTTTGCGAACCGGTCAGCCAAAACGCGCCATAAGGATTAGCCGACTGGTTCCCGTTTAGATAACGAAATTTATGCTCATCAACCCAAATTTTAATGTAAGTAAAAAGTTCCGGCGCATACTGCACTTCATCAATAATAACCGGCGGAGGGTTTTCTTGAATAAATCTCTGCGGGTCTGTTTTGGCAAGTTCTCTGTCGCGCAAATTATCCAGCGTCACATAACGCCGCTTTTTTTCTTGGAGCATTCCCAGTAAAACGCTCTTGCCTATCTGCCTCTGTCCGGTCAAAAGCAGGACAGGAAAAGTTTTAGACACGCGTTTTATAACAGGTTTTAAGGTCCTCTCCAGCATTAAATCTCCTCTTTTTATTATTTAGGATATTATAGCATAATTATGTAATTTTAACATATCCGTCTGGAACAGCTATAAAAAAGCCCACCACGGCGCGGCGAG
>BGZO01000157.1 GCA_003864475.1 Candidatus Termititenax persephonae | reverse complement strand
GGGCGGCAGCGTCATCGCCAGCCTGCCAGACGATCTCCTCTAGCGGCGGTACACCGTCCAACTGCAGGCCAAAATAAACATTGTAACCGGCTACGCCGCCTCCGCCAGCAACATCTAAAGCCGCGCCCCAGGTTTGCTCCGCAGGTTGAGCGGCTGTCCAATTGACAGTAGACACGGCTGTGGCGACCAAGCCCGGTGGTGTGTGATCGTAAATATAGGTTAGGACAGTCGTCCATGGGCCGATTCCGCCCATAGTATTTTGCGCCGCGACGCGCAAATAATAAATGCCGTCCGCCGGCAGATTGGAAATAGTGTATTTATTGTAGTCGTCGCCGGTTTGATATGTTGTCGTGCTTGTGCCGTAAGGATCAATCCCCAGATAGACGTAGTAGCCGACTATCTTGCCCTGCGGACCGTCATTATTGGTTGGGTCAGACCAGCTAAAAGCATAACTGGTGTTGGACGAAACATTGCGTGTGGCACAGGTAGGTGAAATGTTGGGTAGCGCGATATCGGGTGTACAGATATACTCCAAGACGGTTTTCCAGTTGCCGACATTGCCCAGCATATCCACGCCCCGTACTTGCACGAAATATGTAATGCCGGAAGTCATGCCGGTTACAAGATACGAGAGGTTGTTGGCCGAAGCTATGGTGTCGCGCAGGCCATCGCTGCTGAAAACCCGCACATCATAATAGGAAATGCCGCTGACATCTTCCACCGCATTCCAGGTCAATGAATAATGATTTTGTACGCCGTAAACAGTCCCATGGTCTGTGTCCACATCATTTACGGAAAAATCCGTCTGCCTGTATTCTATCCTGATCAAGCCGTGGTCGTTGTGCGTGGAGCCTTGCAGCAAATGCTCCGTGATAAAAGTCTCGTTTTTGATGGCGCTGGAGCCTCCGCCTCCGCCTGAGCCGTAATAACCGCCTCCGCCGCCGCTATAGCCTCCGCCTCCACCGCCGCCAACTCCATAGCTTGAAGCGTTATAACCTCCGCCTCCTCCGCCGTAACTGCCATAATGCCCGCTGCCTTTTTCTTCAGCAAGACAATTGCCAACCATATTTATTGCATTGGAGTAGCCATAGCCGTAACCATAATAAGATGATGTTATACCATTAGTCCCTCTGTTATACGGGCTGTAGCCGCTGCCGCCGCCCTGAGTATATTGTCTGTAGCTGGAGGGGGAGATGTAGCCGCCCATGCCATTGCCATTGCCGCCCAGACTGTAATAGCTGCTGCTGTAGCCGTAAGCGCTGTCAGAGCCGCTTTCGCTATAGCCGCCAGCGCCGAAAACAGCAGAACCATAGGCCATGCCGCCTCCGCCGCCATTTCCGCCACTGATACCGTTATTGTTGTACCAGCCGCCGCCGCC
>BGZO01000156.1 GCA_003864475.1 Candidatus Termititenax persephonae | reverse complement strand
GGCTTGCCGTTTTGCCAGACCAGCCAGCAGACATAATTGTCCGCGCCCAAGGCAACCATGTCCAGAATCTGCCAGAGTTCTTGCAGGACAGCCAGGCTGCTTTTGACTGGCAGGGTGTCCGTATCCCCGCCGGCCTGTTCCAAGTATTCCTCGGCCAGTTGACGCATTTTTTTTAATTGCTTGGTCGCGTCCAATCGAATCAGTTCCAAGGCTCGCCAAAGCGCCTCGCGTTGCTGCAGTTCACGGATGCGCAGGTTTTTTTCTTCGCCGGAGGCGCGCTGTTCCCTGCCGAGGCGCGACAGCTCATCAAAATATTGGCGTATTCCCGCGCGGAATTTTTCCGCCGCGCTGATTAGTGCTGGCTGGCGGCTGCTTTGCTCCAGCTTTTTAATTTCCTCGGCGCAGGCGCTGTAAGTGATTTCTTTTGACCAGCTGTCGGTCGTCGTCTCTTCCAGGGTATGCGCCTCGTCCAAAATGATTTGCCGATACTTGGGCAGGAGAGCGCCGCCGCCGGCAAGATCGGTCAGCACCAGCGCGTGATTGCCGATAATCAGGTCGGCATATTTGGTCTGCCGCCGCGCGTGCTGTAAAAAACATCTGGCGTGGTCGGGGCAGGCTTCCCCCAGACAGCTCAAGCCCTCGGAGCAAATTTGATAATGATACTTGCGCCCGATACTGCTGTGCAGTTCGCTCAAATCGCCTTGCTCAGTCGAGACCAGCCAAGAAAAAAGCGGCAGTGTTTTGACAATCTCTTTGCTCTGGCTGAGCAGCATTTGCTGCACCAACGCCTCAAAACGCCGCAGGCAGACATAGTTTTGCCGCCCTTTCAAAATCATGATTTGAAATTGGTCTTGGGGAAAAAGTTTCAATACGGCGGGAATGTCTTTTTCAATCAATTGGTCTTGCAGATTTTTGGTATGCGTGGACACGACTAACGGCCCGCCGTTCTGCTTAATCCAGAGCAGAGCAGGGACGAGATAGGCCGCCGACTTGCCTGTGCCTGTGCCGGCCTCGAGCATCAAGTGCTGTTCATTATTAAAAGCTGTAATAATCTCGGCGGCCATTTCCTGCTGCTGGGGGCGGTATTCGTAATGCGGAAAATCCTGAAATTTTCCGGTCTCCGCGAAGTAGTCTGCCGCTAAATGCTCAGGGAGCGACCGGGCTTCTTCTTTGTCCTGATAATAGAGCGACCGCGCGAAATGTTGTTTCTCGCCGATAGCGTTTTTCCAGCCGCCGGAGACGCGCACTTTTTTTTGTTCTTGCGCCAGCATTTCTAAAACGTCTCTTTCCACACTTGGATAGTTTTTGAGCAACTTGCGCATCTGCTGCAGGACGGGCGGCGGCAGGGCGGCAATCGCCGCAAAGGTTTTGAGCAGTAGCCG
>BGZO01000155.1 GCA_003864475.1 Candidatus Termititenax persephonae | reverse complement strand
CTAGGCGTGAATCTGGCGCAGCAGACTGACCATAGCCAGTTGGCCCAGCGGGCGGACGGGACTACCAGATACGACCCTGTTTTTAAGATTCAAGGACTGGACGGCGGCGTGTCCTTTAAACTGGACATTGGCGAGCAAAAACTGGAGTACCGCGTCGTGCTGACTACCGCGACTGATGAGACGCTGATATATTCTCCTGAAGAATATTCTAATAGCACGGCGGTGTTTGTCCCTTGGCAGAATTTTCATAATAATCAACATCCGAATTCTCTTCTAGGATATAATTCATACGCCCTTCATTCAAAATAAATGGACAACTTATATCTTGGTTTGCGTCAGCAGCATCTTCGAGTTTCAAGCCAATCTTGATTTTACTGAAAAAATCTGTTTTGTTATTCAGCCCTGCTGTTTTACGCACTTTAAATCGCAAATAACTTATTCGGGCAGAATCACTCATATCATCATGGTCAATATCAAACTTGAACTTATCTTCCGGTCTCTCCACGGCATCATTGATTGTAACGCGCGAATCTTTGCCGTCAAATTTTAGGCGCAGATTGTTACTGCCCAGCGTCTCCACTTCGGCAAAACGCGCGGACAGATAATTTTCATGGAGGCGCGTGAGAGGCACGGTAAGTATGCCATCATTCGCAGATTCCACAGGGGAATATCCGTTGGGATCGAATATCAATTCCCGATAATTGCCGTCCGCTTTCTTGCCGAAGCTGAAAACCACTCGATACCCCGCGTCTTTCTCGTCGTGGCCATAATCTGGCGCTATGAAATTAGACAATTTATAATTAAATGTCTTGCCGCTGTCCAAGGGCAAATCAAACTTGTCATTATAGTAAACCCCGATAAAAGCCCAGTCTTCTGTGGACGCAGGTCTGGCTCGCATATTAAACTTAACCCCGCCCTCGGCGGTAGACTCATACTCCTGAATATAAGAAGCATCCATAGCCCGCATAATATTATCCCAGCTAATCGTGCGCTGAGTTAAATCAATCTCGACGGTCATGGCCGCCTCGTCAAAAGTAATGCCGTATTCTGCCAAGGTGGGCAGGGCATTTTGGCTGGGGTCAAGCGACACGTCGATAGTGTGGGCATCTCTCAAGCTTTTATTGGCCAGCGTATCGGCCAGCTCCACGCTGGTGCTGTCGTACAAGCTAATCTTAAAACGCTTGAGTATTGCCAGCGAAAAATTATTCATTGCCGTGTACTGTTCGAACCGAAAAACAATCTTGGTGGGCGGCACACCATGAAGTTCCTCATACTGGCGGCGGTATTCCGCCAAATCTAGGCGCAGACCGCTGAGCCGTCTTTTTTCACTTTGATATTCAGCTTCAGCGGCCTCACCTGACAGACCTTTTGTCAGCCGCGGA
>BGZO01000154.1 GCA_003864475.1 Candidatus Termititenax persephonae | reverse complement strand
TGCGCAAGAACAGGAACAAAGACAACCAGACACCGTGGGAGATACTCAGGCAGGACTGTCCGGGGGCTGACGTTAACGCGCTGAATTTTCCTGTGGTGTTGATTGAGGACCACAATCTCAAGGCTATTCGGGCTTTTTCTGCCATGCATAATCCTGACCGTTCTGGGTATTTATCTGTTGCCCTAGGGGGGTACCATGTCTCATGCCTAGCACAAAATAATACGGCAAAAAAGGCCGAAAAACAATCACCCCAGAACGCGGTATTATTGCCTAGTCTCGCGCCAACACAAAGAACGGAGAAAATACCCCGCAAAAATTCGATGCAAGTATCCCCGCGTCCCCGCCGATAGTTGAGTCGGACAAGGTATTGACACTCGTGATAAGATAATAAAATATTTTGGACAATCCGCCGCGCCGACACACAAAGCGCGGGGCGCATGACAAGGAGACATCTCATGGACAGGAGCCAGACACTCGGACACTCAGATGGTCGCGCGGTCACCGCGGAATCCCCGCGCCGTCCCGGCGGAGTGTTAAGTGGCATTTACCCCCCCCCCCAATTTTTGGCTTAAATACGCCAAAAATCTAATATATCTCAACAGCGCAATGAATAAAGGGACTCGCCCGGGCCTGGCTCGGGCGGGTTTTTTTGCGCTTGGGAAATAAATTCAACTAGGGGGGATTATTATGGCAGATGATTATAACGACCAGATAAAATATAAGGAGAGTCCTTACAATATAGATTCCGACAAGGCGATTACGGCCTTAGGCATGAGGAAAGCCCTGGGGACGAAGGAGGACGTGGCGAACAGGCAGGAGGCCGGGGATGCGGCGGCGACGCTGGATTCCAATTCCTTAGACACTAAATACCCGTCTTCCAAGCTGGTGGGGGCGAACCTCGCCACCGTCAGGGCTAATTTGTCCGCGGAGATAACCAACCGCGCGAACGCCGACACCGCCCTCCAGAACGGCAAGGAAGCCAGCATCGCGGCAGGGACGACCGCCCAGTACTGGCGCGGCGACAAGACGTGGCAGACGTTGAGCGACAGCCACACCCACGACACGAGATATTACACGGAGACCGAGGTCGACGCGAAATTGAGCGACAAGCAGGACAAGATAGCTGCGGCCAGCGGCACGGCGGACGGGCTGATGAGCGCGGCTGACAAGGCCAAGCTGAGCGGGATAGCGGAAAACGCCAACAATTACACGCACCCGACGGCGACGGAGTACGGTTCCGGGCTGTACAAGGTTACGGTGAATGGCCTTGGTCATGTGACGGCGGCCACCGCCGCCACCAAGGCTGACATCACGGCGCTCGGAATCCCGGGTTCCGACACAACGTACGCGCACCCGACGGCGACGGAGTACGGTTCCGGGCTGTACAAGGTTACGGTG
>BGZO01000153.1 GCA_003864475.1 Candidatus Termititenax persephonae | reverse complement strand
ATAGTATACTCTAGCGGATGGAAAAAACATTTGCCTGCAAAAATACGCGGAGTTCTTTTGTCGCCGATTTATAATATTTTTCATAAAAATCGCAGTTATAGCTTGGAAAATCTTGTTTATTTGCTGTATCCCTTATGTCGGACACGCCGCATTGCCGTTTTAGGGTGGTTTCATATAACTTGGCCTGGACTGTTGATTGGTTTTATTTATAAATTATTAAATCCAAAAGGATTTTTTTATATTAAGGCGGATATCGGTAACGGTCTCTTTTTAGACGCGCGCGATTGGCAAAATCGGCTTAATAAACTATTTATGCGCTTGTTTCTTAAAAAAGTGGATTTGGTCGCCGTGGAGACCAAATTAGCTTATGAGCAGGTTACCACCCACAAAGTTTTTGGGCGATTGTTTAGAGGCAGGACACGCTTAATGCCCAATAGCTTTGACACAGACTTGTTTGAAGAGCGTGGTTTGCAAGTTAAACGGTTAGCGGAGAAAGAAAATATTATCCTGACAGTTGGCCGACTCGGCACCCAGCAGAAAAATACGGAGATGTTGTTAAAAGCCGTGGAGAAGCTTGATTTACAAGACTGGAAAATCGTGCTTGTTGGTCCGTTAAATTGGGGGGGGGGGGGGGGGGGTAATTTTTCTAAATATGTGGAAGATTTTTTGGCAAAAAATCCAAAATTGCACGACAAGGTTATCTTTACCGGGGCTGTGTATGATACGGAAAAGGTTTGGAAGTGGTTCAATAAAGCCAAGGTTTTTGTTCTAACTTCACGCCGGGAAGGTTTTGCCAATGTTTATGCCGAGGCAAAATTTTTCCAAAATTATATCTTGTCCACTAAGGTGGGCGGGGCTGAGGAATCCTTGGAGCATGGATACGGGGAAATTATTCCCCAAGAAGATTCCGACTATTTAGCCAGTCAATTGCAACGCATCATCGGCACGGATTATTTACAGAGTGAATATGCTAAAGTTGTTTGGGAAAAAATCGACATTTCTTGGGAAAAACAGATTAAGCAAGCCATACAAGGTTTACCGGAAGCGGACTCAAGCAGTCTCGGTAGGGGTGGGGAGAGATTGTCTCAGCCATAGAAAAGATAGGTTTTCTTTTTCCTTGTCTTCGCATTGAACAGCGGATATAATTATAGGTTGGGGAGAAAATTATGGCTTCATTTCAGACTCCGATTCTTTTATGTTTCTTTAACCGCTTGGAGACCGTGCGGCAAACGCTGGAGAGAATCCGCCGGATAAAACCGCAAACTCTGTATCTGGCGGCTGACGGCCCCCGCGCGGATTGTCCCGGCGAAAAAGAAAAAGTACAGGCGGTGCGCGATTATGTTTTGGCGCGGATTGACTGGCCCTGCCGTCTGCAGGCTTTATTCCGGGACGAAAATCTGGGTTGCGACAGGG
>BGZO01000152.1 GCA_003864475.1 Candidatus Termititenax persephonae | reverse complement strand
GGTGGAGATTAAAAATCAATTTGGCGTGCAGTTTCCCTTGTTTACAGTGGGCAAGGTTGAGCCGCGGCTCGGCGGCTCCGCCGCGACGGCTCCCTTGGCGGCGCGTGGTCTGGTCAAGGCGGTTGGCGAGACTTTCCCCGACCTTTTGTTTTTGGCGCAGACGGAGAAAAAAACAGTTTCCGCGCCTGCCCCAAAGCCAAAAATCCTTGCAAGACAAAACCTTGTTGACTTTGTTTTACGAGCCGTCCACGCGCACGCTGACCTCTTTTAATGTCGCGGCGGGACGACTGGGCGGGCGGATTCACAATGTCAGCGTCTCCGCGTCCAGCGTGCAGAAAGGCGAGACGCTCATCGACACGGTACGCAACCTTGAAGTCATGGACTTCAGCGCCATCGTCCTGCGGCACAGCCACGGCGGCGCGCCACAACTGGCGGCGGTTAATACCGCCAAGCCTGTCATCAACGCTGGCGACGGGTTTAATGAGCATCCGACCCAGGCTTTGCTGGACATCATGACCATGCAACAGTACAAGGGCAGTCTGCAAAACAAAAAAGTGGTCATCGTCGGCGACATCGCCCATAGCCGCGTCGCCCGTTCCAATATCTGGGGCTTGAATACACTCGGCGCACAGGTTACGGTCTGTGGCCCCGCCACCTTGATTCCCAAGGGCATTGAGGATTTTGGCGTAACGGTGGAGCATGACCTTGGGCGCGCGCTCGTCGACGCGGATTTTGTCAACGTCCTGCGTATGCAGCATGAGCGGCAGGCGGATAAAAATTTCATTCCCTCTAAGCGCGAATATCATCGGCTCTTCGGCATCAACGAAAAACGCTTGGCCAAGGCTCGCCCCGACCTGCTCGTCCTGCATCCAGGCCCGATTAACCGCAGTGTGGAAATCTCCACGCCCATCGCCGACGGACGACAAAATGTAATTTTGGAGCAGGTCATCAACGGCATTGCCATCCGCATGGCTGTCTTAAACTTATTGATGGGGGGCGCCTCATGAGCAGACTTTTGCTGAAGAACGGCACGGTCGTCGACCCGACCCAAAATATCCACGCCCGGCTGGACATTCTCCTGGAGCAGGACAGGATTGTCGAGCTGAAAGAAAACATCTCCGCCCCTGACGCGGAAACCTATGACCTCCAAGGCAAACTGGCCTTGCCCGGCCTGATTGATATGCACGTGCATCTGCGCGAGCCGGGGCAGGAGGAAAAAGAAACCATCAAGACGGGAGCACGGGTTAAAGAGGGAAAGAAAAACGAGGGTAAAGAAAAGGAAGCATCTATGGAGCGTTAAGAGACTCTACAAAGCCTTTGAGAAGATGCAGGTGGACGTAAAAGTACTGACCGACATAGGCAATTACTGGCCGCAGTATTTAAGGCACAGGGAAAGTTATCCGCGGTATGAGGTAACGGCCAGGGAT
>BGZO01000151.1 GCA_003864475.1 Candidatus Termititenax persephonae | reverse complement strand
CAAACGGGCGAGGTCTTCTTTGTCCAGATGTCCGGCAGGGATGAACGCGCTGACCCCTTCAAAATCGGCGTTCAGTCCGCCGTCTTTTTTGGCGGTTACTCGGACTAAAATATCTTCGTTATTGCGCTCGGCGGCGTTGATTTTAGCCCAAGCCAGCTGATAGTCCGCACGTTTTTTGGAAAGAATCGGATTGCCGGCTTTATTTTCCAAACGCAAAATCTGCACCGAGATTTTGTCGCCAGGCTGGCAGACCTCGGCGGCTTTGACGGCAGAGTGATTGCTGACTTCGTCCGGCTCGATGATGCCCTCGGATTTGAAAGCGATATCCACGTAAATGGAATTGTTGATGATGCGGCTGACCACACCAGTAATGATGTCGCCTTCCTGATAATTTTTGACCGTGCCGAAAAGCTTTTCAAAATCATCTTCCTCGTGCTGCGCAATATTCTCCGCTGGCTGCCGCGCGGCGGCCTCGGCGACGACGGCCTCTTGGCTGATGGCCGTGCCTTGCAGTGTTTTTTCTTTTATTTCAGGAGCGGCGGATTTTTCCTCAAGATTGATGTCCTCGAACCCTGTTGAACCTAGTATTTCTGACATAAAAGTCCTCCTTATTTGGTGCCGAGGACAGGAGTTGAACCTGCATGAGTGTGACCTCGCTAGAACCTGAATCTAGTGCGTCTGCCAATTCCGCCACCTCGGCTTGATTTAAAAGCATAGGAAAGTTATTTTAGCTTAAAAGTCTTAAATCCTCAACCGCCAGTAATTTGACAAAAAAAAAACCTAAAAGTAGAATTACAATCCATTTTGTTGAAATGAGGGAGAATTTATGTATGCGGTGATTGAAACGGGCGGTAAACAGTACAAAGTCAGTGAGGGCGAGGTTTTCCCCGTGGAGAAATTGGCGGGCGAAAAGTCTGCCGCCGTGGTTTTTGACAAGGTGCTGTTGACGGCAGATGGCCAGACGGCGCAAATCGGTCAGCCTTATGTGAGCGGCGCGTCGGTGCAGGCTTCGGTTGTCGAGCAGGTCAAGGGTGAAAAAATTATTGTGCAAAAATTTCGTCCCAAAACCGGATACAATCGCAAGAACGGACATCGGCAGAATTATACGGTTGTGAAAATCGAAAAAATCAATAAATAACGCGGGGTTAAAAAATGGCGCACAAAACAGGTAAAGGCAGTTCCCGGAACGGGCGTGATAGCAACGCGCAGTATTTGGGCGTGAAAATTTACGGCGGGCAGAAAATCAAGGCGGGCAATATCATTGTGCGGCAAAAAGGCACTAAATTCTTACCGGGGCAGAACGTTGGTTTGGGCAGTAATTTTACAATTTTTGCCAAGATTGACGGCGTGGTCAAGTTTGAACGCCACAACCGCGAAAAACAAAAGGTCTCGGTGTATCCGGCGTAAGGTTTTTGGTTTGCCGTAAAAAACTCCTAAAAATAATATCATC
>BGZO01000150.1 GCA_003864475.1 Candidatus Termititenax persephonae | reverse complement strand
GTAGCTGTTGGTTGCGGCGCATTGGCTATGGATGGAACGTGGCGAACGTTTATGTGTTATAATCTTGGAGCTACTGAGACTACGATTCAAGCCCAGCTTAATTACAACAACGCTCTTGGGGCGAGTGATTCTGCAGTTTACGGTCACCTTTACCAATGGGGTCGTATTGGTGACGGTCACCAACGTCGAGACGCCGGCGTTGTTGCCGGCCCTGCCCCTGACGGGAACTACACGCCTGAAAATACAGGATTGGCAGGAGGCGGGTCGAGGCAAATAAAACCGGATAGTCTCACTTATTACGGCAAGTTTATTAAGACAAATCAGATGCCATACAATTGGACTAATAATAAGAACGCTGATAATGACCTCTTGTGGAACCAGTACGTAAATAGACAGAACGACCCATGCTCACAAAGCGGCGTTCTAGGCAAATGGAGAATACCTGATAAACAGGACTGGATGAGTATTGTAGGTGGTACGGGAGGTTCACACGAACTAGGCAATACCCCGGTTAACACATGGACTTGGATAACGACTGCAGGCAACCAAGGCGCTGCTGTCAAACCGGATGGCGCCACTACAACTCTGATATTACCAGCTGCCAGCAACAGAGGTGGGCAAACTGGCACTCTATATCATGTCGAAACCCAGGCCTGGTATTGGTCAATAAGCACTGCCGGGCGATATAGTTTTGCATTAAGAATTGTCCCAGCAACCATCAATGCTGTCTACGCTCAAGACAGAGTGCAGGCACTCTCTGTCCGGTGTATCGCAGACTATTAATTCTATTAATTATGTCCAATAGTTGCCTGCCAAATCAAAAAATGCCAAGGATACCCTTGTTGTGCCCCTTTATCGCCATAGGTTGAAAATTTGAGCCCATGAAAAAGATAAACAGATAAAAATCGAAAGCCAAATCATCCCGAGATTTGCTTTCGATTTTTTACTTAAGTACAAATCATTAAATAGTTTATATGGTTATTGAGCATTGTCGAAATATGGTTTTTTTGTAAACACGAAGATGCAAAGGCACAAAGGCACTAAAAACAAAAAGTTGCACGAACGCGGCAAAGCAATTCTAAAGAAAAACGGTTGAATAGAGACAGTCCCAGGGAGGCATCCTGTCAGGGATGCCAAGCTCGGTAGAAAATGAAGTTCCTCACACAAAGCGGCATCTCGTAGAGATGCGACATTTGTCCGCATAACTAACGTCATGCGGGGTGTTGTGGAATCGAACGTTTCTACCGAGCTTAAATCCCTCCGGGATTGGGTGCAATGATGAGATTTCGACAAACTCAATCACCGGTCGGTATCGGCAAGGGCTTGCTTTTTTGGCAATGTACAACTGCAAAGAGTGTGGATAAAATCCCAGGGCAAACCTATACAGAGGATAACAATGGTTATTTTCTGTTATTCAAAATCCCGTTCACATCTTCAACAGACAAATCAACTA
>BGZO01000149.1 GCA_003864475.1 Candidatus Termititenax persephonae | reverse complement strand
CGCGGTTTTTTCTGGGCAAACAGCTTCCCCAGCGGGAGCGCATCTTCCTAATTTTCAGCGTCGGCAAGCCGATTCCATATCTCTCCATTTTCTGCTGGTACTGCTCCAGCAACCTAGCAAATAAATTTGCCGCGCCCTGACGGTACCAAGCTTCTAGGAGCTGACTCACGGCTGGGCGGCTGGGACTCACGGCATAAATGTAAATCTGCTGGTCTATTTGCCGCACGGCATTTTGGGCGGCGGGAATTATTTTTAGGCGATACGGCTCGCCCAAATAATAATGCGTCTCCCCGTCCACATACTGGCGCGGCGGCAGTCTGGGCGGGGCTTTTTGAAAATGCGTGATTTTTTTGATAATCCACGGGGCGCGTTCCTGCACCCGCGCACGGATTTCTTCCAGCGGGACAAAGCGCGGCGCGGACACCGCCACCGAACAATCAGGAAAAACCGTGATGCCCAAAGTCCGCCGCGCCGTCTGGCGCAGCTGAAAAGCAATTTCTCGTTCAGCGTAAGTTATCGTATGTGGGGGCATGGGACAAACTTATTTCCGCCAGCCAGCTATCAGCCGCCAGCACGGCACAAAGAGCGAAAAGAGTCCGACCGCCCACAGCACATAATAATTTTGCAAGGGAACTGTGCCGAAAACCACATTCAACGGCTTGAGATACACTATCGCCCAGGTCAGGAAAAGATTGAAAACAAAAAATAGTTTCAGCAGAAAATTGGGCGCGGTAATTTTGCGCCAAAAACCGCCGTCGCGCAGGACAAAAGCATAAAACTGCGGGCTGAGCAAGGCAATCACAAAGGCCGCGGTCTGCGCCTGCGCCGTCTCCAGCGTAAATCGCCAGGCCGTCAGGAAGCCCAGCGCAATCATCAAACCAAAAATAAACCCGTCCGTGAACATCCTGCGGCGTTCCGCGCGGTCAATCAACGGCTCACTGAGTTTGCTGGGCGGGCGGCGCATGATGTCTGCGGAGGCGCCATCCGCACTAATGGCCACGGACGGCAGGGACTCCATGACGACATTTGACCAGAGAATTTGCAGGGGCAGCAGCGGCACGGCAAAACCAAAAAGCGGCAAGCCCAGTATCGCCAGCACCTTGCCGATATTATTGGTGATGAGGTAGACAATCAATCTTTTCAGATTATGGTAGACCGTCCGCCCCTCGCGCACCGCCTGCACTATCGTCGAAAAATTATCATCGGTCAGGATAATATCCGCGGCTTCCTGCGCGACCTGTGTGCCGGCCTTGCCCATCGCGATGCCCACGTCCGCTTTTTTGAGGGCAGGCGCGTCGTTCACGCCGTCCCCAGTCATCGCCACGATATGCCCATTGGCCTTCAGGGCGGCCACGATGTCCAGCTTGTCCAGCGGCGCGACGCGCGAGTAAACACGTAGCTCCTCCACCGCCTTGGCGCGTTCCTGCTCCGTATACTGCTCCCAGTCCCTGCCC
>BGZO01000148.1 GCA_003864475.1 Candidatus Termititenax persephonae | reverse complement strand
GGGGGGGGGGGCAATCCCCGAATACGCTCACCGCCGCCGGGCGGCCTGACGAGGCGCAGAAACAGCAAGACCGGGCAAATGCTCTCGCCCAAGAGGCCAAGGATTTCGAGGCAGAGATAGAGCGGAACATCGAGGCCGCCAAACAGGAAGCTTCAGCTATAGAAGATGCGGCGCGGAAAAACAAAGAATCCACGGCGGAGATAGAGGCGGCGGGAGCGGCACGGGTAGCCAGTGCGCCCGATATAAAAATTGCGACAACAGATGCGGCGCAGGCGACCAGCGCACCCGCTACAGAGACCGCGGCAACGGAAGCGGCGCGGGCGACCAGTACGCCAGACACAGAGACCGTGGCGGAACGCCCCGCCCCCACCGACATAGACCCACAAATACTGGAGACCATCGCCCAGCAAAACGAACTGGCGCAGACCTTGAAAAACATGGCGGAGATAGTGGCACAGGATGCCGCCGCGCCTGAACCAAAGCTGACCCCGGAACAGCGCGAGAACATTCTGGCAACCATGGAGTCCGTACGGGATAGCCTGGCGCAGTCCATACAAGCCATCACGAGTGTACTGCGGCCAGCGGAGGCACGGACGGCGACCGACACGACCGTCGAGGCACAACCATCAACCGCCAACCCATCACCGCCGCCTGCAGAGGCCGCGCCGCCGCAACCCAGCAGGGCAACAGCAACCGCCGAGGCGACAGCGGCGGCGCAGGCACAGGCCGTCCAAGCCACGCTCCAAACGGCACAGGCGCTGACCGTAATCAGGGCAGTCCTGTCCGGGAACATCCAGTCGCACATAAAGGCCACGGCGGTCATGGCATTCTCCGATGACTATGCCGTGCAGATACAGTTTGCCAAGTCGCTGGCCGTGATGTCGGAGTTCATGGAGACATGTGCCGCCATCAAAGCCAAGATAATCCAAGAAATCCAGCGGGACTTCGCGCGGGACGTGGCCAGCATCCACGAATTGGCTTTGCGCGGAGAGTACACCCTAGCGGAAATCGAGATGCTGAAACTGCTGCGCGGCTACTCGGACATCCCGGCAGAAATTAACAAGTACAGTTCCCGGATAAATGACCTCAACGAGACGAACCCCGTCGCCGTCCATATCATGACCGCCATAAAGGGCCTACCGCCGGAGATGCAGAAGTACCTGGAATCCCTGTCCGTGGACAGCATCGGGGAATTGAGGCAGGCCATGAAAGGAAAGATTGATGATTTTAAGGATGCCCTGCGTGCCAAGGACCTGCCCCTATACGAATTGAAGGGACTACTCAACAGGTATACCTCGTCGGAAATCCTCGCCGCCATCAACGAACTCATCAAGGAAAAAATCGAGGAACAGGGCGACCCCGCCCAGGCACGAGCCGCCTGACCGCAGGGGATGACCGCATGGCAACGACACCATCCGCCCAACATGCCCAGATTGACAACACGCTCCGCGACTTCCGCA
>BGZO01000147.1 GCA_003864475.1 Candidatus Termititenax persephonae | reverse complement strand
AAAATTACGCCGCTCTGGAAAAAGAAATTTTACAGGAAATTAATAAATTAAATATCGGTCCGGCCGGTTACGGGGGAATTACCACCGCGCTGGCCGCACAAATCCTCACCGCCCCGTGTCATATTGCCTCGCTGCCGCTGGCGGTTAATATTCAGTGCCACGCCGCGAGGCACTGTGAAATAGTGGTTTAGTCCTGGTATAACAACAGCCAATCGTAATCCGCATTGGTCCTAGCATAAAACTCTTCCGCCCTAACGTGCAAAATTGACATACTTTGACCTTGATTAGGGTATTTGAATATTCGCGAGTTATTAATCGGAACGTTACTCATTTCAGACAGATTGGCGTTATAAAAACCATCCACAGGCCAAGCATTAAGAATATTTTCCACAGACGCATTACCTGTAACCTCAACGCCGCCCTCTATAGGATACACGTAAATCGTCTGCCCGTTAAACATGAAAGACCTTTGACTTAAAAGCTTTGGCAGGGTCTGCGGTGTTGTATATTTTTGTTCTCTTTGGTTTAAGTCAAGGACCGGGACTAGACGCTCGCGTTTTAAGGTTTTGAGTAAACTGGTCAAAACAATAATTACTTGCAGTTTCTTTAGTTCTTTCTGCATTTCCGGATCATTTTGCAGATACGCATTGACGTCCTTTTGCAAGGAATCCAGCACAGCAATAACTTTTTCATACTCTCTCCAATATCTGGTGTTAAGAATATTCATAACCTCAACATATGCGCTCGTCCAGAGAAGTGTATAATTAGCCAATACTGGAAAGACGCCCGCGAAATATAAATTTTTAAAACTGCGTACGCTTGATAGTGCGCCATTTATCTGAAACCCAAGCTGCGCGATGTTGCTTATGGTATATTTATTTTCCGGACTGGGTTCAATATTGGAAAAATAATCCCAAGACGAGCGGTAGTTCCGAATATGCTTGTGAAAATCATAATAATTATACTGCTGCAAAATCTGCTGCTGCGCGGAATAACTCCTGTTAACAACGCTTCGCCAGGCTTGCGGCCAAAGTGTGGTCGCAGAATCCGGGAAATAGCCTCCATTGAGAAAGCTTTTCATCCGATAGTCCAGTTTGACCAGTGTCCGCGCCACAAGCGTGTCTTGATATGGCGGGCGGAGCATAACTTCTAGAACATTCGTTGCTTGGGCTTCCAAGCTCAACCAGGGCTCAGCGTCGTATAGATATATACCAATCGTTAATTCCTGTATTACCTGGGACAATTCCTTATTAGTATAGGGCATATCTGGAAATAGAACATAGTAGTCATTATAACTAGAATCAAATGGTTCAATAATTCCGCCGAACACCGCCACGCCTTTGTCGTCAGTAATAGGATTGTTTACACCATTTCTGCTGGCGTCTTGATTGAACTTTTGTATGCTCTCCTGATAGGCGATGGTTTTGTTGACGGCACGATTAGAATAAGCTCGCCCGTTCTCTTCAAAGATATCACGGGCATC
>BGZO01000146.1 GCA_003864475.1 Candidatus Termititenax persephonae | reverse complement strand
GCAGCTGCAAAAAGGCCTGCGGCAATTGTCGGAAGAGGGCGCGGTGCAGTTATTCAGAGGACTGCTCGACCAAAAACTGGTGCTGGGCGCGGTCGGCGAACTGCAGTTTGATGTCGTGCGTTTCCGTCTGGAAAACGAATACGGCGCGCAATGCGACTATCAGACTTACGATGCGGCTTTTGCTTACTGGATCGCCGCGGACGAGGAAAAATACCTCAAAGAATTTCAGTCCGACAAGCCGCTGCGTATTATGCAGGATACCGACGACAAGCCGGTTTTTTTATTCAAAGGTATTTGGGAAGTGAAATTCCTGCGTGAGCAGTTTCCTAAAATTCGTTTTTACAAAACTTCGGAATGCCGCGAACGCGATTTGGTAATTTAGCGATTGAGCGAATATTTTGCCGGAGCGCGTCTGGTTCAAACTTAACAAGCGTGAGCGAAGTTAAGTGAGAAGCCACTACGCGCGGAGGTAAAGATATTCGCTCAATCGCTAACACTTACAAATAATTTTGTCAGATTTAGTTTTTTCTGATAAGGAAAAATCCCTAAAACCGGCAAGCCGCTTATCTTTTGAATGATTTGCGGATTTTCCGGCGCGGAAATATCCGGCGGTGTGGTTTGATTAAAAATCAGGCCTTTTATCTTGACGCGTTTTCGGCGCAGAGCCTCAATAGAGAGCAAAGTGTGATTGATTGTCCCCAGACCGGCACGGCAAACTAAAATTATTTCAGCTTTTAGGTCTTTTAACAGATCGAGCATGAAATATTTTTCGCTTATCGGCACATACAAACCGCCGGCGCCTTCAATAAAACTGATCTCAAATTGCGCGCAAAAATCCAAAATATTTTTCACCAATTTTCTAGTGTTTATCGGCGGCAATTTGTCTTCTCGCGCGGCCTGCTGCGGCGCCAATGGTTTGGTGAAATGCAGAGGATTGTAGATTTGCGCGGTTTTTAATCCGGCCTGTTTTTGCACGAAAAGCAAGTCTTGGTCCTGCGGATAGCCGGTCTGTATTGATTTGCAGACTCCGCAATGGGGAAAGGTTCTGGCCAATACTGCCGCGGCAATAGTTTTGCCGACACCGGTGTCCGTGCCGGTGATGAAATAACATTTTTTCATCGGACACTTCGACTTCGCACCCTAGCGGGCTTACAGTCAGTGTCCGTGTTGCGGTTGGTTAGCGTAGTCGATCCCACAACTTCTTGAATAGATTTATATATTACGTTGAGCAGCCATTTCAATTCTCCGGGCGTGGTGGAAAGCGGCGGCATAATGACAATGTTGTTGCCCAAAGGCCTGATTAGTAGTCCATGCTGCCTGGCCTGCGCGCAGATGCGGTAACCGATTTTTTCTTTGTAAGCATACTCCGGCAATTCCAGCGCGGCGATCATTCCGCATTGCCGCGCCTGTTTGACCTGCGGTATGGCCGTGAATTTTTTCAGTCCTTCTTTCAGCAGCGCAATATTTTTATTTACTTTTACCAGAGTTCTTT
>BGZO01000145.1 GCA_003864475.1 Candidatus Termititenax persephonae | reverse complement strand
GCAAATATTATCCCAAACTAATCCATAAAATCCCTGAAATCTGACCTTAATTTTTTACGATAATTCATTAGAAAAAGGCATTTGCTTAAATCCCCGAAAGCTGTGCACCCGCAGGCGGCCTGGCGCCCTTCACCAAACGCACTGCAGTCCGTCTTTCATAATACCGCGCCGCTGTCCGGTCAACGGTCAAAAAGGTCAGGTTATTGCGCAACGCCGTCCAGATTAGCAGGCGGTCGAAGGGGTCTTGCAGATTTATAAATTTCTACCGCCACGACAAATCATACCGTTTCATATATTCTCGCCAAGTCGGATAGGCCGCGTATATTTTTTTAAATTTTTCTTTTTGTTCAGGATATTGAAAAGCTATATTCCCCCGGTACGCATTCCCCGCAAACAAAAACAACTCATGCTCTTCCTGAGACACTTCGCCTATCAAAAAAGATTTTAAGGTTTTAGGCGTTTTGCGCGGACGGTGGCCATTCTGCCGACAAAAATACTCGAACTCTTCCAGAAGCTTACCGTTACGCAGTTCATCATAAGTCGGGGTAACGCGCCAGAGTTCTGCAAATTTTTTTGTCTGCACTTCAGGGTACTGCCAGGCCACATTCCATTCTCCATAACCTTTAGTTTTCTCACTGGTAGCTGCAGCCCAGAAACCCAGTTCAGCTTCCGCTTTATATCGTTCCTTGCTTATTTTTTTTCTTTCTGCCGTGGAAATCCTAGATCTAGGCTTGCAGTGATATTTAGCAACAAAGGCTTGCAGGCGCTCAAATTTTTGGGCATTATAGTATTGCAGATATGTCGGGGTCTGCTCCCAGAGCGCGTCAAATTCCGCCTGTTGAGTTTCCGGGTACTGCCAGTCCGTGCGATGACCACGGTTCGTATGAGCATTACGGTAAACTTCTCTGGCCCATTTGCCAAGACATATTTCTTGAATAAACTTGCTAGTATTAACAGCAAAAACTGTTTTTCCTTCCCGGGGCTTGTATTTATTCTGCTTGATGAACTCTCGCCATTTGGCCAGATTATCTGTATTATTTTTCTGGAAATAGGTCGGTGTCCGGGCAGAGAGCCGATAAAACTCGTCTTTATGCGCCTGGGTATCCCAGGCTTCGACTTCTTTAGCCCAGCGCCCCACCATAATTTCATTCCGGCATTTTATTTTAGGCATTAACAGTTGTTTAGCTCTGGATATGGTAGGTCGAGGTTTATAGCCTTCCAAAAGAACAAAGCTCTTCCAGGCGCTAAATTTCATATTTCTAACAAATCCGCGGGGTTGGGCAATATGTTTTACCAGCATATTCTTATATCGTAATTTTAATAACAAAGTTGCAAATTAATCAAGGAAAATAAAGCTAAGAAAGTTCCACGTATAACGCATGACATTCCAATCCCTGAAAGCTGAATAACGGATACCAATACTACATCGACATGACAAAATCGACCGAAGCCAATCTTGTTTCTCCTTAGAAAGGAGGTGATCCAGCCACACCTTCCGGTACGGCTACCTTGTTAC
>BGZO01000144.1 GCA_003864475.1 Candidatus Termititenax persephonae | reverse complement strand
AAGTTCGACGCAGTTGGTAGAGTGCCAGCCTCATGTTATATTTATGATTATGCGGGTGTAACTCAGTTGGTAGAGTGCCAGCCTTCCAAGCTGGTTGTCGCCGGTTCGAACCCGGTCGCCCGCTCCAAACACTTGCCGGAAATAATAGCATAAATATTGCAAACAATCCGTGAAACACTTTGTTTCACAGGCTGGAAATACACCACATATAGCGCATTTTAAGCATCTATCGTGCGCCGCTCCAGCCGAAATAAAGAATTGGAATACTTAAAAATCATTATAAAAAATGCGAGAGAATATAATATACAAAAAGCCATTGAAATGTTGATTGCAGAATGTAAAACTGAAATTATTAACTATAACCAAGCTCTCGGATTGCCTGCGAATAATCTGGAATTATTTCCATTCTAAATAATGAATGTAACAGAAAATATTGTGCTAGGCACGAGACATGGCACCCCCCCTGAGGAAAGTAAAGAGCATGGGGGAGGGATACTTCAAAAAAGCGGCGGACCAATCAGCCCAAAACCTTATATAGTCCTGGCAAGGCGAAAGCCGAGATAAGAGAGGGTGCGAACCTCCCGTGAGCCGCCACCGGAATTGCCCGAAAAGGTGCCGCCGTTGGCGCCGTTACCCTTGTCGTTGTCATAAGCACCACCCCGGTAGCTCCAGGCTATACTGCTGGTGGAAGAGACACTCGAGGTCCATTCCCAGACGTTGCCCAGTACATCATAGAGGCCGTAGGCGTTAGGATTCTTCAGCCCCACGGTGTGTGTTGTGCCGGAGGAATTGTTTTTATACCAGCCGTATTTGTCCAGCTCGGTCTCACTCCAATCGTCGCCCCAGATGTACGTTGTTGTCGTGCCGCCCCGGCAGGCGTACTCCCACTCCTCAGAGGTCGGCAACCTGTAACATCCGGACAGGGATGAAGCCACATTATCATAGGCAATGGTCTTGAGTGCGGCGTCATTATGACTTACGCTCGCTTCGCTCGGCCATATATTATCTCTATTGCATGACTCGCTGTTAACATGGTATCCACGTATTTGCTCCTTTATGCTCTCCGGCACGTCGCCGGACTCCAGCGTCAGGTGCAGGCAGTACTGCACCGCCTCGTACCAGCTGACCCTCTCCACTGGATAATCATCGCCCTTGTGGCTGGAATTGTTATACCACATCACCGCGTTGAACTCGCTTTGCGTAGTCTCGTACTTGGCTATACAGAAGTCACGCCCGTCTCGGCTCAGCTTCACAAACTTACTCCCGTTTATCGTGAGGTTCAGCGGCCTGAAGAGGAGCAGCAGGTCGTACACCGCCTTCGCCGTCGGGTACTTGTCGTTCGCCGCCTCCGGGATTAATATTTTGCTTACCCTGTTCGCCGTGCGCTCAAAGTCGCTGCGCAGCAGCCCAGCCAGCCCCGCCGCCGCCTTGCAGGTCGGGTACTTCACGTTGCTGCTCTTATTGGCCGCCCAATTGGCTGTCGTTACTTTATTGGCCACGTCCTCCTTGTTGCCTAAGGCGGTGTG
>BGZO01000143.1 GCA_003864475.1 Candidatus Termititenax persephonae | reverse complement strand
ACTAAACCGAGGGTAAAAACTATGGAAAAATCGCAACAAATCGTCCGCAAAGGAGAAGTCAAGCCGTATAAAGGTCCCGCCGAATATTTTACCGGAGATGTTTCGGTCGCCCCATCTCTCCCCCAAATGCTCAAATAATAAAAAATAATCTCCGTACCTTTAGTAGCTGGCTAGGACACCCCGATTATTCTTGTCCTGCGTCGGGCTTGGCGCTCGCCGGAGGCGCGTCATGTTTGGCCACGAATTGCTTGATATCCTCCAGCGCACCCAGCACCTTCTTGGCCTTGGCAATGCCAAAAGAAAACGGGAAACGGTCATTTTCGTCGTTCTTGATGCTGAGCATCGGCTTGCCCATGTATTCAGTTTCTTCTATCAACATAATTTAATTATACCACGGCTATTGTTTATTTTTCCAGCGCATGTTATAGTAAGATAACTTTCGGACTAATTTTTAGGTCTTTATAAAAATTTCATTTTAAAGAAAGAGGGAGAATATGATGGCAGGCAGACAACCAAGAGGGCAGGACAATATCCCTGCGGAGAAAACAGACGGGGAGATTCAGAAACCAGAAAAAGTTCCTGAAAAAAATCCCGAAAAAAACGGCGATAAAAGCAATGAAAAACTCATCGCCTCGCTGGATATTCCCGCGTTGCAACGGCTGAAAATTTCCGAGCTGTATGCGATTGCCAAAGAATTAAAGATTGAGGAGATGACCACGCTGGAGAAGAGCGACTTGATTTATAAAATCATGCAGCTCAAAACCGGCGACGAGGGCGCGGTGGCCTGCGAGGGCGTACTGGAACGTCTGCCCGACGGGTACGGTTTCCTGCGCGTCAATAATTATCTGCCTTCGAGCGAGGATATTTATGTCTCCTCGGCACAGATTCGGCGGTTTTCGCTCCTGACGGGCGACCGGGTGAGCGGGCTGGCGCGTAAGCCGAAGGAGGGCGAGAAATATTTTTCCTTGGCGCGGGTGGATGAGATTAACGGCCTGACGCTGGAGGCGGCGCGCAAGCGGACTTTTTTCAGCAATCTCGTGCCGATTTTTCCTGACCAAAAAATGAATCTGGAGGCCAGTCCACAAAATATCACGACGCGCTTGATTGACATGGTGGCCCCGATTGGCTTCGGCCAGCGGGCCATGATTGTCTCCCCGCCCAAAGCCGGCAAGACGAGCATCTTGAAGGATATTGCCAAGAGCATCGAGATTAATCATCCGGAAGTGATTATCAAAGTACTGCTGGTTGACGAGCGTCCAGAAGAAGTTACCGACATGCGCCGATTTGTGAAAGGCGAGGTTGTGTCCTCGACTTTTGACGAGCCGCCCGAACAGCATGTCAAGGTGTCGGAGCTGTTGTTGGAGTCCGCCAAGCGCTTAGTCGAGCATGGCAAAGATGTGGTGATTTTGCTGGACAGCATTACCCGTCTGGCGCGGGCGCACAATATCGTGGTCGCGCCGTCCGGGCGCACGCTCTCCGGCGGTCTGGACCCCGCCTCGCTGCATAAGCCCAAGAGATTTTTTGGCGCGGCGCGCAATATC
>BGZO01000142.1 GCA_003864475.1 Candidatus Termititenax persephonae | reverse complement strand
TGCGCCGCCGTTACGCCGTGCGGGTTGTTTTTATTGGACGTGTGCGCGTAGACGGCCTTGGCTGACGGGTAATACGTGGAGTTGTCAGTGATGGTGTCCTGCCTGTTCGCCACGTCCTCTTTCGTCCCCAGGGCCATCCTCATGCCCAAGGCCGTAATCTTCTTCTCGGAATCTATATAGTAAGGCTCACTTTTATATTTTGCTTGGTCGCCGTAATTATTTGCCATAACCATCCCCCCTTGAATAAAACATAGCCTTAGGCTGTGTTTTTATTATTATATCATAGCTAAAAGCTGTTTGTCAAACAGTAACACAAGCTATTAGCATAATAAAATGAGTCTGAGGAAATGCTTTGCGGTAAATTTAAAAAAATTCCGGCACGCGGCTGGGTTTTCCCAAATGAAGCTGGCGGAACAATGCGACACGGCGACGAATTATATTTGCGAGATAGAGGCCGGCAAAAAATTTCCGTCCGTAGAGATGATTGAAAAACTTGCCCGCGCCTTGCAGGTCCAGCCGTACCTGCTTTTTTTCGACGCGCAACGCCTGCCTGACCGCTCCGCCCCGCTCATTGCACGGCAGGTCAAGGGGGACATAGCGCGGCGCATAAATATTTCTGTGCAGGCAATCTTGGCAAGATACTGATTCGCCAATCCGCCGTTTTCAATTTTTTACTCAAGATTTATTATCTGGATTTTTGCGTTCGTAATCTGTGTTTAGACAATACGGGGGATTTTAAAAATTAGCGTTTCTTCGATTGTAACAAAAAAGCCCTTTTTTGCTGTTCAATTACTTTGGCCAGTTCTCTTTCCGTAGGTAAATAGGGCAGATATTTGGCGGCAAAAAGGCGTTTGTTTTTCTGCAACACACTGTACTTAACAATCGTTTCATCTTTGTTGGCACATAAGACTATGCCAATGGTAGGCTTATCGTCTTTACCGCGTTTTAATTCGTCAAACAGGCGTACATACATATCCATTTGCCCGATGTCTTGATGTTGCAATTTGTCGGTTTTCAAATCGAACAACACAAAACATTTTAAGATATAATTATAAAATACAAGGTCGATATAAAAATGTGTCGTTTCCGTACTAATTCTGACCTGCCGCCCAATAAAAGAAAATCCCTTGCCAAGTTCTAGCAGAAATTTTTGTAAATTATTTATAAGCGCGGTTTCAATATCTTTTTCAGTAGCATTAAGCGGCTCTGACACATTTAGAAATTCGTAAATATAGGGGTCTTTAATAAAATCTTCAATCTGATATTGCTCTTTGTGTTTGTCGGCGGTTGGCGCGTTTTTCTTGCCAGATGAAATAAGCCGCTGATAATAATGTGTGTTAATGTTGCGCTCTAATGTTCTTACGCTCCATTGTTGCTCCGCTGCTTCTTTTAGATAATAATTTCTTGCTGTTGCGTCAGGCACACGCATTATTAGCCTATTATGGCTCCAAGTCAGATTTGCTACACACTGTGTAGCAAATCGGTCATTTTGGTAAGTTAAATAAAATTGCCGAAAATTACGCAAATTAGCAGACGAAAAACCTTTACCAAATCCTTTAGTTAATTCC
>BGZO01000141.1 GCA_003864475.1 Candidatus Termititenax persephonae | reverse complement strand
TTAAGACTGTTGTCCACTCATCACAAACATTTCCGGCCTTGTCTTTGGCACGCACGGACAAGCGGTATATTCCCTGTCCATGGTCGCAGTACAAGTCTTTATAATTCGTGTCGGTTTGGTATTGGGTCTGGGTGTCGCTGGGCGTGTCTTTCCCCCAATGAACATAATAACCGTTGATTCCCGACCCTTCATCCGAGGCCGCCGTCCAGCTTCCATTTGGCACTTTGGAGTCGTTGTGCCAGGTATTTGTATCCTCTGCCGCGCTGGGCTGGCCGGGCTTGGTGTTGTCGAAATAATAGACCAGCACGGTCTGCCAATCCCCGACATTTCCGGCGAGGTCGACCGCCTTGACCCTGAGATAATATTCACCCGTGGATTTTAAGACAGTTGGTTTGATGCGGCGGTCAAGCATGGTATTGCCTTGGCGGAAGTAGGCCGCGTCATCGTTTTGGCCATTGGCGGAAGTTCCCCAATAAATATAATAACCGTCCACGCCCGAACCGCCCGTATCCGCGGCTGAATCCCAGTTCAAACTCTGCGGATTGGCATCATTGGTCCAGTCTACGGTGGGGGAAGCGGGCGCGACTCCGGGCCGATCCTTGTCGAAATAATAGGTCAGGACTGTTTGCCAAGCCCCGACATTGCCTGCCGTGTCTTGGGCGGCGACACGTAAATAGTAAATCCCGCTGTCGCTGACGGACAATTGATAGGAACGCGCCGTGGAGTCATTGCCTGATTGGAAACAGTCTTCCTCCTCAGTCTGACCGTTGGCGGAGGTTCCCCAATAGACGTAATATCCGCCGATGTCCGAGCCGCCCGTGTCCTCCGCCGGACTCCAAGAGATTTTGGCCGCGTCCTCATTTGTCCATTCAATATTTATGGACGTTGGCGATTGTCCAGGGGGTTCTTTGTCATAACGGTAGGTCAGTACGGATGCCCACTCGCCGATATGACCGAGTTTGTCTTGGGCTCTGACCATAAGCTGATAGACACCGCTGCCGCCATTGCAGGACAGTCCGGCATAGTTGTTGTGATTTTGGGTGATGAACTGCGGATTTTGCGGATTGTCCGTAACGTCCTTGCTCCAATAGTAATGGTAGCCGGCCACGCCGGAGCCATTATCAATGAACTCTGGCCAAGAGCCGTCTGGCACGCTGGCGACATTCGTCCAGGCAGAGGGGGAAGGGGAGAGGGGCGGCAAAGGCGTGTCTTTGTCGAAATGATAAGTCAGGACGGTTTTCCAGTCGCCGATATTTTCGGCAATATCCTGCGCCGCGACACGCAAATAATAAATCCCGCTCTCGTCCAATAGCAGCGGATAAGTACGCGCCGCTTCGTTCGTCCCCGCGCGGAAAATCGTTTTGTCTTGGGCATCCGCCGAAACTCCCCAATAGACAAAATACCCGGCTATACCCGAGCCGCCAGTGTCCTCAGCGGCGCCCCAGACCCCGGGGGTTGGATTGGCGGTGGTCGTCCAGTCTATCCGTTTGTCGGTTGTAGGCACGCCGGGCTGGTCTTGGTCATGGTGATAAGCGAGGACGGTTTTCCAGTCGCCGCGATTGCCTGCCCTGTCCAAAGCGGCCACTCGCAGAAAATAAACAGCGC
>BGZO01000140.1 GCA_003864475.1 Candidatus Termititenax persephonae | reverse complement strand
TTAAGACTGTTGTCCACTCATCACAAACATTTCCGGCCTTGTCTTTGGCACGCACGGACAAGCGGTATATTCCCTGTCCATGGTCGCAGTACAAGTCTTTATAATTCGTGTCGGTTTGGTATTGGGTTTGGGTGTCGCTGGGCGTGTCTTTCCCCCAATGAACATAATAACCGTTGATTCCCGACCCTTCATCTGGAGCCGCCGTCCAGCTTCCATTTGGCACTTTGGAGTCGTTGTGCCAGGTATTCGTATCCTTTGCTGCGCTGGGCTGGCCGGGCTTGGTGTTGTCGAAATGATAGACCAGCACGGTCTGCCAATCCCCAACATTTCCGGCGAGGTCGACCGCCTTGACCCTGAGATAATATTCACCCGTGGATTTTAAGACAGTTGGTTTGATGCGGCGGTCAAGTGTGGTATTGCCTTGGCGGAAATAGGCCGCGTCATTGCTCTGACCATTGGTAGAAGGACCCCAATAGATATAATAACCGTCCACGCCCGAGCCGCCCGTATCCGCGGCTGAATCCCAGTTCAAACTCTGCGGATTGGCATCATTGGTCCAAGCTACGGCGGGAGAAGCGGGCGCGACTCCGGGCGGGTCATTGTCGAAATAATAGGTCAGGACTGTTTGCCAAGCCCCGACATTGCCTGCCGTGTCTTGGGCGGCGACACGCAAGAAATAAATCCCACTGACACTGGCAGACAATTGATAGGAACGCGCCGTGGAGTCATTACCTGATTGGAAACAGTCTTCATCCTCAGTCTGACCGTTGGCGGAGGTTCCCCAATAGACGTAATATCCGCCGATGTCCGAGCCGCCCGTGTCCTCTGCCGGACTCCAAGAGATTTTGGCCGCGTCCTCGTTTGTCCATTCAATATTTATGGACGTTGGTGATTGTCCGGGGGGTTCTTTGTCATAACGGTAGGTCAGTACGGATGCCCACTCACCGACATGACCGAGTTTGTCTTGGGCTCTGACCATAAGCCGATAGACACCATTGCCGCCATTGCAGGACAGTCCGGTATAGTTGTTGTGATTTTGGGTGATGAACTGCGGGTTTTGCGGATTGTCCGTAACGTCCTTGCTCCAATAGTAATGATAGCCGGCCACACCGGAGCCATTGTCAATAACCTCTGGCCAAGAGCCGTCTGGCACAGTGGCGACATTCGTCCAGGCGGATGGGGAAGGGGAGAGGGGCGGTGGTGGCGCGTCTTTGTCAAAATGATAAGTCAGGACGGTTTTCCAGTCGCCGATATTTTCGGCAATGTCCTGCGCCGCGACACGCAAATAATAAATCCCGCTCTCGTCCAGAGTCAGCGGATAAGCACGTGCCGCTTCGTTCGTCCCCGCGCGGAAAATAGTTTTGTCTTGGGCATCTGCCGAAACTCCCCAATAGACAAAATACCCGGCTATGCCCGAGCCACCAGTGTCCTCAACGGCGCCCCAGACCCCGGGAGTTGGATTGGCGATAGTCGTCCAATCTATCCGTTTGTCGGTTGTAGGCACGCCGGGCTGGTCTTGGTCATGGTGATAAGCGAGGACGGTTTTCCAGTCGCCGCGATTGCCTGCCCTGTCCAAAGCGGCCACTCGCAGAAAATAAACAGCGC
>BGZO01000139.1 GCA_003864475.1 Candidatus Termititenax persephonae | reverse complement strand
AAGAAAATATCCGCGCTTTTAATAATCTGCTCTACTTGCTGGCCGAACGGCAAGGCTCGCTGATCTCTATCCATAGTTTGGCCAATGAAATCGGCTTAACCAGCCGCACTGTTGAAAAATATTTAACACTTTTGGAAAATACTTACACGTGTTTTCCGCTCGGCTCTTACTCCAAAAACATTGGCAACGAATTGAAAAAATCCCGCAAGTTTTTTCTGTATGACTTCGGCATCAGGAACACCCTGCTGAAAGATTTTTCCGCTGGCCGCAGCAGAAAAGACTTCGGCGCTATCAATGAATCCTTTGTGTTCCTAAATTTACTCTGGCAATTGCGGCCAAATATGGAGCTGCGTTTTTGGCGGGATAAATCCGGCAATGAAGTGGATTTTGTCTTGCTGGTCAACCGCCGGCCTACGCCTATAGAAGTGAAATCCACCTGGCCAGACGCCAATATACCGCAAGGCCTCAAGGCTTTTCTTAAACGCTACCCGGACACACACCAAGCCTTTGTCCTCTCCGCCAACTATACTGGAACTGCTAAATACAAAAATACCCAAATTGTTTTTACGAAAATCACAGACTGCCTGGACTTGCAGAATTTCGTCAAAGAGCAAATTTGACTTTTTTATACTAGTAGTATAAAAAAGTCAAAAATGCAAATACCCTCTAATTAAAAGAAAGACTAACTGCGTTTTAGTCAGCAGCTTTTGTCTGATACTTCCCGGCTTCCAGCAGCGCGATGACTTCGTGGACTTTGACTTTTTGCGTGGAGGTGCGCGGCAGCGGTTCGACGGACACGGCAAAATCACCAATGCGTTTATAGGTCGGCAGACCAAAACTCAAATGTTTCAATTCTGTTTTGATTTTCGCGTAAGCATTTTCCGTGTTTTCCAGCGGACGGATCACAGCGTAAACTGTCTCGTGCCGGTCTACGTAGCGGCCAAAAATTGTAATCTCTTCGATCAGCGGTGATTTCAAATAGTACGCTTCCAGTTCTTCGGGATAAACATTTTTGCCGGAAGCCATTACGATCACATTTTTGCGGCGGCCGCGTATATGCAGCTCGCCCTGCTTGTCCAGAAAACCCATGTCGCCGGTGTCAAACCAGCCGTTCTCGTCAAAGGCCGCTTTGGTCGCTTCGGGATTTTTGTAGTAGCCCGGCATGACCGAAACACCCTTGAGCCAAATATCGCCGATGCCGTCTTTATTGTGATTGCGCACTTCCACAAAATTTTCGCCCAGCGGTTTACCGACGCAAATCGGCTTGGGCTTTCGGGGATTGCCGCCGACCAGCGGACCCGTGGTTTCGGTCAAACCGTATCCCTCGATCAGCGTGAAGCCCATATATTTATAGTAAAGACAATAACGCCAGCCCAGCCGCGAACCGCCGCAGAGCAAAATCCGGACTTTCAAGCCAAAAGCTTTGTGGATCGGATAAAATAATTTGTCCAGAAATTTACCCAGGCCGACATGCCGGAAACTCGGCGCATGTTTCAAGACAAACATAAACAAAGCGTGCTTAAATTTTGACTCGTTTTTGATTTTTTTGGCGATTTGGTCAAAGAAAATTTCCCACAATTGCGGCACCGCGCTGAAAATCGTGATGG
>BGZO01000138.1 GCA_003864475.1 Candidatus Termititenax persephonae | reverse complement strand
GGACGCAGGTAACGTCCCGGCGGAGTTTCCTCATCCATCGGGATAATCAGCACATAATACTCGTTCCGCTGGACAAAAGGCAGCAGCTCGGTCTTGTCCTGTTTCGGAACATAATTTTGCAGAATAAAATCCAGCAGGGCCGGACGGTAACGCGGGTCATTGGCACGCAGGATTATTTTTTTATAAAAACGCAGGGGAGCCAAATCTTTTTCCAGTGCCGTGGCCACGGCCTCGTCCTGCCCAAAGATGTTGTAGACGACGAGGAGTTGTTTGTCCAGTTCACGAGATTTTTCCAGCAAGTCGCTCTCCGCCGCCCAAGCTTTGTCCGCCGGATTGATGACCAAGATTACCAAATCACATTCTTTCAAGTCGCGGTAGGTTTTTTGGCGTTTTTTAGCGCCTAAGTCTCCCTGCTCGTCCAGCCCCGCGGTGTCCATAAGCTTGACTGGGCCCAGGCCGTGAATCTCCTGCAAGGCAATCTTGGTGTCGGCTGTCGTGCCGGGTACGGCGGCAACAATCGAGGTCTCCTGCTGAGTCAGCAGATTCATAATCGAACTTTTACCGGCATTCATCTTGCCAAAAATGCCGACATGGTCGCGCTCCACTAAGACAGACATAATCGGGATTATACCTTATAATCAAGCCTATGCTGGCAGTCATAACCAGGTTTCAATATTACGGCGAACTGTTCGCAGGTTATTTTAAATTTGCCTATGCGCTCTTGGCTCTAATCGTCGTCTACTACGCGGTGCGCTACGGCATCAATCTGCTCTTGCCGTTCGTCGAGCGTGCCTTGGACAAAAGACCGGGGCATAATCACAAGCAAACCGTCGCCATCATTAAAATAACCATGCAGACCTGCATCTGGATTATCGTGTTGATTATTCTGCTCGACAATCTCGGTCTCAAAATCTCTGCGCTGGTTACCGGGCTGGGCATCAGCGGTATCGCCATCGCACTGGCGGCACAGTCCATTCTCGGCGACCTGTTCAGTTATTTTATTATTTTTTTCGACCGACCGTTTGAACTAGGCGACTACATCGTCATTGACGAATTCAAAGGCACGGTGGAAAACATTGGCATCAAGACCACGCGCCTGCGCAGTTTGAGCGGTGAGGAATTGATATTTTCTAATACGGATTTGACCGGGGCGCGCGTCCGCAATTACAAAAGAATGAATCTGCGCCGCATTTCTTTTCGGCTCAACGTTAGTTACCAAACGCCGAGTGAGCTGCTCCAAGCCATACCGCAGATTCTGACCAAAATCATCCAGTCGGTTAAGCAAACCAGTTTTGACCGCGCACATTTTGCGGAATACGGCGATTCCACGCTGATTTTTGAAGTGGTCTATTATGTGCTGAGCAGTGATTACAATAAGTACATGGACACTCAGCAGGAGATTAATTTCAAGATAAAAACAGAATTCGCCCAGCACGGCATCGATTTTGCTTATCCGACCCAGACGGTGGTCGTGAAGAGTTAATTTGTTAAAACGATTTTAATGCTAAAATATGCTTCCTGACCCCGTAGCTCAGTTGGATAGAGCGGCTGCCTCCTAAGCAGCAGGTCGTACGTTCAATTCGTATCGGGGTCACCATTCCCTAAGTC
>BGZO01000137.1 GCA_003864475.1 Candidatus Termititenax persephonae | reverse complement strand
CCGTTGCGGAGGATGTGCAGAAAATCTTCCCTTCGGCGCGCGTTTTGCGGCTGGATTCCCAAACGCTCTCCACCAAAGAGGCCGAAGGCCACTATGTGGAGCAGGCTTTGCGCGAGGGCTCAGCCGATATCGTAATCGGCACGCAGATGGCGCTGCGTGTCGGGCTGCACGGCAGCAAAATAAATTTAATTGCTCTACTGGACGCGGATATGGAACTCAACACACCGGACTTCCGCGCGGGCGAGCATTTTTATCAGCTTCTTTTTAACCTTAAAGGCCGCCTGGCACGTTTTAAAAACGGCCGGCTTATAGTACAGCTAGCGAACCCTCAAGCCTTTGATTTCAAACCTCTGCTTTCCGGAGATTACTCCGCCGCCGCGGCAGCAGAAGCGGAATTCCGCAAAGAATTTAACTTCCCCCCCTATAACAGCCTGGTAAAGCTGGTTTTAACTTCCAAAAGCAAAAAAGATTTAAACACTTTCACGCAGATTATTTTAGATGCCGTAAAAACCGCTTACAGCGCCTTTATGAGGGTTGAGGGCCCCGTACAGTCCGGAGTACAGGCTGACAAATTCTCCCAGCAGTATCTCCTGGTAAAATCTTTAGATGACGCCATGCTGCAAGGCTTTCTGAAAACCCTCTTTGACAACAAGCCCCCGAAACAAGTAACGCTTAAAATAGTGGCCGACCCGTATAATTTTATATAATGCGGCACTCTCGCCGCTTCTCGCCGCGATATATAAATGCTAAAATATATCAATACAATTACGGAGATTTTTATGGACACCAAAGACGCAATCAACCTCCTAAAACGTGGCACGATAGACCTCGTAAGCGAGGCCGAGCTGGAGAAAAAACTGACCGGCGGCAAACGCCTCAGGATAAAACTCGGGTGCGACCCGACCAGCGCCGACCTCCACTTCGGCCACAGCGTAGTGCTTACAAAGCTGCGCGCTTTCCAGGAGCTCGGGCATACCGCAGTTTTGGTAATAGGCGATTTTACGGCGGCAATAGGCGACCCTTCCGGCCGCGACAGCACGCGCCCCGTCCTGCAACGCGAGGTTATCTGCAAAAATGCCGAAACCTATATGACACAGGCTTTTAAAGTTTTGGACTCGGCCAAAACCGAAGTCCGCTTCAACAGCGAATGGCTTGACCCTTTTATAACCAACAAAGAAATACTTGGCATGCTTTCAAAAGTAACCGTCTCCCAGGTTTTGGAACGCGACGATTTTAAAACCCGCATAAAAGCCGGCCGGCCGATAACTCTGCTGGAGATTATGTACAGCCTATTCCAGGGGCAGGATTCCGTCGCGCTACGGGCCGACGTGGAGCTTGGGGGCACAGACCAGATTTTTAACCTCCTGGTCGGACGCCAGCTGCAAAAAAACTCCGGGCAGGCGCCGCAGGTGGTTATGACCGTCCCGCTGCTGGTCGGCACGGACGGAGTTAAAAAAATGTCCAAATCCTACGGCAATTATATAGGCCTTAACGACGCCCCCGATGATATGTACGGCAAAATAATGTCTGTCTCGGACGAGATTATGTTGCAATACTACACCATGCTCACTCTGGAGGATTTAGACGCTGTTAAAGCCAAGCACCCCTTGCAGGCCAAAAAAGATTTGGCTTACCTCCTAACAAAACG
>BGZO01000136.1 GCA_003864475.1 Candidatus Termititenax persephonae | reverse complement strand
GCAGATAATAAGTATGCCCAAGCTGATAGTGCAAGTCCGCGTCGCGGTAATTAATCTCCACGCCCTGTCGCAAAATTTCCGCCGCTTTCTTGTAATTGTGCCGGATTTGAAAAATCCGTGCCAGCATTTTGAACGCCGAGGCGTAGGTATTGTCAATCTGAATAATCTTACGCAAGTAAATAATCGCGAGGCGGTAACGCTTCTCATTAAACGCTTCCTGCGCTATCTTGAAAAAAGACTGCACAGACTGTACATCGCCCTGCATCTGCTGGTCGGTCTTGAGAGTCGTCGTCAAATCTATGCTGTGGTCGATTTCCGCCATTGCGGAGATTATAACAGAAATTAAATCAACACCCGCTGCGTCGCCGCGTCAAAAACATGCATCTTTTTGAGATTGAGATACAAATTTAAATCCTGATTTTCTTTGCACTCAATATGTGAGTCCACCCGCGCGGTAACCTGCTGACTGCCGATATGCACGTAAACATAATTTTCCATGCCGAGTTTTTCGCTGAAATCCACCTTGACCGTGATGGGCTGTTCCTGCTCCAGATGCAGCCAAGGCAAGGCGGTCTTATCGTAAATATCCGTGGGGCGGATGCCCAGCACCAAATCTTTGCCCAAAATCTTATCGTACTCGGCGGACAAACCTTTGGGCAACTGCAACTTAAAATTCTCCGTCGCAAATTCATAAATCCGTCCGGTCTTGGCAATACACCCTTTAATAAAATTCATCGCCGGCGAGCCGATAAAACCGCCGACAAAAATATTGGCGGGCTGGTCGTAGACCGTGATGGCCGGAGCGCATTGCTGAATAATGCCGCTGTCCATAACGGCGATGCGGTCGCCCAGTGTCATGGCCTCGACCTGATCATGCGTTACATAAACAATCGTCGCGTGGAGGCGGTTATGCAGTTTCTTAATCTCGCCGCGGGTCTGCACGCGCAGCTTGGCATCGAGGTTGGAGAGCGGCTCATCCATGAGAAACACTTTGGGATGCCGGACGATGGCGCGTCCCAAGGCCACGCGCTGACGCTGACCGCCGGACAATTGCTTGGGCTTGCGGTCGAGGTACTCAGCCAAACCCAAAATCTCCGAAGCCTCGTCCACCCTTTCCTTAATAATCTGGGGCGGGGTTCTGCGCAGTTTTAAGCCAAAAGACATATTCTCGCGGACGCTCATGTGCGGATAGAGCGCGTAGTTTTGAAACACCATGGCGATATCGCGATCCTTGGGATGCACGTCATTGACGACCTTGCCGCCAATCAAAACCTCGCCGCCCGTAATTTCCTCCAAGCCCGCAATCATCCGCAGGGTCGTGGTCTTGCCGCAACCAGACGGGCCGACCAGCACTAAAAACTCACCGTCTTTAATCGTCAGATTGATGTTTTTGACAATCAGCTTCGTCCCATCATAGGACTTAACCAAATCTTTTAACTGCACGCTGGCCATTATCGACTGCCTATTTAATCTGCCGCAGCAAATTCGCCATCTCAATCGCGGTCATCGCCGCCGTAAAACCTTTATTGCCGGATTTGACCCCGGCACGCGCCAAAGCCTGCTCGGTCGTCGCCGTGGTCAGAATGCCATTGACCACCGGCACGCCAGTCTCCAAGGAAGACAGGGCCAAGCCCTTGGCCGACTCCGCC
>BGZO01000135.1 GCA_003864475.1 Candidatus Termititenax persephonae | reverse complement strand
CGATGGTGCCGTCCCGGGAGCCAGTGTCGACAATGACAATCTCGTCCACCACTTTCTGCACGGAACTCAGGCACAAATCCAGATTGGCCGCCGCGTCCCGCACTATCATGCACAGAGAAATGGTCGGTAGTTTCTGGACTTTTTCTTGAGCAAACTCAATCAAATTGTCCACCACTTGATTGTTAGTAATATATTCTTGTTTCACAATATTCATCAATTCTACGCCCAACCGATAATCCCCAGTTCGCATACAGGCCACCCCATAGAAAAAATATAAATCTGACTTAAAGCCTTTCAGATGCTGCGCGGCACAAAAAGGAATACCATTCTGTGATTTTTCGTAAACCAATTTTAAGATACGGTACGCTTCGTCGATTTTTTCCGCTAGTATCAAAATTTTACCTAGGCGCAAATAAGGCATTAAATCGTAATTGTCTTTCAATCTGGTTAGCCAAGCATAACAATATTTTTCTGCCCAAGCATACTGTCTCTCATTAGTCAAAATCACTGTATAATCGTCATATATTTCTGCTAACGGCATTCGGCAAAACGCCTTGTCATCTTTAAGATATAGGTCGATAGTTCTGTCCATATTACGTAGCAACTCCGGCACAGCACGCCCATCCCAAACCGAATAGGCGCGGGTATAATTGAACTGGGTCAGAAAATCGTCGGGTTTTGCCGCCAATTCTTTTTGCATTATCCGAAAATTCCGCAGATAACGTTCCTGATTTATGCCCTCATTGTATCCCCAATGCAGTAAAGTCAGGGTGCTGGCATAAGCTAAACCCCCGTCTTTTTCCGTAATTATCTCATGCAGCGCGTTCTGATACTGCAAACCCTGATGATTACGGATAAGCCTGTCGACATTATGCACGTAAGTGCTTGTGCATTCTTGTCCAGCCAGAAGTTCTTTCTCCGCCTCGGTGCGCTTACATTCACAAATGCCCACAACGTAAACATTTCTTTCCGCAGGCTGTTCTGCCAAAAATTGCTTAATCCGCGCGGACGACTCTGGCCGCAAAGCCTCGTCATCATCCAGTACCAAAATCCAATCCTTGGTCGCGTATTTCAAACTCTCATTGCGCGCCTTGGCAAAATCGTCGCACCACTTGAAATGATAAATCTTGTCCGTGTATTTCCGGGCAATCTCGATGGTGCCGTCCTGGGAGCCGGTGTCGACAATGACAATCTCGTCCACCACTTTCTGCACGGAACTCAAACACAAATCCAGATTGGCCGCCGCGTCCCGCACTATCATGCACAGAGAAATGGTCGGCAATTCAACTTTCGTGCCAGTCTGGGACTGGCCACCTAGCCGCTGCTCCGCAATTTCAATCAATTTATCCACTCCCGGACTGTCGGCATAATATTTTCGTCTGACTCTACGCAAGAGTTTTAAACCAAGCTTATAATTTTGTTTTGCCACGCAGCACGCACCGTAAAAATAATATAATTCGGACATAAACTTTTCTTTTTGGATATTCTCACCAAAATCCAAATCATTAGCAAATTTCGTGTAAACCAGCTGCAACATCCGATAAGCATCGTCCATTTTCTCCTGCAGGAACAATACTTTGCCCAGCAAAAAATACGGCCACAAATCGTAATTATCTTTCAGGCGGCTCAGCCAGGCATAACAGTATTTCTCGGCTGGGGCA
>BGZO01000134.1 GCA_003864475.1 Candidatus Termititenax persephonae | reverse complement strand
TCCCGTGGTGTTGATTGAGGACCACAATCTCAAGGCTATCCGGGCTTTTTCCGCCATGCATAATCCTGACCGTTCTGGGTATTTATCTGTTGCCCTAGGGGGGTACCATGTCTCATGCCTAGCACAATGTTTTGTGTTCAAATTTCTCCGTTCTTTATTATGGGCAATAAACGCCTGCGGCATGGACTTTCTTTGTCCGGCGGCGACAAAGAAAGTCCCAAAGAAAACGCCGCTTGGGGGTTCCACCGCCACCCCCAAACCCCCGCAAGGGGCCATGACCTTAAAACCGCAACGCTTACAGCCGGGGACCAATAAGCGTTATGACGCGCTCCACGCGGCGAGACTGCCTGTCCGCAATAAGCTGTACCGCGCAAGGGCAGTCGCTCTTGCTACCGCGCGTGGAATTCCTTGCACGCGCAGTGTCCAAAATGCGCGACCAGCCAAGGGTGCGACTGCGCCTGTGATTCCTATCAGGCGACGACCGAGAGCGACTATCTGTGGCTTGGTTAGCCACAGAAACTTCTGCGGCGGCTTGAGGCCACTCGCAGTCGCAAGTCGCCGAGGAAGATTTGCCAGCCAACCGGGCTGGCAATAGAAGTCCCAGTGCGCGACCAGCGCACGGAGTGCCGCCTACCGGGCTGGAAAAGGGTACGACCGAGGGCGTATTTCCTTGCGCCCGAGGAAGTACCCCCAGTCTACCAGACTGGGGGTATATTTCCCCAAAAAGTGGGTATACATCTCTGTGGACGCAATAACAGGCATATGGAAGGAGAACAAATTATGGGAATGGGCGATAATCTAAAAAAAGCGCTGGTAATGTCTCTGGTTACACTGGCAATCGGGTCGTTAGGTTTGGCCAATGATGTAAGCATTGAGTTAGCCCAAACATCGGAAATGATGACACCGACGATTGAGATAATGGCGTAAATAAAAAAATAAATCTGGGAGGAAGAAAATGAGGCAACTATATACGGATATGTCTGCTGGAGGAGTAAGTGGGCCGGCATATACCCATCTTACTACCAGTCCTAACCCTTCCGTCAAAAATGCAGAAGGAACCATGGCTCCTGATTCAAAAAACACAGTGGCGTACAAAAATAATATTGGAGAAATTTTTAAGGCACTTACTAATAATAATAACTTTAAGATAACAATACCAGGGAAATAATTAACCAAAAGGAGAAAAATAACATGGCACAAATAATGAGAAAACCAGAAATTGAAAAAAATGTCCGCGAGAAATTGGACATCAGCAACAGCGATAGTTTGTACCGCGCCTTGATGAGCAAGGACACGCAGGCGTTAGAAGCGCTCGCCGCCAAATTTGGCGAACAAGGCAAGGAATTGATTGAGGCTTTTCGCGCGGCCAGAGCGGCGGCATAATTACTTCGCCTCCAGCCAATTTTTTCCGACCGCCGTATTGACTTGCAGGGGGACTTTGAGCGGATAAACCGTGGACATGATTTCCTTAACAAGGGCTTCCACCGCCGCCACTTCGGACTCCGGCAAATCCAAAACCAGTTCATCATGCACCTGCAAAATCATTTGGGCCTGGTATTTTTTTTCTTGGAGCGCCGCCGCGACGCGAATCATGGCCATCTTTATCAAGTCCGCCGAAGTCCCCTGTATCGGCATGTTGATGGCGGCACGTTCAGCCATGGCGACCACCTGTTTATTGC
>BGZO01000133.1 GCA_003864475.1 Candidatus Termititenax persephonae | reverse complement strand
TTCCGCCAAAGTCAGCCGTTGTAGTTTCCGCGATTTTTGTAAAATTTTTTCAATCTCAGCTGGCGTAGTTTTCTCCGCCTGCTCCAGAGTTTCCCAAATCAAGGCTTCATTAATATACCGCATAAGGCGCTCACTTTCTCTTGAGCAGATATTATAACCGTATCGGCTGGAAAATAAAGCGTGGATTTTATTGACAGCCAATTTCTAAATATAGTATATTTTTCCCATGCAAATTTTTCAATAATTAAAGCCTCGCCGTTTTTCTTGCCAATAATTTCTCACACAGAAATTATCGTATCATCCGTTTACAGACGTATAAATCTAATTCAACGAAAGGATATTTTATGAAAAACTGGAAAAAGAATGCCGCCTTATTTTTGAGCGGGCAGGCTCTGTCGATTTTTGGCTCACTGGTCGTGCAGCACGCCATCGGCTGGCATATTGTACTCAAATCCCAGTCCGGCTCGCTGATGACACTTTACGTCCTCGCCGCCTTTTTGCCGATGTTTCTTATTTCGCCGTTTGGTGGCATCTGGGCGGACAGATTTAACCGCAAACATTTGATTAATCTGGCCGACGGCTCTATTGCGCTGACCAGTTTGGTCGTGGCGGTTCTGCTCATATTTGGTTTTGACCATTACGGGATTTTATTGTTTTGCTCGGGCGTGCGCGCTCTCGGACAAGGCATACAGATGCCGGCGGTCGGTGCGTTTATCCCGCAAATCGTTCCGGCGCAACAGCTGACCAGAGTGAACGGCTTGCAAAGCGCCATTCAATCTTTTTCCACGCTGACCGCGCCTCTGCTGGCCGGAGCTTTGCTGAGCATCGCTCCGCTGGAGATTTTATTTTTTCTTGACGTAAGTACCGCCGCCTTGAGCATCGGCATTTTATGTTTCGGGGTCAAAACTCCGCGGCAGTCCCAGGTCAAGACACCCGTTCAGCACAGCGCGTTTGGTTATTTTTCTGACCTTAAAGCAGGCTGGCAATACATCGGGAAACACGCTTTTGTTTTCGAACTGATTGTGCTTTCCGCCATTTTTACTTTTTGTCTGGCACCAGCCAGCTTTTTGACTCCGCTGCAGACTGCCAGAAATTTTGGCAGTGAAGTCTGGCGGCTCAGTGTTATCGAGATAACCTTTTCCGCTGGCATGTTGCTGGGCGGCATTTTTATTAGTGTCTGGGGCGGATTTAAGCGCAAAACGGCGACTATGGCGCTGTCCTGCGCGGTCTTCGGTGGTTTGACTATCGGCCTCGGTCTGGCCGGTAATTTTCCGCTCTATGTTGCGTTCATGACGGTCCTGGGGCTTGTCGTGCCGCTGTACAACACTCCGGTGATGGTTTTACTGCAGACCAATGTCGAAGCGGCTTACATGGGACGGGTCATGTCGGTTTTCCTGATGCTGGGCAGTGCCTTGATGCCGATGAGTATGCTAATCTTCGGCCCGCTTGCGGACACTATCAAAATAGATTTTCTTTTGATTGGCACGGGTTTAGTTATGGCGCTGCTGGCTATTCCGTATCTTGCTAGCAAAAAACTGCGTGCGGCGGGCTAGGGAATCAGCGGTCATACAGCGGCCCTGCTTGGTATTTGGTGGGCAGGGGAGGGCAGGTTTTTTTCTAGGCAAAAAAATCTTTACGAAAAATTTATTTTTGTTAAATCATACAAAAACATATATTTATCTGGGC
>BGZO01000132.1 GCA_003864475.1 Candidatus Termititenax persephonae | reverse complement strand
GTTGACACGGGTAGCCGCATGGATGACGTGATTTACGAGGAGTTCAAAGGTACAGGCAATATGGAGTTGCATCTCGACCGTAAACTTGCCAACCGTCGCGTTTACCCGGCGATTGATATTGTCAGTTCCAGCACGCGCAAGGAAGAGCTGCTCTTGGCGGCAGATGTTTTGAAAAAAATGATTATGCTGCGCAAGAGCATTGATTCCGAGAATGCCACCGAGGAGCTGGTCAGTCTTTTGAAGAAGACCAAGAATAATTTTGAGTTCCTCAATTCGGGTATCTTTGGCTAAACTTGCCCATGAACGTTTTAATTGTCGGCTGCGGTAGGGTTGGCGCGGAGACTGCACAGATTTTGAGCGCGGCGGGGCATAACGTTACGGTGCTGGACAAAAGCGAGGCGGCTTTCCAAAGACTGGGCGCGGATTTTAACGGCGCGACGCTGGTGGGCAACGGCATCGATATGGAAACTCTCCGGGCGGCCGGGGTAGATAAGGCTGATGCGGCGGCGGTCGTAACCAACGGGGACAATACCAATATCGTGGCGGCGCAGGTTATCCAAAAAATTTTTAAAGTTCCGAAAGTGCTGACGCGTATTTATGACCCGGGTCGCGCCCATATTTACAAGCAACTGGGCTTGGCTGTGGTCAGCGGGACTACTTTATTTGCCACCTTGCTTCACGATAGGATTGTGGAGGGGAAGCAATGTTCATTGTGATTGCCGGTGCGGGCAATGTCGGTAGGCAATTGGCCGCCAACCTGCTCCGCGAAAAACATACCGTCGTTCTGCTCGACCGCCGCCCGGAAGTTTGTGGGCAAATGGTGCGGCTTTTTTCAGAAGCGCTGGTGATTTGCGGCGACGGCTGTGCCCCCGATGTCTTGGAGCAAGCTTGTCTGCGCAGGGCAGATGTGGTGGCGGCACTGACCGGAGATGATGAGGACAATATCGTCATTTGCCAGCTGGCCAAAGAGCGTTTTAACGTGCGGCGAACCGTCGCCAAGGTGAACAATTCGCGCAATGCCCAGACTTTTGCCGCGCTCGGTGTCGATGTGCCGGTGGACAGCGGCGCGATTATTACTGGCTTGATTACGCAAGAGATTTCTTCCTCAGAGATGTCTACGCTTTTCACGCTCAAACGCGGCAAGATGGCAATTGTGCAAGTAACCGTCTCGTCCTGCTCGCCTGTTGTTTCGAAAAAAGTCATGGAACTGGTTCTGCCCAAGGACACGGTGCTTATCTCTATTTTGCGCGGCGAGGACGTGCTGGTGCCGCGCGGCCAAACCGTCTTACAGCACGGCGACGATGTGATTGCCTTAACTTCGGATGACAGTCGGCAGGTTCTGCTCGACCTGCTGGGGGCTAAAGAATAACCCATGCTGATTAAGCCGCGTTTAGCAGACCATCGGGTTGTGGGTTTTTATCTTGGGACGATTTTGGTCGGCGTGGGCTGTGCTATGGCGATTCCGTCTGTGGCCGCGTTATTTTTTCAGGAATGGCTCGCGCTGGTAAATTATCTTTTTAGCGCGGCGCTGACGCTCTGTATCGGCTTGGGCTTGCGCCTGCTTTGTTTTACCCAAAAGGAGATCGACTGGTTGCACGGGCTGACCATTGCCGCGCTGTCTTGGCTGGCCGCCGCCGCCGTCTCCGCTGTGCCTTTTTTCTTGGCTGGCAACTACGGCTCATATTTGGATTCTTTTTTTG
>BGZO01000131.1 GCA_003864475.1 Candidatus Termititenax persephonae | reverse complement strand
AAGACCAGGGCTGGCAAAATGTGCCGGAACAATGGCGTGGGAATGGAGCGTAGCGGAATGACCTAGCCATTGTGGAGGCCGAGCCGCCATCGGCGGCGAAGCGTAAACAGTCCTGTTATGTGCAGTTCGCTTTCCCCATTTTTTTTTATTTTTTTGTCTTGTGCGCGTTTTCAATCCGATTTCTATCAAGTATTATGTTCGTTTTTTGCCTTGGCAGTTTCGCAGATTAGTAATTATAATACTTCATACGCGCGCGAATTTAATACTTCACGCGCGCGCAAATTCTGTTTATTTTTCTTTTTTTTCTTTTTTTGTGTAATCTGTCATCGTGGTTGGCCGGTTTTGTCATGATTTTCGGCTATTTCTTGGGTTTTCTTACCCTTGCTATAGGTTTTCGCCGATTTCTCATGTTTTTTCGCTGTTTTTTCGCAGGTTGCCGCATCGGCGATAATCTGGTCGCCTAGCCTACGCGGATATGGGCCGCCCACCTAGGTGATTTATTTACCGCTCGGCAGGTTTTTTCTTGGGATTTTGACTTTATTTTATATAATTTTTGTTTTTTCGCTGATTTCTTAACCGCTATCATCGCGCGAACATATATTATCTTCGCGCGCGTGGAAAAAAGCCGGGAAAAAGTCGAAAAAAACATGGTAATGCAGCCTGCATTACCATGTACCCCTGTTATGACTATAACAATAATCCTGTTATAATCATGTTTTTCCTAGGCTGGCTTGGCCGGTGTTGCTCTTGTAACCGCCTCGACAGTGCTGTATGATGTGGTACTCGTCTCTCCCGTGTCGCCTGCCCCCTGCGGTTGACGGACAAACATCAGGTAGACGTGCATCTTGGCGGCGTCTAGCCCCTTGCCGATGGCCGGATATACCCCTTGGGTCTGTCTCTTGGCGATAGATACGTTGACCGTGTCCGTCTCCTCAGAGTATATCACGATGATGGCGGTGTCATCGTATCTGGCCGGATCATCACCCTTGTACCACACTATATCTGCCTCCCCGCTGTCAGTGTCGTAACCTGCTGACTCTACAGGCTCTGATAGCAGGCTGCCCTTGAGTATCTGCACCTTGCTTTGGTCGTAGACCTTGTCATCGTACAACTCCTTGTTAATCATCATCATCTGGTTGTACTTTGTGTGCTTGTGTGGTACTGGGTACGTGTACGGCTCCAGTACCGGCTTGTATAGCAGGTGCGCCAGATGTCCGACGTGGGCGAATATGCCTCTCACGTCTGTCTGCCCTGTTGTCTTGGGGTCTGTCGGTGGTACGTACATCTTGGTGTATGGCTTGCCTCGCCATGATGACCCTACGACCTCCCCTAGTCTGCCTCGTAACGAGGCATTAAGCCAGTTAATACTACTCATTAGTTGCTCCTTAATAATAATCATAACAATAATCTTGTTATTGTCATAATGGGTATATGCCACACATGGTGTATGTTGTCAACACCACACTACCTATAGCGTGTAGGTATGTACTGGTGCAGCTATCATGTGTACTACAGTCCCCCTATGGCTGTTGTCTACTCGTTATCCACACGTATTAGTGTTCATAACAATAATCCTGTTATAGTCATTTTGAGTACGTGCGCGCGCGCCGGCTTGCCGGCGCGTGTTGCGGGGGCACAAGCCCCCGCAATCTACTCCCGGTTAGCCGACTAATGTCCTTTGGCCGTAGGCGGTGTGGTGGCG
>BGZO01000130.1 GCA_003864475.1 Candidatus Termititenax persephonae | reverse complement strand
GGGGTTTGGCTCCGCGGGACATTGAGCAGGTGGCCGCGGCGGTGCGTTTGCTTGCCGCGGAGGACATTCCTGCCGCCGCCTCGCTGGGCATTATAGATAAACAGTCTCTGCAAAAATTAAAAGACGCGGGGTTACGCCGTTATCATCACAATTTGGAAACTGCGGAATCTTATTTTGCGCAAATCTGCACGACGCATACTTATGCGGAGCGGGTGCGGACGGCACGCGCGGCTCAAGAGGTCGGCTTGGAATTGTGTTGTGGCGGCATAGTCGGTCTGGGCGAGACCAAAGCACAGCGCGTGGAACTGGTCAAGGCTCTCGCGGAACTTGCCCCGGAGTCCGTGCCGCTGAACTTTCTCAATCCGGTGGCCGGAACCCGTCTGGAAAATATCCAGCCGCTGGACATCGGCGATATTTGCCGGACGATTGCCTTGTTCCGCTTTTTCCTGCCGGACAAGAATATCGGCGTGATGGGCGGGCGTGAGCAATTATTGAAAGACCGCCAGGACTTGGTTTTCGAGGCCGGGGCCAACGGCTTCATGCTCGGCGATTATCTGACCACCGCCGGAAATTCTGTCGAAGCTGATTACGCGCTGGTCGCCGCCGCTGGCCTGGACGTGCGCTGATTGGTTTTGCCAATGCTTGGCACGTTAAACTATTTTACCGCCTAGAAAAAATTGGTTATAATTTGATTCTATGCCTAAAAAAACTATGGGAGCTAAGAAAATTGCTTTTGCTTTCAATTCCTATGGTTTAGGACATGCCACGCGCACGCTGCCGCTGGTGCAGGCGGCGATTGAGCGCGGGTATGCGGTGTATATCATTGCTTATGGCCGCTCGCTGGCTTTTCTGCGGCGGGAGTTGGGCAACACTGTCGCCAAATATTTTGAGCTACGCGATTATTCTTTTAATAGGGTTTTCCGCAAAAAAGGTTTTTCCTCCCGCCGCTTTTTGCTGAATTCGCCGCTTTTTGTCAAGGAAGTTTTGGACGAACACCGGGCATTTCTCGAACTGCACGCCAAATATAAATTTGACCTTGTTTTTTCGGATTCGCGCATGGGCATTTATTTGCCGAACCGACCCAGTTATTTTTTGTCCAATCAGCTCAAGCAGTCCACCGCCCGCGCCACTTGGCTCGGCGAGATTTTTACAGAAAATTATATGCGCCGCGTCAAAAAACATTTTACAAAATTTATTGTGCCGGATACGGAGAGAAATTCGATTTCCGGCCTGTTGACGCACAACTTTTGGTTTTTAAAGAAAAAAGATGTGGAATACATCGGCATTTTGTCGATGCTCAAAAAACGCCGAACTAAGAAAAAGCTGGATTATTTCATTTCGATTTCCGGGCCGGAACCCCAGCGCACGGTGTTTGAAGAAAAAGTGCTGGCGGAACTGGACGCACTGCAGGGTCAACAGACTGTTGTTACGCTGGGGGCGCCGGAAAAAGCGGGCTATCACAAAAAGATTGGCACGGTGGAAATTTTTGGTCTCTTGAACAGGCGGCGGCAGGAAGAGATGATGAATGCCGCGGAACTGATTGTAACGCGTTCCGGCTACTCCACGGTCATGGACTTGGCGGAACTGGAAAAAAAAGCGCTTTTTATCCCGACGGACGGACAGCCCGAGCAGGAATATTTGGCGCGTTACCACAAGGCGCTGGGCAATAACCATGTGGTGCGTCTAAAAAAACTAGACTTGCGCCGTGATTTGGCACTG
>BGZO01000129.1 GCA_003864475.1 Candidatus Termititenax persephonae | reverse complement strand
TATTTAACAGGTGCTATACAGCGGAACAGTATAACACCTGATCATCCATCTGATCCTGATCGTCCACTAACTGGTGCAGTAAGTGTTGGTATTGGTATGAATCTGTAGAATAACAGAAAAAAACCAGAAAAATTAGCTTCCCTACTCCCCGCACTCCCTTGCGGCGCAACAACATTCCCCTTTGACACATAGTAATCTATAGTTTACAATGGGGGATGTATGCTAAGAATCGAAGTTACAGAGATTTACGATAAATGGTTTAACAGGCTAAGAGATGTTCGGGCAAAAGATATTATCAATAGCCGCATCGATAGGATTAAAGAAAATGAGAATTTTGGCGATTGTAAATCTTTAGGAGCGGGGCTTTATGAGATACGCGTGCATTATGGCGGGGGATATAGATTGTATTTTGTGTATAAGGGCAACCGCTGGGTGTTAATCTTGTGCGGCGGCGGCAAGTCGACACAGCCGAGAGATATCAAACTAGCCAGAAAATTAGCGGAGGAGGTTTAGAAAATGTTGAAAACTAGGGAATGGGATGTTCTGAACTATCTGGGGACAGAAAAAGATGTACAGCGTTATCTAAAGGTAGCCTTGGAGACGGGCGAGCCGGATTATATCGTGGCGGCTCTGGGCAATGCCGCCAAGGCGCGCAGACTGATGGGCAAGGCGGCGAAAAAAGCGGGAGTAACCAGAGAGGGGCTTTACAAGTCGCTTTCCAAGAAAGGCACGCCGGGCTTCGGCACGGTGCTAAGCGTAATCAACTCCCTCGGCTACAAGCTGACGCTGGTCCCGGCGTAGAAAGTTCTGTGCTGGCGAGAAGTCCGCGCAGAAAAAAGATATTGCCAGAGCCAAAGCCATGATTAAGGAGTTGAACTAAAATGTTGAAATTTAAAAAATGGGATATTGTCGACCATCTCCAAACCGAAAAGGACATTAAGGAATTTTTGGAAGTGGTTTTCGAGGAGGGCGACCCCGACTTAATCCCGCTGGCTCTCGGCGCGGCGGCGCGGGCGCGGCGGCTGATGCCCAAGGCCGCCAAGAAAGCAGGGGTTGGCAGGGAGAGCCTTTACCGTTCTTTGTCCAAAAAAGGCAATCCCTATTTTAAGACTGTGCATAGCGTAATCAACTCCCTCGGCTACAAGCTGAAGCTGGTCCCGGCGTAGAAAAATTACCGTGAGTAGAACAAATTATGAGTCAAAGCAAGAAAAGATTGGGCAAGCAAATGTGTTATAATTCAATAAATGATTGTTGTTTTAGAAAAACATGCGGCTAAATATTTAGAACGACTTAACGAGCCAATTAAGGGTCGGATAATACATTCGTTACAGAGTCTAGCCAAAAATCAAAAAGGGGATGTGAAAGCTTTAAGCGGACAAGCGGGGTATCGGTTGAGAGTTGGCGGCTATCGCATATTATTTGGCATAAAAAATGATACAATTGTTGTAACCAATATCGCGCCGCGCGGGCAAGCCTATAAGTAAGGAGAATATCATGGACAATACCGCTGTCAGACAAGAATTACACACATTTATTGACAATATGCCGGAGCAGAGCCTCTCGGCGCTGAAGCCGCTTCTGGCCTATATGACTTGCTCGGCGGGTACGACGCTGGAAACCGACTTGACCACTGAGGAACAAAACCTAATCGAAGAAGGCCTGCGGGGATATGCACAAAATCCCGGAGATTTTATTCCCTTGGAAGACATAGCGTAAGCGGATTGGCTATCGCCCCT
>BGZO01000128.1 GCA_003864475.1 Candidatus Termititenax persephonae | reverse complement strand
GGGGGGGGGTAATTTTTCTAAATATGTGGAAGATTTTTGGGCAAAAAATCCAAAATTGCGCGACAAGGTTATTTTTACCGGGGCTGTGTATGATACGGAAAAGGTTTGGGAGTGGTTCAATAAAGCCAAGGTTTTTGTTCTAACTTCGCGTTGGGAAGGTTTTGCCAATGTTTATGCCGAGGCAAAATTTTTCCAAAATTATATCTTGTCCACTAAGGTAGGCGGGGCTGAGGAAACCTTGGAGCATGGGTACGGGGAAATTATTCCCCAAGAAGATTCCGACTATTTAGCCAGCCAATTGCAGCGCATCATCGGCACGGATTATTTACAGAGTGAATATGCTAAAGTTGTTTGGGAAAAAATCGACATTTCTTGGAAAAAACAGATTAAGCAAGCCACGCAAGGTTTACTGGAAGCGGACTCAAGCAGTCTCGGGGGTGGGCGGTAAATTTAAGCGGCGGCGCGCAAATTCACGGACAAACTTGAACGGAGCGTTTAATATTTTGTAAATAATCCTGGTAAAAGGGGTGTACAAGCTGAAATGATGTTTCCCGATTGTCCCATTTTTTACGGCAGTCAGCAGATAACGCGCAACGCGTTCAGTTGTCAGATGTCGGCGGGTATAATTTAGCAATCCTACGGCTAAATCATGAATTTCCTTGGCAGTCAGAATTTTTCTGGCAAACAGCCGCTTAACATGTAATATTTGTTTTTTGGGAAACGCATGCAGAGTCTCGGCAGGACAAGAGGCTAAATCGATAAATAAGGGAATGCAGCCGTTGGCCAGAATTTCATAATGACGCAGGCAGTCCCAGCCGCCTTTTTTCTTGGTCAGCGCGAAGCAAGACTTGGCGTAATCGGCATAATAATCTTTTTCTTGATTATAAATATAAGTGGACAGCTCGCCGGGAATTGAATTGGCCAGCATTATTGTTTTCGGCGGAACTTGCTTTAGTATTTTTTCTTTAGGGATGCCAAAGCTGATGGGAAAGATAGCCCTGTCCGGTTTTTTCTCAAGAGTGGTTAATTCTCTTTTGAAATAAAATCCCTTGTTTAAAAAATAAGTATAGACATTGGTACGATCATCACCGTCAATAAAAATAATTTTTTCTTTAGCATAGTATCTCTGCACCAAACCAAAATAAGCATGGCAATGCCGGATTGAGCCATAAATAATATAGTCAAAATAATGAGTTTTGAGACGGTTCTGGATTTCTCGAGGCGGGATAATGTTCTTCAGGCGAGGAGACAAATTACCGTATAAAGTAAAACCTTTGCTGCAAGGCAGTTCGGCTTTTTCGGGCGTTGCAATATCAGAATACATATACCACAAATCAACATTTTCGCTGACGTTTTTTCCATATAATGCCTTCAGCCCGTGAAAAACTGTGTCATTCTGATAGTCAGGATGAAGACCATGACTAATGAACAAGATACGCATATCGGGGCAGTATAGCATATTGCTATGGTAACAACCCCGGTTCATTAGCAAGAATTATGCTGGTACACGGTTGGGTACATTACTTAACAGCTTGATTAGCCGAGCCGTCCTTGTCTTCGCATTGAACAGTGGATATAATTACAGACTGGGGAGAAAATTATGGTTTCATTTCAGACTCCGATTCTTTTATGTTTCTTTAACCGCCTGGAGACCGTGCGGCAAACGCTGGAGAGAATCCGCCGGATAAAACCGCAAACTCTGTATCTGGCGGCTGACGGTCCCCGCGCGGATTGTCCCGGCGAAAAAGAAAAAGTACAGGCGGTGCGCGATTATGTTTTGGCGCGGATTGACTGGCCCTGCCGTCTGCAGGCTTTATTCCGGGACGAAAATCTGGGTTGCGACAGGG
>BGZO01000127.1 GCA_003864475.1 Candidatus Termititenax persephonae | reverse complement strand
CAAACGGGCGAGGTCTTCTTTGTCCAGATGTCCGGCAGGGATGAACGCGCTGACCCCTTCAAAATCGGCGTTCAGTCCGCCGTCTTTTTTGGCGGTTACTCGGACTAAAATATCTTCGTTATTGCGCAACAGCCGGCTGAGACGTGCCAACAATGCCAGCTAGTTCTTTTTGAGACATGTTTTTTTTAATTCTTAATTTAATCACCTCTTCGGCCAGCTGGAATTCTTCCGCCAGAGAGTCATACTCTCTACGAAAACTTTTGTTTTTCAACTCGTTCCGCAAAAGCCGCTCCAGCTTATATCCTTTTATTCTTTTCATTTTTTGCCCTCCAGATAATCTCGCTTGATACGTAACGCCCTAGCAATTTCAACAGGATTTGTCTTATTCTGTTTTTTTATAAATCCGGCCAAAATCACATACATTTGCGCTTCATAATAAAAATAAAACAATCGACAAATATCCGTGCCTTGTTTTATCCTCAATTCGTATAAATCATCCGTCCCTTTAATCTTCCGGCAATACGGCATAGTCAATTTATAGCCAAACTTACCTAACATTTCCAATGTACGATATGCTTTGGCACGCAACTTTAGTTCCAGTCCAGCCAGAAATTCTTTCGCTGTTGCCAAGACCAGCACTTTATATTGCATGCAATGATTATATCAATTTTGGTATATTTGTCAATTAAAACAAATAGGCTCTTCAACCATAAATAGCTTTGTACAACTTCTCTGGCAACCCGTCTAGATTCTGCCGGGCGGCGGCGGAGATGCTCAAAGTTTCGATTTGCGGAAATTCCTGTTTAAATCGCGCGATATTTTCCGCGCTCTCCGGCACGTCGATTTTATTAAAAACGACAAGCTGTTTTTTTCTGGCCAGTTTCGCGCTGTAGGCTTTTAGTTCCCGCTGAATAGTCCGGTAATTCCGCGCCGGGTCGCCGGACAAACCGCTGGCATCGACCAGATGCACAATAATTTTCGTCCGCTCGATGTGGCGTAAAAACTCGTCGCCCAAACCCGCGCCGCCTGACGCGCCCTCAATCAGTCCGGGAATGTCCGCCAAGACAAGATTTTTCTTGTACAGCGGCAGTATGCCCAGATTGGGCGAGAGCGTGGTAAAGGGATAATCGCCGATTTTCGGTTTGGCGTTGGTCAGCATCTTGAGCAGCGTGGACTTGCCTGCATTGGGCAGGCCGACCAGCCCGGCATCGGCAATCAGCTTCAACTCCAGTTCGACGCGCAACTCCTCGCCGGGCAGACCGGGCTGGGCATAAGTCGGGGCTTGATTGCGCGAGCTGGCAAAATGATAATTGCCCTGCCCGCCCTTGCCGCCTTTGGCCAGCAAGAATCTCTCGCCGGGGGTAGTCAAATCCACAATTATTTTCTTGGTCTCGGCCCGGCGCACCACCGTGCCGCACGGCACAGAAATCACTATGTCGTCCGCAGTACGCCCGGCCATTTTGTTGCGCATACCGTTCTGCCCGTCCTGTGCGCTAAATTCTCTTTTATAACGAAAGTCGTTCAGCGAATTTAAACCAGTGTCCGCCTGCAGATACACTGACCCGCCCGCGCCGCCGTCGCCGCCCGCCGGACCGCCAAAAGGCTTGTATTTTTCCCGCAGGAAATGTTTGCCGCCCGCGCCGCCATGCCCGGCTTTGACATAGATAGTTGTTTCATCGAGGAACATAATCTTGCTTCCTTGCTTCTGATTTTTCAATAGTTCTTACCACAGATTATCAGGATGATATTATTTTTAGGAGTTTTTTACGGCAAACCAAAAACCTTACGCCGGATACACCGAGACCTTTTGTTTTTCGCGGTTGTGGCGTTCAAACTTGACCACGCCGTCAATCTTGGCAAAAATTGT
>BGZO01000126.1 GCA_003864475.1 Candidatus Termititenax persephonae | reverse complement strand
TCTTTGGCGGTATACCTTTGCAAGATTTTTGCAAAAACGGATTTAGTTTTGACATCGAGTTTGCGAAAATTATGCAGCAGGGAAAACTCTAAACTGTTCTTGTCTGCTTTGACTTTTTTCTCAAAGTCCAATTCCTTAAACCAATCCTCGACGGGGATATTATAAATTTTGGATATTTGCCACAAAGTGGTTAAACGCGGCAAATAGGAACCCTTATAAAGATGATAAAAAACGCTATAATCCAAGGAAAGTGTCTCAGCCATTTTTTCTAGGGTTTCGCCGTTGCCGTGCCTGATTTGTTGTAATTTTGCAGAGATTAGAGACTTTAATTTTTTCTCAATATCTTTCATAAAAAATTAATCCTTTCCAACCGATAATTTAGTTTAATGGATTATGTCTCACGCTTTTATTGTTGTCCGATATATGTTGACTTACTATAAAAATGTGGTATACTTGAATCAGTAAAATATAGGGGGGATGGTTATGGCAAATGATTATGGCGACCAAACGAAATATAAGGCGAATCCTTACAACATAGATTCCGAAAAGAAGATTACGGCCTCGGGCATGAGGCAAGCCCTGGGGACGAAAGAGGACGTGGCGAACAAGAAAGACACCCTCGCCAACAGTTCCGCGGAGTACCCGTCATCCGCGGCCGTCTACGCGCACACGTCCGATAAAAACAACCCGCACGGCGTAACGGCGGCGCAGGTGGGACTGGGCAACGCGAACAACACGAGCGACGCGAACAAGCCAATCTCGACCGCCACGCAGACCGCGCTGAACGCCGAGGCGACCGCCAGGGCGAATGCCGACACCGCCATCAACACCGCGCTGTCCACCGAGGTGAACACCCGCACGAACGCCGACACCGCCGAGGCGACCGCTAGGGCGACCGCCGATGCCGCCATCAATACCGCGCTGAACGCCAAGCAGGCCTCGCTTCCCGTCGGCACGATACTGATGTACAAAGGAACGGGGTGGGTAGACAACAGCACCTTGCTCGGCTGGTACGCCTGCACGTCCGCCAATACCGGCAGAGGTTGCCCCAATTTGGTTGATAAATTTCTGCGCGGCGGCTCCAGCAGCGGAGCGGCTGGCGGCGCGGACAGTCAGAGCATAACCCTGCAGACGGCAAATTTACCCGCGCACAATCACGGAGCGACCGGACTGTCCATATCAGGTCTGTCCTTTACGGATGGCTCCGCGGCCTCTGACGGTGCGCATGAGCATGACCTGTCCGGCGGAGCCGCTCTCGCAGGAGACCATGAACATTCAACAACTGGTTCGGCAATATTAGCTGGGGGGCATAGCCACGGAATTACCGAGCCTAACAGTGGTAGTGGACACAGGCACCAATTGGGACACATGGATAGTACAGGTGGAACTCCTGAAACTGTGTATGAAAGCGGCGGACTCCTTAAAGATGTTTCATATAAAACAAATACTTATTATAGTACGACAGGTATCACAATAAACAATAATGGCGCACATACACATTCGACTTCAGGCACAGCCGCTTCCGCTGGTGCGCATATACACGATTTCACATCCACCAGCAAGGCCTCTTCCGCGGGCGCACACACCCATTCCGTAACAGGGACGGTTTCCGGCGGGACAGTGGGCGGCGAGACAGCCGCTACAGGTTCTGGCACGGCGTTCACTGTCGCCACCGTGCCGAGTTACTATACGGTAATTTATATAATGAGAGTGAACTGACCCTTGGTGTTTTTAAATCATTTGCCCCACCGCAGCACATTCGCCGTCCAGCTCAAACCTGCGCCGAAACCGCAGGTCGCGATTAGCGAGCCTTTTTTCAGCCTGCCGTCGCGGTAGGCCTCGTCGAGGGCCAGCGGTATGGATGCGCTAGAGGTATTGCCGTATTTTT
>BGZO01000125.1 GCA_003864475.1 Candidatus Termititenax persephonae | reverse complement strand
TCATGTGACGGCGGCCACCGCCGCCACCAAGGCTGACATCACGGCGCTCGGAATCCCGGGTTCCGACACAACGTACGCGCACCCGACGGCGACGGAGTACGGTTCCGGGCTGTACAAGGTTACGGTGGATGGCCTTGGTCATGTGACGGCGGCCACCGCCGCCACCAAGGCTGACATCACGGCGCTCGGTATCCCGGGTTCCGACACGAACACGACGTACTCGGCGGCCACCAGCGGGGCGGACGGGCTGATGAGCGCGGCTGACAAGGCCAAGCTGGACGGGATTCTGACAGAAGTTAAATTGCTGATTGGCAACTTCAATTCTGTAGTTACGGGTTATACGTGTGATGCCAAACAAAATGATGGTCATGCTAGTATGACCTGGTATGCTGCCATTCGTTATTGTATTGAAAAAACTCCTGCAAATTTAAGAGGGAGATTTACGACGAGTTGTTCTGATTCGGACTGTATCAATTACCAATACCATGCCGTGCGCACTCCCGGAGCCTATCGTTTGCTGACCGATGCGGAGTGGCTGGATGCCCGGCATACAGGCAAGATTACGGATACTACGTCTGGTACTTGGGAATGGTGCGGCGATTTGTCGTCGTATTTCTACGATGGTGGAGACAACTATCGACTACGGCGAGTATTCCGCATGCCGTCTTCGCCGACTTATTTGAGTGCGGGTGATGCTACGTCTGCCCACGCGATTCGCCTCGCGAGAACTGTTTAGTAATACTGTACTCTTTTTTTATTTTACACTTGGCAAACGGATGCGAAAATTAAAAAAGTATAAGGAGGTGAAAAAAATTCGGAACCATCCTTTATTCATAAGCGTACCGAGCCTGCGTAGCAGGCTCGGTACGTAAAAAAATAGAACAACTAATCTACTTGAAAGGATAGTTCGAAAAAATTTAGGGATTTTAGGGAATAAGGAGGGCGCCTTTTTGGTGCGGCGATTTGTCGTCGTTTTTCGACGATGTTGGAGGCATCTATCAACTACTCCGAGTAATACGCATGCCGTCTACGCCGACTAATTTGAATGCGAATGAAGCAACGAATACAAACGCGTTTCGCCTCGCGAGTACGTTCCCCTAAGGGTCGATATTTTTACGGAAATATTGAGATTAGCGGAACAGTTCAGCCTTATTTCCTGCCGAGCGGGTGATTCCTTGCCCGCGAAGGCGTGCCGGGCGCATCGGCGCACGGCCTGTTCCGTGGCCTATACGGTCGGGACGAACAGAAAAAATGACTTCCCCGGCTGGTAGGCCGCTTTTTGGGGTTCCGAAAGCCGGGGGAGTTCAGCAATCCTGCTAAATTTTTTTAGAAAAAACGAGATTTTATATATTATAATAATAATATGAGTTTAACTTATTGTATTTGGAATAATAGAGGCGGCGTTGGTAAAACATTTATGTCTTACTGCCTATCCGTGGAATATGCCTTAAAAAATCCTAATAAAACTGTTGTAGTTATTGACACTTGCCCCCAGGCCAATGTATCCGAAGTATTACTCGGCGGGAACGGTAAAGGAGAAAAAAATTTAGCTTCTTGTTATAACACCGATAAAACCATCGCTAGTTATATTAAAAGCAGATATGACAGCAGTAGATTTGGCAAAATAGGAAATGAAATAAGTTATTTTGTAGAAGTCAAAAAATACAATGATAAAATGCCGAAAAATTTATATTTACTGCCAGGTGATATGGATTTAGATATTTGCTCATCTATTATTGACTATTTAGCATCCGCGCCAGAACGTAGTGCCTGGCTGAAAAGCCGGAGTTTTATTGCGGATTTAATTGCGGTTTTTAAAAAAGAGCATGACAAAGAAGATATTATTTTCTTTATAGACAGCAATCCAAGTTTTGCAAATTACACCCAGTTA
>BGZO01000124.1 GCA_003864475.1 Candidatus Termititenax persephonae | reverse complement strand
CCCCCCCCCCCCCCCCCCCCCCACAATTTTTGGCTTAGGTACGCCAAAAATCTAATATATCTCTACAGCGCAATGAATAAATGGACTCGCCCGGGCCTGGCTCGGGCGGGTTTTTTTGCGTCCGGGAAATAAGGGGGGATTCACATGGCATCACCATACACAGGCAGTTACACCGGGATAGTCAAAGGCGAGAAGGCGGAAGCCGCGAAGATGACCGCGGCGCTGAACCTGCTGGAGCGCGTGGCGAACAAGACCGACACGGTAACGGCGGACAGCACGGCGGCGCAGTACCCGTCGGCGGCGGCGGCGTACACGGCCATCGCGGCAATGAGCGGGGCGGGCCTGGAAATCACGTCCAACAAGACGGGAACAATCTCGGCATCGTCGACGGACACGCAGTACCCGACGGCGAAAGCGGTGCACACCGCCTTAGGCGACAAGGAGGACGTGGCCAACAAAGTAACAGCGGCCACCTGGGAGGTCAACAAGGACAATGACGTAAAATACCCGACCTGTAATGCGGTAAACGCGCTGGGAATAGACAAAATCGAGAGCGCAAGCAACAAGACAGGAACAATCTCGGCATCGTCGACGGACACGCAGTACCCGACGGCGCTGGCCGTCCATAACGCCCTGACACCCAAGGAGGACGCGGCCAACAAAGTAACGGCGGCCACATGGGAGGCCAACAAGGACAGCGACGTGAGGTACCCGACGTGCAAGGCGGTAAACGCGCTGGGCATAGACAAAATCGAGAGCGCAAACAACAAGACGGGGACAATCTCGGCATCGTCGACGGACACGCAGTACCCGACGGCGCTGGCCGCCCATAACGCCCTGACACCCAAGGAGGACGCGGCCAACAAAGTAACGGCGGACGCCTGGGAGGCCAACAAGGACAGCGACGTGAAATACCCGACGTGCAAGGCCGTGGCCGACGCGGCGGCGGACATCTATGCCGAGGTGGAGTACCCGGCGAACAGGGTTACGACCATCTCACTGTTGTCCACGGACGACGAATACCCGACGGTAAAGGCGGTGGTGGACATCATCCTGCGCAGGATGACGAGTATCGCGCACGGATAATAAAAAAAGGGAGGACAAAGCCATGACAAACAATTACAACGACACGTATGACGGCATCGGGAGCGGGCAACAACTTAGCGCGGAGAAGATGACGACGGCGCTGAACCTGATGGAGAAAGTGGCGAACAAGGTGGAGACGGGGGTGCTGTCGGGCGGCAACACCAGCACGCAGTACCCGTCCGCCAAAGTGGTCTGGGACTCGCTGAAGGAGGCGGAGGATAGAATCAAGAATGCAGGGTTCGAAGCCACGGCGAACAAGGTAACGACCGTCACGCAATCGGACACGCAGTACCCGACGGCGAGGGCGGTGTACACCGCCCTCGGCAACAAGGAGGACGCGGCGAACAAGGTGACGGCGGCCAATTGGGCGGCCAATAAGAGCAGCAACGTGAAGTACCCGACCTGCGCGGCGGTGAATGCGCTGGCCGTGCCGAATCCGGAGAGTACAACGAACAAGGTAACGACCGTCACGCAATCGGACACGCAGTACCCGACGGCGAGGGCGGTGCACACCGCCTTAGGCAACAAGGAGGACGCGGCGAACAAGGTGACGGCGGCCAATTGGGCGGCCAATAAGGACAGCGACGCAAAGTACCCGACCTGCGCGGCGGTGAATGTGCTGGTCGTGCCGAATGCAGAGAGTACAACGAACAAGGTAACGACCGTCACGCAATCGGACACGCAGTACCCGACGGCGAGGGCGGTGCACACCGCCTTAGGCAACAAGGAGGACGTGGCCAATAAAGTAACGACAGCCAATTGGGCGGCCAATAAGAGCAGCAACGTGAAGTACCCGACCTGCAAGGCGGCGGCGGGGCTGGCTGGGCTGCTGC
>BGZO01000123.1 GCA_003864475.1 Candidatus Termititenax persephonae | reverse complement strand
ATCGCCGGGCGTTATGCCGATAGGTTAAGCACTAATATCGAACTGCCGACCGCGCAGAGCTTGCGCTTGCTGGCTCCCGACAAGGAGCCGCAGGTTATTACTAGGACTATGGATATGGTCAGCGCCGCCGCTCCAGCCGCCGGACAAAGCACCCAGCTTATTGTCGGCGCAACGCCGGAGCGCGATTGGCAGATTGTCAATTTGGCGGAGCGGCTCTATCAGAACAATAACCTGAGCCGCGTCTACTATTCCGGCTATGTGCCGGTCAATACGGACAAACGCCTGCCCGCGCCCGTTCCTGACCCGCTGGCGGAGGCGGAAGGTGGCCGCCGGGTGCGGCTACGCGAGCATCGGCTCTATCAGGCGGACTGGCTGTTGCGTTTTTACGGGTTTTCCGCCGGGGAGATCCTTTCGCCGGAGTATCCTGACCTGGACGCGCAGGTCGACCCGAAGACGGGCTGGGCCCTGCGCCACCCGGAGTTTTTCCCGGTAGAAATCAATAAAGCCGGCTACACGGATTTACTGCGTATCCCGGGGGTCGGCGTGCGCTCGGCCAAACGTATTTTGCAGGCGCGGCGTTTTAACGCGCTGGACGGCGGCGCCTTGAGGCGCATCGGCGTGGTTTTGCGGCGCGCCAAGTATTTCATTGTCTGCTCGGGCAGGATGCTGGATGGACTGCGTATGTACGCTCCGGCAACGCTGTATCGTTGCTTGACGGCGCGGCCCGCATCCCTGCCCGGCGGCGGGCAAATGTCTCTCTTCGCGGCGTAACCATGCCGCCGCGCGGAAGGGAGATATTGGTCTATGACGGGTCTTGGGCGGGCTTGCTGACCGCCGTCTTCGAGTCCTACCGCTTGCGGGTCAATCCGCAGATTGTCGCGGCGGAAAATTATCAAAAAGGTTTGTTCGATGCCGCCGTCAAAATAATCAGTGCGGCGGATAAGGCGCGGAGAGTCAGTGCCAGACTGCAAGCGTTAAAGATTTTGCGCGGCGTGCAGTATTGTTATCTGTCCGGCAGTCCGCAGAAAGAGGCGGTCATCTGGGCTTATGTCCGCCAGACTATCGCCGCCGGACGGAATATCGATGGGAATTGTGCCGCCCCGGCGGTGGCGGCGGCGCGGCAATGTTGGAAACAAGTCGCGCGGGAGGCGGAACGTCTCAAAGGCCTGCTGCGTTTTCAGGAATTGGCCGACGGGAGTTTTTATGCGGCGGTCGAGCCGGAACATTGCGTGCTGCCTCTCCTCGCGGGGCATTGCCGCGCGCGTTTTGCCGCGCAGGACTGGCTGCTGCATGATGTGCGCCGCGCCTTGGCTCTGGTTTATCGGGACAGGCGGCTCAATTTATTCTCCGGCGTAAATATCACGGACTGGGCGGACAAATATTCCGCCCGGGAGGCTGACTGGCAAATGCTTTGGAAAACTTTTTTTAAAAATATCGCCATTGCGGAACGTAAAAATTTAAAACTGCAAAGACAATTTCTGCCCCAGCGTTACTGGCGGTATTTGGTGGAAAAGAATTAATCTGGCGGCGCGTTAGGCTGCGGGCAGAAATGTCAGCGCGTACATGAAAAGCAAGCCGCAGACAAAAGTCAGCATGGTCAGCAGGGATTGTTTTTTGTCTTGGACTTCGTGCAGTTCAGGAATCAAATCACTGCCCGCGATGTAAATAAACCCGCCTGCGGTAAACGGCAGGAGCAGTCCGATGAATTGGGCGAAGCGCGCGGCAAAGAAAAAACCGAGCAAGGTGCCGACGACGGCGGTCAGAGCCGACAAGAAATTAAAAAATAACGCCTGGGTTTTACCCAAGCCGCCATAAATCAACACGCCGAAGTCGCCCAGCTCCTGCGGTATCTCGTGCGTGAGGATGGTCAGCGTGGTAATCCAGCCGAGACCCGCGTTGACGCAAAAACTGCCGCCGATAATCAGC
>BGZO01000122.1 GCA_003864475.1 Candidatus Termititenax persephonae | reverse complement strand
CGTACGCTCAAAGTCGCCGTGCGGCAGTTGCTCCGCCACCGCCTTGCAGGTCGGGTACTTCACGTCGTTGTTCTTATTGGCCGCCCAATTGGCTGCCGTCACCTTGTTCGCCGTAACCTCTTTGCCGCCCAGCGCGGCATACACCGCCTTCGCCGTCGGGTACTGCGTGTCCGATTGCGTGACGGTCGTTACCTTGTTCGTTGTACTCTCCTGCGTCTCCGTGAGTAGCGCGCTCACCGCCTTGCAGGTCGGGTACTTCACGTCGCTGCTCTTATTGGCTACCCAATTGGCCACCGTCGCCTTGTTCGCCGTGACTTCGAATCCCACCGCCGCATTCTGGACTATCCTCTCCTCCGCATCCTTCAGCGAGTCCCAGACCACCTTGGCGGACGGGTACTGCGCACTGGTGTTGCCGTCCGACAGCGTCCCCGTCTCCACCTTGTTCGCCACTTTCTCCATCAGGTTCAGCGCCTTCGTCATCTTCTCCGCGCTGAGTGCTTGCCCGCTCCCGATGCCGTCATATGTGTCGTTGTAACTGTTTGTCATGGCCTTGTCCTCCTTTTTTTAATTACCGTGCGCCATGCAATAACGCCCGTTGAAAAGATAGTGCATCCTGATTCTCCACAGGATTGCATCCGCCACCGCTTTTACTGTTGGGTATTCGTCGTCCGTGGACAACAGGGAGATGACGGAGACCCTGTTCGTGGTAGTCTCCGCGTAGCTGGCCTTTACCGCCTCGGACACCGCCTTGCAGGTTGGGTACCTCTGGTCGTCGTCAGCCCTGTCCTCGTCGTACCGGAAGGCCGCCGAGACCGCCTTGTTCGCCGTGTCCTCTTTGGGCGACAGGGCCGCGTTCACCGCCGACGACGATGGGTACTGCGTGTCCGTGGACGACCACGATATCGTCCCCGTCTTGTTGGCCGTGCTCTCGACGCTGGGCAGGTTCAGCGCGTCCACCGCCTTGCAGGTCGGGTACTTCACGTCGCTGTTCTTGTTGTCATTGGCTTCCCACATGGCTGAGGTTACTTTGTTGTCCGTGATTTCCAGCCTGTCACTCATGGTCGCGATGGCCGCGCGTGTCGCCGCCGCCGATGGGTATTGCGCCGCCGTGCTGCTTGCCGTTACCGCGTCTGTCTTGTTCGCCACTTTCTCCATCAGGTTCAGCGCCGCCGTCATCTTCCCGGCATCCGCCTTCTCGCCCTTGGCTATCCCGGTGTAACTGCCTGTGTATGCTGATGTCATAACCGTCCCCCCCATGTTAATTTGACTGCATGTTAAGTATAGCACATCTTATCCCGAAATGCAACAAATATTTTTTATACCATTTACATAATGAGGCAAGATGTATTAATAGTTAAACTATTAATATAGACGTAATGATATAAAGGAAAGGTATAGCAAATGGAGAATCATGAATTGGAACAAAATCTTAAAAAGCTTATCAGCAAGAAGTTACGTCAATTACGAGGGAATAAGTACGTGAGGCTGAATCAAGGCGGGCGCGACTTCTGGATAGCCAAATGCGAGACTACGCAAAGCGAGTTCAACGCGGTGATGTGGTATAACAATTCCAGCCACAAGGGCGATGATTATCCAGTGGAGAGGGTCAGCTGGTACGAGGCGGTGCAGTATTGCCTGCGCCTGACGCTGGAGTCCGGCGACGTGCCGGAGAGCATAAAGGAGCAGATACGCGGATGCTACGTTGACAGCGGGTTATGCAGTCAGACGTGGAGTAATATGGGTTTTTTTGATGCCGTGCTCAAAACCGAGGCCTATAATGATTTGGCTGAATCCCTGCCCGGATGTTACAGGTTGCCGACCGATGACGAGTGGGAATACGCCTGCCGTGGCGGGACGACGACGAAGTACATCTGGGGCAACAGTTGGAATCCCACCGAGATGAACAAATACGGCTGGTATAACAGCAATTCTGGCGGCACAACACACGCCGTGGGGCTAAAGAATCCTAATGCCTACGGCCTCTATGAT
>BGZO01000121.1 GCA_003864475.1 Candidatus Termititenax persephonae | reverse complement strand
TCGCCCAACCAGTTCAGGATATGAAAAATCAAATATCTTATTAAGTGTAGTAATATTTTTCAGTGGCTTGCCTATAAACAATTTATTTTTGTCTTGCGCAGGGACACAAGTGTTTAAACCTTTCCAAACTTCCTATTTCGACAAGTAACCCTTGATAATAAGAATGATTAAATTCTTTAACTTTTTCTAGATGTTTTTGCCCAATGTCTTCAGCAAAAGGGTGTGATTTATAAAACATGACACCAACCCGGGCTACTACGGCTCTCGCAAAATTTCTCACACACTTTTCTCCCAGCCAAAACTCAATCCGCTTTCGCTTAAGACCCGGACGGGCTTATTTTTTGCTATAATGCCCCATGTTTCAAAAGGTCGCTTTCATCGGGCTGGGTTTGATTGGCGGGTCAATCGCCCGCGCCATTCGCGCGAAATATCCCGACGTGTGGGTTGCGGCCAAGACCGCATCCAGGCAAACGCTCGCCTATGCCTATGACAACGGCATCATTCAGGACGCGCCGGGTAGTCTGCCCGAACTGGTGGGCAACGCTGACTTGATAATCCTCGCCCCGCCCATCGAATTAATCATTCCCTATGTCAAAAAAATCTATCCACTGACCAAGCCCAGCGCGATTATCCTCGACACGGGGTCGACCAAGGAAGAAATCGTCCGTGCGCTCAAGAAATATTCCGACAAGTTCATCGGTTGCCACCCGATGTTCGGCAGCGAGAAAGCCGGGATTGCCAGCTCCGCGGCGGAATTGTTGCAAGGGCATCGGGTAATTTTTACGCCGTACCGGGACACGCCGCGCGGCAAGTTGCTGGCGGTTCTGCAATTTTTCAAGGGCCTCGGCTGCCGCCCCTGCCGGGCGGACGCGCGCGAGCATGACACGGCTGTCGCCGCGATATCGCATGTGCCGTATTTCAATGCCGCCGCGTTATTGCAAACCGCCGACAACGACATGAAGCGAGTACTGGCGGCAACCGGGTTCCAGTCCTGCACACGCGTCGCGGAATCCGACCCGCCGTGGGGTGTGGAGGTCGCGCGAACCAATCGCCGCGAGGTGCTGCGCGGATTGAAAAAACTCCGGCACGAGATTGCTTGGCTTGAACAGCTCATCGGGCGCGGCGACTATAAAGGACTCAAAGAATATCTCGAATACAGCCGCCAAATCCGCCGGAATATTTACAAATGAAAATCGCTTTTTCCTGCGGCGGCACGGGCGGACACATTTATCCTGCCTTGGCGATTGCGGAAAAATTTTCGGATTGTTTCTTTATCGGGGGCAATAGGCTGGAAAAAACATTGATTCCCCAGGCTGGGCATCCGTTTTTTGAGATTGCCGTCAGCCGCCAAAAGCCTCTGTCCTTCTGGCGCGGCCTCTGGCAAAGCTTGGTCATCCTGCATAGGCAATCCCCCGATGTTGTGATTGCCACGGGCGGCTACGTTACGGCTCCGGTCATTCTCGCGGCGAAAATCCTTGGCAAGCAGGTCTATCTGCAGGAACAAAACATTTTGCCTGGACGCGTTAATCGCTATTTAAGCCGTCTCTCCGCCAAGGTTTTCATCGCTTTTGCCGGGGCGGCCAAGCATTTTCCGCGCAATAAATCCGTGTTGACCGGAAATCCTGTCCGTAAAGACATACTGAACGCAATTTTTTCGCCAAATAACACCAAAATTTTGGCTTTCGGCGGGTCTCTCTCCTCGTCAAGCATCAATTCAGCTGTTAATGCGTTGAAAGTTCGTAAAGAATTTCTTAACACTTTCCTGCACATTGACGGCAATACTTATTGTCATGACATGGCTTCTTTGTACAGTAATGCTAAACTATGTGTCTGCCGCGCCGGGGCAACCACCTTGTCCGAGCTGGCGGCGATAGGTTTGCCTTCCATATTGATACCCTATCCGCACGCCGCGGACAATCATCAGGAATTTAACGCGCGGTATTTTGCGGAACATGGCGCGGCCATTCTCCTGCTCGACAAAGATTTGACCGCCGATTC
>BGZO01000120.1 GCA_003864475.1 Candidatus Termititenax persephonae | reverse complement strand
GGCGCGGCGACAAGACGTGGCAGGCGCTGGACGACAGCCACACGCACGACACAAGATATTACACGGAGACCGAGGTCGACACGAAACTCTCCGGCAAGCAGGACAATATCGGCGCGGCCAGCGGCACTGCCGCCGGGCTGATGAGCGCGGCTGACAAGACCAAGCTGGACGGGATAGCGGGCGGGGCGCAGGTGAACCCCACTATTATCACCAGCATATCCAGCGCGTCCACCGACGCGCAGGTTCCCTCGGCCAAGGCGGTGTGGGACCTCGTCGAGGAGCTGATGCCGGGGACTCTCGAGGTGTCGGCCGCACTGACGGAGACGAGAATCAGCTGGTACAATGCGATAAGGAAATGCATCGAAAAGACGCACGCCGCCGGAGACGTGAAGGCCACTGTGAAAGCAGACATGAACGCCCAGGGCTACACCGCCAGCGCCAGCGAGGCGAACTGTATCGCCTATTGGTCATACGCCCTGGACAGGAAAAAGGTCTACCGCTTGCTGACAGAGGCGGAGTGGATAGACTGCTATAACACGGGCAGGCTGAACTCCCACTCCCAATACGAGTGGGTCGGGGATGCTTATGATTCCTCTTCTCGTGTTTTGCGTCGTTATGATAGTCCTTCTAATCGATATTACGCCTCTCCCGGCGCTGATTCCCTCAACCTCTTCGGCAACATCGACTACGGTTTTAGGCTTGCCCGGATAATTTAAGAGTTCAAGCTTGCAGTTGATCACGCGAGTTAAACAGTGTGTGGTATAATATATTTGGAGGCAAAAAAGATGCGCTTCGTTGTGGAAATGGATGATGAGCAGTATCAACGTTTAGAAAAAACGCTGAAAAAATCTGGCACGACAATAACCGAAGCCATTGCTGATTTCTTTGATGATATTGACGACGTTCATCTGGCTGAAGAGCGGCTTTCAGAAGTCGTTTCCGGCGCAGAACAAACTATCCCCTGGGAGCAGGTAAAAATTGCTCTATAATATTGTCTGGACAAAGAAAGCGGTCAATGAATACGCTAAACTAGACAAATCAGTTAAAAATCAGATTGGCAAGTATTTGGATAAATTAAAGGTTTCCGACAATCCGTGCAGTATGGGCAGGCCTTTGTCGGCTAATTTGGCCGGATTATGGCGATATCGCGTTGGAGATTACAGAATAGTTGTCGAAATAAAAAATTCCGAATTGATAATACTTGTCGTGTCAGTTAAACACAGAAGTATCGTTTATCGTCAAATCTAAAAGTTTCTGAATAGGTTACCGCACCGCCGTTGTCCGCTTGCCTCATTGACTAGTGTCGGAGATACTTCACGGCATGAAAGATGCCAGACCGAATAAGGAAATGGTGCAAAAAAGGACTGTTACTCCATATTTACACCCCTGATTTAGTGTAGTTTATTTATACTTCACCAATTTCTCAAACGAGTCCGCCTAGAGCGCCGCACCGCCGATCAACGCGCTACAAATATATATCATTGACAAACGAATACTTTTACAATATATTATATATACAAATATCTAATTATAGGAGTACAACCAATGACAAAAGTATTACAAGTGCGTCTGGATAGTGAGACCAAAGCGGCGGCAGACCGGCTCTACGCTGATTTGGGACTGGACACTTCCACCGCGGTAAGGATGTTTTTGCAGGCCTCTTTGCAGACCAACGGACTGCCCTTTGCGGTCAAACGCGCTTTTAACCCGGAGACCGAGGCCGCGATGCAGGAAGCGCGAGACATTGCCGCAGGCAAAATCAAAGCCAAAGGCTATAAAAGCGTTGAAAAAATGTTCGCAGAACTTGACGCAGAAATGGCCAGAGAATAATGTTAATTTTAAAACAGACCTCTCAATTTCGCAAAGATTATAAGCGCATAAAAAAACGCGGCTATGCTGTCTCAATCCTGGCCGAAGTATTAAAAACTCTTTTGGCGCAAAAACCGCTGGAACAAAAATATCAAGACCATCAATTGACCGGCAAATGGAAAGATTTTCGGGAATGCC
>BGZO01000119.1 GCA_003864475.1 Candidatus Termititenax persephonae | reverse complement strand
CCAAGACGACCATGGCGGTGGAGATTAAAAATCAATTTGGCGTGCAGTTTCCCTTGTTTACAGTGGGCAAGGTTGAGCCGCGGCTCGGCGGTTCCGCCGCGACGGCTCCCTTGGCGGCGCGTGGTCTGGTCAAGGCGGTTGGCGAGACTTTCCCCGACCTTTTGTTTTTGGCGCAGACGGAGAAAGAAATCGAGCTGCTGGCCGAGGAAATCGAAAAAACCCGCCGCCGGGTCAACGCGTTGGAATATAATTTGATTCCCGCCCTGCAGGAGACCAGCAAGGATATCGTGTTAAAACTGGAGGAGCGCGACCGCTCCGAGCGGACGACGCTGATGAAGGTCAAGGATATTATTCAGGTCAGGTAACTTTGTTAATCGTCTGTTCGGGAAAGAGCGCGGGCTGTAGAAATTATGCCGCCAAGGGTCTCTTACGGATAAATTCCTTGCCGCTTTCTTGACGGAAATCCAAGACCTTGGTCAGCCGGGTCGCCAGCGCGACGATATTGCGCTCAGAGAAAACCGCCTCTGGCCGGGAATGCCGTGCCAGCCAATAAATCTCACGCAGACGGTCGGTATGTTCCGACTCCCGGTTATTATTATACTCCTCGCAGTATTCTCTCAGGGCTTCCAAATAAGTTTGCATAAAGACCAACTCCTTTCTACATAAGGATTTCGCAACTTACCGAAGGAAGTTGAATCGAAAGAATCTGGTGGATGCGGGGAGTGTAATTTTCTGCCTTAGCTTTCTTCGGCTGTTACCACGAAGACGATATCTGACGCGGTTTTTTCGCGGACAGAGCTGCGGAAAAGAAAGCCCAGCAGTGGAAGGTCGCCGAGGAAAGGGATTTTCTGTACGCTATCCCGCTCCTCCTCGTTGTACAGCCCGGCGAGGACGAAGCTCTCCTGCGCCTTGAGCAGGACGGTCGTCTCCACCTGCCGCGTGGACAGCACGGGAAATTCACCGCCCTGCGTTTGTTTCCAATACTTGATGGAGCTGACGGCAGGTTGCAAGGAAAGCAAAATATGTCCCGGGGCGGCGGGCAACGGCAAAAAAGTCAGGTTAATCCCCGAGTCGAGATATTGAATCTGCCATTGCAACTGATCATTGGCCTGGACGGGCAGGGAATAGGGCAGGCGGTCGCCGATATGGATGGACGCGGACTTGCCGACGACCGTGGTCAAGTCTGGCGCGGCCAGCAAGTGGGTTTCGCCGCGCCCGGACAAGGCCTGCAGGGTCGCTAAGATTTCCGGCGTGGTCTTGCCCAGACGAAAACCCTCGGCGGTAAAATCCCAGGCGAGGCCGAGCGCGGACAAGTCATTGGTTGTCATTTCAATGACGTTGATTTTTAACTTGACGGCGCGCGGCGGAGTGTCGGCGGCCTGCAAGACGGCGAGGATTTTTTCGGTCGGGTGGTCCGCGCCGAGGAGCAGTATATTATTATTTTTCTCGGCGCAGACCAGGGCATCGGGATAAAGTTTTTCGATAAGTTTTGCCGCGTCCTCGGCGGGCAAGTATTGCAGGGGAACGGCGCGGTAGCCGCTGGCGGCGGCCTTGCCCGGGCGGACAAGAGGCACGTCCTGTTCCGGCAGGATAAAAGGGTCGCGGGCCAGACAAAAACTTAAAAATAACAGGGCCACCAAGATTTTATTTTGCATATTGTTCTCCTTTGATGATTATTTTTTGTTCCTGGCCGATGGTAATTTGGCTGATTTCGCCGCTGGGTTCGGCGGACAGGGCGCGGAGATAGTCGAGAAACACGGTGTAGCCGCCCGTGAAAAGTAATTCCATTTCATTGTCCCCGCCGCGGCTGCTGACGAAGGTCAAGCCCTGTTTTTCGCCGAGGGCGCGGGCGGTTTCTAAGTCCAATTGTTCGGGCGGCGCAGGCGCGGACGGGTATTTTTTGAGCAAAGGGTCTTGGCGCAGTCTGGCCAGCTCGCCGCCCTGCCGCAGCGCGGCGTAGTGCAGGCGGACGCAGTTGCCGATGAGGGCCAGACAGCAGGCGGACAGCAATAATGCCCCGCCCAATATC
>BGZO01000118.1 GCA_003864475.1 Candidatus Termititenax persephonae | reverse complement strand
ACCTTTACCTTGTTATTATCCAAATCAAATGTTACGTCTTGGCCATTAATGGTTGCACCGACCAGATTGCCAGCGGTATCCAGCTTGAACTGCACGTCGCCCAGACCCTCGACTTGCAATTTGTAAACGTCACTGGCCTCACCCACCGTAGTCTCTGTGACTTTCCAGTTTCCAGTTTTAAGCTGCTCTGGCGACATATTTCTCACTTCTGCATCGGTCAAGGTCTCTGTCCTGACAGAGCCGCCAGTTTGATACGCGCCAGCCGTACCAGCAGTGGCGGCGCTGGTTCTGGTCAGCTTGCCATCTTTTATAGACAAGCCTTCGGAGAGAGTGCCCCAATTGCCATCGGTTCCTTGTTGTTCCCAGCCGCCCGTTGCAGTTTGCCGGAAAGTCAGTGTATTTCCATCAACATTGGTGGTGAATTCATTTATAAGTTTAGTGCCAACAGCTACATTTCCCACTGCAAATTTACCATTTTCTTGCATGTCTAACGTATTGCCAGAAAGTGCGGTCGCTTTTGTATTCCCCCTAATCAAAGCTTGCTTACCATTATTTATATTTATCCCTACTAGCTGGTTTTTTTCCAAGAAAACTTTTGTAGCACCAACCATTATATGATCTTTTCCATTTGCTTTTGCTTTTTCTAATTCAGCACGAAGATCCGTTTCCCTAGCATCAGTAACAACGGCTACCCCTGTTGCATTACCGCCAAATTCTTGGGCTTGGTCAGAAGCAACCCCAATTACTGCACTTAACGCCCCAGACAGCTCGTCACAGTTATTAGCAAAGGCATATCTTTCTTCGTCGTAAGTATCGTCAGCAGTTCCTCCATTCCCATAAGTAACTCCTAGCCCAGCACCATCAACAACATTATTTTCCAAGGTAAATTTCCGACTTGTATTCTGAGTAATTCTAATATTTTGTTGGTTAAGAGCAAACTCTTCATTTACAGCATAAGTCCTGTCATCAACCCCTCTGCTTGCCGACAATGTGGTAGTTGGATCCGTATGTTCTCGCGTAGAAGTGATGTCAACCTCGCCTGTCTCTGTGGTGGTTGTCGATGTGGGAGTGCCTAGTTCGATTTCTTCTGGCGGTTTGCCTGGTGTCTCCGTAGCCTCTCCTGCTTGCGGCGAGTCTGGCGGCTTGGCCCATGACCCCCAATTGGCCATATCGCCGTTGAGAACTCCGGCGAAGCCTTTGGCCAGCAGAAAAGCGGATTTGAGAAGCCCGCCCAGCATTTTGCCAAAAGAGCTTGCCAAGTTTTTGAAATACCCGCCAGCGCCACCCTCTGTCATGCCGCCGCCGAATAGCGCGCCCATGAATTGTGTGGTTGCGCCCATTGCGCCAAAGGTGCCGCCCAAGAGATCGGCCGTGGTAGTTGCGCCTGGCGATGACAGACTTTGCAGAGTGATATCGTCTTTATTTTGTACGCCCGGCAGTAGCCTATTTGCGTCATTCTCGCCGCCGCTCGGCGGGCTGTTTTCTCCTCCCGCGCCGCCTTCGCCTTGGATAGTAGTGCCGTCGCCGGAGCTGTCTTTTCCGGTCTCCTTTATGCCCACGGCGGACTTGACCAAGGCTCCAAGTTTTTCGCCAAATTTGCCGCCGCCTTTGATTTTGCCATCAGCGCCTTTGGCAAAAAAATGGCTGTCCTTGTCGCCTAATGTGGCATCCTTATTTCCATTTTTTATGTCCGCCTTTTTCAAATCTTTCAAGTCCTTGATTTTTTCTCCCAGATTTATGCTCGCGCTGGCTAAGGCCGTGGCGCTGCTGACAATCTGTGTCCAGGCGGAGTTGTTCTTTTTCTCGACGGCCTCATTGCTGGAGGCGACATTCATCAATTCATTCATCAGCGCCTCGGCGGCTCCGCTCTCCGCGCCGGCCACCATCTCCGCCGCGCCTGTGATTTGTGCGCCCGGCGTGCCGCTCATTTTGGCGGTAATCTTGCCGCGCGAGTCGTTCTTGGCTTTTTGCATCTTGCGGATGAGCGCCTTGATGCGCTCCACTTTTTTCATTTGCGCCTGCATCATACTGATTT
>BGZO01000117.1 GCA_003864475.1 Candidatus Termititenax persephonae | reverse complement strand
TATTGATGGCAGGAAATCTTACGCGCATCTCCTAATATAAATCAGGGAATAATAACTCGGCACGGTATCGACAGTGAACACTGTACCAGAGCCTGTAGCGGCTGTCGAGCCGCCCACCGTCCCGCCGGAAACCGTCCCCGTTACACTATGGGTGTGTGCGCCCGCGGAAGAGGCCTTGCTGGTGGATGTGAAATCGTGTGTATGCGCGCCCGTTGAATTATGCGTGGCATTAATACTGAGTTGATGCCGCGCGTCTCTTGCACTACCATCAGAACTTTGTTGCCTGCCTGCATTACCAGCAGTAGAAAACACACCGCTTGCCTGCCCAAATATATTAACGAGACCATTGTCTACACCATTAACTGCTCCGGTATGCGCGTCATGCTGATGGTTTCCCGCGGAAGCGGCGCCGCCGGACAGGCCATGTTCATGCGCACCGTCAGAGGCCGCGGAGCCATCCGTAAAGGACAGACCTGATATGGATAGTCCCGTTGCTCCATGGCTATGTTCCGGCAGGTTGGCCGTCTGCAGGGTTATGCTCTGACTGTCCGCGCCGCCCGTCCCGCCGCGCGCCATGTTATTGCCGTTTTTGCCGCCGCGGATAAACTTGTCCCGCAAATCCGGCAGGGTAACGCTGCCGACCTTTTGGCCGTTGCACTGGTACCAGCCGGGCAGCGTGCTGTTGTCCGCCCAGCCCGCGCCGTCATACATCAGTATCGTGCCGACGGGGAGCGATGCCTGCTTGCCAGCCAGAGCGGTGTTGATGGCGGTGTCGCCCGCCTCCCTAAGGGCCGCCTCGGCGGTGATGGCCGCCTGCGTGGCGGTCGAGACGGGCTTGTCCAGGTCGCTCGTGTCGTCCGCGCTGCCCAGGCCCACCTGCGCCGCCGTCACGCCGTGCGGGTTGTCTACCCTAGACGTGTGCGCGTAGACCAGTTTGGCCGAGGGATATTTCGTGTCGTCGCTTACGTTACCAGTGAAGGCGCTTACCCTGCTGGACGCATCCTGCTTGGCGCTCAGCGCGGTCTGCGTGGCGGTCGAGACGGGCTTGTCCAGGTCGCTCGTGTCGTCCGCGCTGCCCAAGCCTACCTGCGCCTTGGTTACACCGTGTGGGTTGTCTACCCTGGACGTGTGCGCGTAGACGGCCTTGGATGACGGGTACTCCGTGGGACTGTTGGCGACAGTATCTTTCTTGTTCGCCACGTCCTCTTTCGTCCCCAGGGCTGTCCTCATGCCCGAGGCCGTAATCTTCTTTTCGGAATCTATGTTGTAAGGATTCGCCTTATATTTTACTTGGTCGCCGTAGTCATCTGCCATAACAATCCCCCCTAATTTTATCGCCCATTTTTATAATGTTAAATAACAATGTTAATTAACAATGCCAACTAACACCATTGTATCTTAAAATTTCTAAATGTCAAGCGATACTTGTAATAGGTTAAAAGAAGACCTTGGGTTGAAATATGACTCTTCGGACATTGGCCGACGCATCAAGGAATTGAGGCAGAAAAAAGCATGGAGCCTGCATCGCCTATCCTACGAATCTTGCCTCGACTCTGCGGTTTTAATGCGGATTGAAAAAGGAATGCGCGCCCCGGTATTAGACACCTTGTTAAAGATTATCGACGGCTTAGGAATGAGGCCGGCAGAATTTTTCCGCGTATTCAATTAGCAAATATTCCTTGCCCATAGAGGCCGGGTTTCGCCATGACGTTTCCCTGCTGTTTCCCTAATCAGCCGCCGCGTTAGCCAGTTATTTTTTACCGCTTGGCCTAAATTTTGCTTCAACCCTTGCGCCAGAGTTTTTTTTACTAGGCAAGGAAAAGTAAAGATGTTTTGTATTGACAATTTGTATATACACATGCTATCCTTTCCTGCAGAGTTTGAATTTGAATGGGACGCAGAAAAGAACAAAAAGAATCTCGAAAAACACGGCATTGATTTCGCGGATGCACAGTGCATTTTTAAGGATAAGTTTTTTAGGATTAGTTATGATGCAAAACACAGCTATGGCGAAAAACGCTGGAAAGTAATTGGTAACGTTGGCAAAATCTTAGTCATCC
>BGZO01000116.1 GCA_003864475.1 Candidatus Termititenax persephonae | reverse complement strand
ATTTCTTGACCGCCTTTTAATTATTTTAGAGATTAAACATTGCCTGATTATTGTTTATAATCTAGTTGACTTTATACAATATAGGTGCTAAACTTATTAAACTTATTGAAAAATTTAAGTTGGGGGGATGGTTATGGCGAATGATTATGGCGACCAGATAAAATATAAGGAGAGTCCTTACAATATAAGTTCCGATAAGGTGGTTACGGCCTCGGGCGTGAGAACAGCCCTAGGGACGAAAGAGGACGTGGCGAACAAGCAGGACACCATCACTGACAACTCCACATATTACCCGTCATCCAAGGCAGTCTACGCGCACACGTCCAGGGTGGACAACCCGCACGGCGTAACCAAGGCGCAGGTGGGCTTGGGTAGCGCGGACAACACGAGCGACATAAATAAGCCCGTCTCGACGGCGACGCAGAACGCGCTGAACGGCAAGCAGGATGTGTCCGACAGGGTAAGCACCTTCACTGGCAACGTGAGCGACGACACGAAGTATCCCTCTGCTAGGCTGGTCTACGCGCACACGTCTAGGGTGGACAACCCGCACAGTGTAACGGCGGCGCAAGTGAGCCTGGGCAACGTGAACAACACGAGCGACTTAGACAAGCCCGTCTCGACCGCCACGCAGACCGCGCTGGGCGGCAAGCAGGACACAATTACTTGGGAAACTTATATCAGCGCGTCGTCCACTCACTCTCAATACCCGACGGCTCGGGCGGTGTATGAACTGGTTCAGCGTGAACTTTAAAAGAGAGGGGATGCTGTCATGGCGAGTGATTACGGCGACCAAGCAAAATACGAGGAAAACCCTTACAATATAAATTTCGGCAAGGCGATTACGGCCTCGGGTGTGAGGACGGCCCTGGGGACGAAAGAGGACGTGGCGAACAAGCAAGACACCCTCGCCAACAGTTCCACGGAGTACCCGTCATCCAAGGCAGTCTACGCGCACACGTCCAGGGTGGACAACCCGCACGGCGTAACCAAGGCGCAGGTAGGCCTAGGCAGCGCGAACGACACGAGCGACATGAATAAGCCCGTCTCGACCGCCACGCAGACCGCGTTGTCGTTCAAGCAGGATGCGTCTGGCAGGGTAAGCGCCTTCACTGGCAACGTGAGCGACGACACGAAGTATCCCTCTGCCAAGCTGGTCTATGCACACACGTCTGCCGCTAACAACCCGCACGGCGTAACCAAGGCGCAGGTAGGCCTGGGCAATGTGAATAACACGAGCGACTTGGACAAGCCCGTTTTGGCGGCGACACAGACCGCGTTGAACAACAAGCAAAACAAAATCACTTGGGTGCAATCTATCAGCGTGTCATCCACTCACTCCCAGTACCCGACGGCCAAGGCAGTGTGGGACTTCGTCCAAGCATCGAAACCGAGACTCCGAGTGTCGACCTCGCTGACATCGACGAGAACCACTTGGTACGATGCCGTGAGGAAGTGCATCGAGGAGACGCATGCCGCCGCCGACGTGCCGTATAGCGTGAAAGCCGACATGACCGCCAATGGGTACACAGCCAGCGCCACTGAGGCAAACTGCATCTCCTATCAGGACATGTATGCACCGGGCAGGCACAAAATTTATCGGCTGCTGACGGCGGCAGAGTGGATGGAGTTCCGTACCAAAAACACGCTGAGCTACGGCAGCACCTTTTTCGAGTGGGTAGGGGATGCCCATGATTCCGATAATCGTGTTATTATGTACTGGAGGTATGATATCCATCCTTATCTTTACGAAGATCCCACCATCCACTACATGTACGGCGCGTACGTCAATCCCGGTAACGCTATCGGTTTCAGACTTTCTAGAATTGCCTAGCAATTGTTATCGAGATTATCTCCAGAGTATCTGCGGATATTTATTTGGTTTATCTGCCGTTGCGGGGTGGGAACACCACCGTACAGCAAAACAAGAAGGAAAGCCAACCATTGGCCGTTCTATAAAATATTTATATCAGGCAATGCGCATGGCTTGCCGCAGTTGGGATTATGGCAGGCAATTCCCGCCAAAACTGCAACAGATTGCGAAAAATTACGATAAATAGATGGAGAATCAA
>BGZO01000115.1 GCA_003864475.1 Candidatus Termititenax persephonae | reverse complement strand
CCTTATGCGGTATATTAATGAAGCCTTGATTTGGGAAACTCTGGAGCAGGCGGAGAAAACTACGCCAGCTGAGATTGAAAAAATTTTACAAAAATCGCGGAAACTACAACGGCTGACTTTGGCGGAAACCGCGGCTTTGCTGACCGTGGACGAGCCGGAAATCTTGGCGCACATTTTTCAAGCGGCGGCCTGGGTCAAAAATGAAATTTACGGCAAGCGGGTAGTGCTTTTCGCGCCGCTCTATATCAGCAATATCTGCCAGAACACCTGCCGCTACTGCGCGTTCAAGGCGGACAATAAACTCATTGAGCGCAAAGCCCTGACGGCGGACGAAATCCAGACGCAGGTGGAATTTATGCTCCAGCGCGGCCACAAGCGCATTCTGCTGGTGGCTGGTGAATCCCAGCCGAGATTCGCGGATTCGCTCGTTGATTATTACACGAGTTCCATTGAGGCCATTTATGCGGCACAAACTGGCGCACACAAAATCAAACGTGTGAATATCAACTGCGCCCCGCTATCGGTCGCAGATTTTCAGAAATTAAAGAAAGCCGGCATCGGCACTTTTCAAATTTTTCAAGAAACATATCATGAAGAGACTTATAAATATGTGCATGTCCGCGGACCAAAAACTGACCCCGACAAACGGATAGCCGCCCTGGACGATGCTTTTGCCGCAGGTATCGACGATGTAGGCATGGGCGTGCTGTACGGTCTGTTCGACTACCGCTTTGACACGCTGGCTTTGCTGCTACATATCGAACAGCTAGAAAAGACTTGGAAAGTCGGGCCGCATACGATTTCCGTGCCGCGCATTGAACCAGCGGTCGGTGCGGAGTATTCGCTGAATATTCCACACAAAGTTTCCGATTTGGATTTCAAGAAAATCGTCGCCGTATTGCGCCTGTCCGTGCCGTATACTGGCATGATACTTTCCACGCGCGAGACGGCACGGATGCGTGATGAGTTAATCGACCTTGGCATTTCCCAAATCAGCGCGGAGTCCAGTGTCGCTCCGGGCGGCTATAAAGAAAAAGCGGACAATCCACAGTTTACCGTGGCTGACCACCGCAGTCTGGATGAGATTATCGCCTCGCTGGTGGATAAGGGATATATACCCAGTTTTTGCGCGGCCTGTTACCGCATGGAACGCACGGGCGAGAAATTCATGTGCCTAGCCAAGCCCGGCACGATTAAGGGCAAATGCAGTATGAACGCGCTGATTACCCTGCGCGAGTACTTGGAGGATTTTGCGCCAGAGAATACGAAAACTGCAGGCTATAAATTTTTGGAACAACTCAAGGCCGCATTGCCGCATCAAGAGCGGCAAACTTACGAAAATTTTTGCCTAGAAATTGCCGGGGGAGCGAGGGATAAGTATGTTTAAAAACACGCAGAGGGTGCAGAGTTTTTTTATGCGTAAAATTTTGACCGCAGGCCTGGTCGTATTGTTGCTGCTAGGGATTTCTGGCGCGGAATCTTTCGTCTTCGTCCCGCTCTGGGGCAACGCTGTCGAGAACGTCGCCCAATGGAAAATCACCTCCGTTCCTTTGTCCATAGAACAGCTGGATTTACTTTACAATGTCCGGGAGACCAGCCAGGAGTATGAGCGGTTAGGTTATGCCATTTACGACATGGAACTGCGGTTGAATAGATTGAAGAAAGATTTTGCGCCGCAGAAAATGGAATTTTTGGTGCAGATGTACGACCGACAAGGCAAGCCGTTGCTGGAAAAAGACTACGCGGACAATTTGTTCGTGATTGAGCGGCCAGATTTCTCCGCGCTTAATACTGCCAAGCTAACCCTGCCAGGCTTCGTCCTAGACCGCGAGCCTGTACGGATAAAAATTTGGCTCAAAAGTTATGTCGACCAAAATGGTCAGGTCAAGGAAATTATCAAACCCAAGAAAAAACATAAGGATAAAGATAAGGACACGACAATTATTATCATCAAACAGTAAAGTTTTTACAGAAAGTTTGCTATAATCATTTTGTCAGAACGTAACGTTGCCCTGCGGGCTTGCGACCGAGCGCGTATTTCTACGCGCTCGAGGAAGTCCTGCCAGTCAACCAGACTGGCAGGGTGAAGTTTGACTCTGCCAAGTCAGAG
>BGZO01000114.1 GCA_003864475.1 Candidatus Termititenax persephonae | reverse complement strand
TTCTTTAAAGATTTTGCTGATTATCAGGAATCCATCTATACCCTGCAGCAGATTTCCCCGCGCCAGGCTGACGGCTCGTTAAATATTGAGGGTTTGGTCAAGGGCGAGGCCAAAATTCCCGGCATGACTATTAGAGTTTTTAATCCCCAAGGCCAAGAAATTATAGTTGACCCCCATAGGCCATTGAGCGAAATACTCGGCGGAGAAAATACCGTCAAAGTGGAACTGGATTGCCAGATTTTACAGAAATCAGACCTTGACGAGGTTATGGAATTCTTGCTCGGCAATAACGGCGTGCGTTCCGTCTCGATAAAAGACAAAGACGGCAATCCGGTGCGGGCAGAAAAACATTTTGGTTTTCTGGGCGGGACCACCGATATCAATGTAAGTTCACTGTTTGGCGCGAATTCTATTTTCATTGAGAATATCCTGCTCAAAAATTGTAGCGGCCAGATGACCTTTGGCGATATTGCCAACCGGGGGCGTGTTGCTAAAGACATTGTTGATGCCGCCGAGATTTTCAATAGTCCCCGGACTCGCTATGAAGCGGAACAGATTGTCGCCACCTGCCATAGCATAAATGTTCGCATAGACGATATCAAAAAAAACCATCGAGAAATTACTGGCAGTTCATTTATGTATGGAGAGCCTCTCAAGCCGCGCCACACTCTCTATGAGTCTTTCTCTGCGGGAATAGAAATCGAATTCTATAGAAGCAATAACCATGCCGAGCAGAGAAAACAAGTGGCTGAAGCGGTGCGCCAACCGCTGGCCATGACGATGAGCGCCTTTATGATTGAGAACGGCTTATCCCTAAGCAATCCAAGCACGGAAACGGAAACTGAAACTATTCAAGAGCAAGACCATGATACTAGATTATTGACCCCTTTGACTACCCCATACGTTGCTCTTACCCCTCCGCTAGAAAAACCTAAAGTTCAACCGCCCGCCACGGAGTTGACCCAGAAGCAGATTGAACAATGGAATACTAAAGTTACGGCATGGAATGAGGTGGCCACAGAATGGAATGAACTGGTTAGCGCTTATACCGATTGCTGTAAGGATTTGGGGATGCCCCCCGCCATACCCCCCGCCGCCGCCGGCAGTCCAGACCCGGTAGCAATCAGGGCCGCTCTCCAAGAGGATTATGAAAAATATCTGCCCACCTTGGGAGAAAGAGGAGACAATAATTCTCTGCGCAACAGCATCCTGAACGACAGCAAAGCAGTCGCCGAATGGGAAGAGGCTAAGAGCAATTTTATGTTAGGCCGCGCCAATGCGGTGCTTGCCTATGGCAAGGCCACGAAAAACAGCCAATCTCTTGTGCAAAATCTAATTGAAAGAGTGCAAGATATTGGCAGATTTAGCGGCGAGGAATCTATGAAAAATTCCCCGGAATATCAAATACTCAAGGCCTCGCTGGAAGCCGAGGTGGTCTTCCTGTCCCAGGACATCGCCAATATTAAGAAAGAACTCCTCGATATAGATGCGGAGTTGGCTAAGCTTGACCCCGAGAAGCCCGAGGATAAAGAACGCCTCGAAGAATTAACAGTGCGCCGACAAGAATTAGAAAAACAGAGGGCAGACCTAGACAAGGAGCTTAACGTTATCCAAGCCACGTTAAATGGGTTTAATAATCTGATAAATATTATCTGCACCGCTCCGACTATGCTGGCAGCACAAAACAGAAAAAACAATCAAGGCATTGACAGCGCAAATATTGATGTCAAAAATAGGGCAGATATCAGCGCCATGATAGCGCGCTTCAGCAATCAGTACTGTGCCGCACAAAAATTATTTGACCGCTCCAGAGAGGATAATCTTTTGGATGCCGCGATTGCCCAGTTGCCCGACCATGTCTCGGCTTTCTTGAGCGGAACAGCGGCGGCCTTGGGCGGTCAGCAGGCGGGAGACCAAGTACAGGCAGCGTTGGACAGCCTAGACGCTTTATTTGCCCGCCAAGACCCGCCCTATCCGCATGAAAGTGAGCTGCGTCTGGCCTACGACAAGCTGCGCGAAGCCCTGCTGCAAAATAATTTATTGGATGCCGCTGGCTTGGTCGGTTTCAATACGCGAGTCAATCAACAAATCAGCATGATTCATAACTCTCTGGAAGCCAATC
>BGZO01000113.1 GCA_003864475.1 Candidatus Termititenax persephonae | reverse complement strand
GCAAGCCCGCTCCGAGCTTTCGAGTCCGCGCCGCGGACAGCCACCGGCTGTCCGCTCTGGCTATCCCTGACTAGCTGGTATATTGTAGGATTAATATTCCGACCATTAAGTGCGCGGAAGAGGACTCACTACGCGCTTCGCGCTCGTGGGTCCTAATTTTTCTCCCTGTGCTTTCGGCTCACAGTTTTTGTCGGTCCCGAAAATCATTTGGCGTACGGAAGAGGACTCGAATCTGGATAGGTAGTTATTCAGTACCAAATATGTTTGTCTAAATATTTGCCCCCTTATATAATCTATTCGTAACGGAGGGCAGCAAAATGGCAGCCGAAAAGTTGACGGTTAAAGGGATAGATGTTCGCTACCAGCAGATAAACGGAAAGGATTTTATATCGCTTACAGACATAGCGCGATATAAAAATACTGATTACCCGAGTGAGATTATACAAAACTGGATGCGCAACCGCAGTACGGTTGAATTTTTAGGACTTTGGGAGCGTTTATATAATGCTGATTTTAATTACCTCGAATTCGAGGTAATTGACAAGGAATCGGGACGCAACGCTTTTGTGTTAACGCCTAAGCGTTGGATTGAAAGTGTAAACGCCGCAGGAATGACCGCTAAACAGGGCAGATACGCCGAAACCTTTGCACATAAAGATATAGCTTTTAAGTTTGCGAGTTGGATTTCGGTTGAGTTTGAGTTATATATTATAAAAGAATTTCAACGGCTTAAAGAGAATGAGCAGATAGCGCTTGAATGGACGGCAAAGCGCGAACTGGCAAAAGTTAATTATCACATCCATACTGACGCTATTAAGGAAAACTTAATAGTGCCAGAACTTACGCAAAAGCAAATATCTTTTGTCTATGCGAACGAGGCAGATATGTTAAACGTTGCGCTTTTCGGGAAAACGGCAGGCGAGTGGCGGACGAAAAACCCGGATAAAAAAGGCAATATGCGCGATTATGCCAGCGTTGAACAGTTATTGGTGCTTGCCAACTTGGAAAGTTACAATGCGATTTTGATAGAGCAGGGATTACCGCAGGCAGAGCGCATAGTGTTATTGAATAAAACAGCGAGGAAACAACTGGAAACGCTTATGGGTGCGAGAATTCAATACGATAAATTACTTGCTTTGCCTAAAGGCAAGAACAAAAAATAAGAAATCAAAGGGCATGTTTTTAACCGGGTTGATTGCTTAGGCGTTAGGTTGTAATTTCAAATCAGGTTTATGTTACGGTTTGGTTGTGTCAAACGGTTTGCCGAGCGACATTAGCCAGCCCCTGTGTCGCTTACGGTACAGTCTAACCAGCAGGGTCGCTATATTATTTTTTTGGCTGGTGTCATTATCGCGGACAGCCACCGGCTGTCCGCTCTGGCTATCCCTGACTAGCTGGTATATTGTAGGATTAATATTCCGACCATTAAGTGCGCGGAAGAGGACTCACTACGCGCTTCGCGCTTGTGGGTCCTAATTTTTTTCTCTGTACTTTTGGCTCACAGTTTTTTGTCGGCTCCGAAAATCATTTAGCTTACGGAAGAGGACTCGTTCCTACGTCGCGGTCGCTATTGTGCTGCCCCGGCGGCACGCTCCCACGCTGCGGAGACGCGCTCTCACGGGCTTGCCCATGCAAGCCCGCTCCGAGCTTTCGAGTCCGCGCCGCGGACAGCCACCGGCTGTCCGCTCTGGCTATCCCTGACTAGCTGGTATATTGTAGGATTAATATTCCGACCATTAAGTGCGCGGAAGAGGACTCGAACCTCCAAGCCTTGCGGCACAAGATCCTTAGTCTTGCGCGTATACCAATTCCGCCATCCGCGCGCTAAGACCAGTAACTATATAATAAAGAATGTAATTTTCCAACCGCTTAGGCTTATAATAACGCATGGCCATTAACAATAAAAAGAAAACCCGACTAAAAAAGTTCCCCGACCGCGATTGGGCAAAATTGTATTCGACTACAATCTGTCCAGAATTTGTCCGGCTCGGCGCGAAAAAGGCACAGCTAGAATTTCACTGCTCACCCTGCTCAATATTGCCCGGGTACTAGGGGTAACGGTCCATAGTCTAATCGATTTTTAACTTTTAGAATTACCACTCATGTGCTTAAATATGCGTCATGAGCGAA
>BGZO01000112.1 GCA_003864475.1 Candidatus Termititenax persephonae | reverse complement strand
GAGCGCCTACATCTCTACCTTTCACGCGCTTTGCGCCAGAATCCTGCGTGAAAATTGGCTTTTGGCGGGAGTACCCCCGCATTTTGCGGTTATGGGCGAGATTGCGGCGGAGATTTTACTGGAAAAAAGCATTGAAGAAACCATTGACGCGCGGCTGGACGGCGATGACACGGAGATTACCGCCTTGCTGGCTTATTATTCGCGCAGTGGTCTGGCAGCAAATATCTTGGCTTGGCTACCCGCCCTGCAGGCTTCGGGCGCATCCTTGGCGGAATTGGCGAACACCGCGCCGGAAAAAATTTTACAAAACATTCAGCGTTATAATGCCAGCCATTTGGCAAAAGTCGCGGCGCAAATCCAAAAATTGGCGGACACTTTGGGCGCGGCGGACGGCGCGGTCGGCAAAAAATGCCAAGCCCTGCGGAGTTTGGGACAGATTGCCGCACAAAATTTAGCCGAAGTGGAGAGAACACTCAACGGCTTGGGGCGAGGGATTAAAATCACTCAAAGAACAGAGACATTTGGCACGCTGGAAAAGATAAAAAATATTTGCACAGAGAATAAAGTTTATTTTACCGCGGATACGGATGGCCAGGAAAAAACTTTTGCGGATTTGAGCGCGGGTATCCTGAAACTGTTGACGGAAATTCAAGCCAGCTACGCGGAAGCCAAGCGCAGGCGCGGGCAATTAGATTATGAGGCTTTGCAATTGCAAACATTAAATTTATTAAAAACCCGTGCGGAGATTGCCGCACATTATCAGAATTACTTTCAGGCGGCGTTCGTCGACGAATATCAGGACACCAACCCGGTGCAGACCGCATTGATTGCCCTGCTGACCAAGCCGGAAAACTTATTCATCGTCGGGGATTGGAAACAGTCTATTTATCTTTTCCGTTATGCGGATGTGAGCCTGTTCCAAGCCAAAATCCAAGAGGCGCAGGAGCGGCAAGAGCAAGGCTTGGGTTTGCGCCAGTCCTTGAGAACAAATTACCGCAGCGCCCCGCCGCTTATCGCGCTGGTCAACAGGCTCTGCGGCAGATTGTTGGCGGTGGATGAAGACTCCGGCTACCGCCGGGAAAATGATGACCTCGCCGCCGGGCGACCAGAGTTGGACGGCGCGGCGGAGATAACTTTTATCGAGACCGCCGAGGACGAAAACTCTTGGCAGACCCGCGTCAAAGAAGCGCGTCATCTCGCACAAAAAATTCAGGAGCTGCGCAACGCCAAAGAATTTTCCGAGGACAACACCTGTGCCGTGCTTTTGCCGACCTTTTCTCATGTCCAGACTTTTGCCGAGGCGCTGGGCGGCGCGGAGATTAAATACGCCATCGTCGGCGGCAGGAATTACTACAACCGCCGGGAAGTCGTCGACATCCTGAATTTTTTGAGCATTCTCAGCAACCCTTATGATGATTTTCAGCTAGCCGCCGTTTTGCGCTCCGAACTAGTCAATCTCAGCGATGACGCGCTCTTGTGGCTGACCAGAAATAAACCAGCCCGGCAGGCGCGACTCTTTGAATTACTAAGAAACCGCAACCCACATTTGCTGACCGCTGCTGACGAAGCCAAGCTGCAACGGTTCTTAGACACTTACGATGAACTGTATCGCTGTATCGGCAAATTGTCCGTCGCGCGTCTGCTACAGTTGGCCTTCGAGAAAACTCTGGCCCTGCGCCTGGCCTTAACTCACCGCGCCGAGGCCGTCAAGTTGACCGCCAATTTGCAAAAATTATTGGAAATCGCGAACGGTTTTGCGCGGCAGAGCCTGCCCTACTTTATCAGCTATATCGAGAAACTGCGCCTCAAAGAGGCTCGCGAGGAAGAGGCCGACCTCTCCGACGCGGCCAGCGTCAAAATCATGACGATTCATGGGGCGAAAGGCCTGGAGTTTGACAATCTCTTTCTAGCGGATATTACCGGGAACAAGGGAAAATCCCGGCACAACCTGTTGTTTAATCTGGAATTGGCGGCGGCGGGCATCCCGCTGGCCTTGAGTTATTCCGACGCGGAGAACAACCGAGTAATCTCTCTGGCTTACGCCCATGCCCAAAGGCTACGGGAGAATCTGGAATTGCGCGAGAGCCGCCGCCTGTTTTATGTCGCCTTGACCCGCGCCAAGACGAGGCTGTTCATGACCGT
>BGZO01000111.1 GCA_003864475.1 Candidatus Termititenax persephonae | reverse complement strand
AAGTACGCAACTCGCTGGGCAACGAAGTGGACATAGGGTACAACAAGGATAATCAGATAACGGAACTGTCCTACGCCGGGCAGGACGGCGGGCGATTGGTCTGGCGGTACGAGTACGACAAGGATAAGCAATTAACGAAAGCGGTGAATCCGCGGGGCGAGGCGACGGAATACACGTATAAAATCGGCAAGGATTTCGTGCCGGGTATCATCGCGACGGTCAAAAGCCCGCTGGGCGCGGTGTCCAGCTACACCTATTATTGGCAAAACTTGGGGGACGAGAACTTGAACAACTATACGGTCTGGACGAAGAGGCTGACGGTGGAGAGCCAAGAATACTTGTGGAGATACGAGCATCTTGACGGGCATACCTACGACATCGGCAAGGGGAGGCAGTTCTGTTTTGGGGAGACGACGATTACAGACCCGCGCGGCATCAAGACGACGCACTATTACAAGAACGGCTACCCGCTACGGGAATTTTTGCCGGATCAGGTGCTGACGGAATACGAGTGGGACTACAAGGCGGGGAATAAATTAAAAGAGATAACGGTCAAGGGGACGAAACGGTATGTGACGGAGTATCAAGAATATGATACGCAGGGCAACCCCGGGCGAATCATCAACCGCGGCGACCCGGACACGGCGGCGGACGACAAGGAGATGGTCAACGAGTACCTGCACAACATCGGGCAGACCGGGGGCAACGGTTACGGGGAAATAACGACCAAGGACGCGCTGGAGAAATTTCTGGTGAAGCAGATAGCCCATTCGTACGTGAGCAAGCCCGGATCCACAGAACGGCACAATGAAGTGTATTTCCGGTACGATGACAAGGGCAACCTAGTCCGCAAGGAAGTCCTAGTAACGGACGGGAAAAACAACGTCCAGACAATGGCGACGGCCTATGCCTACGACCCGCACGGGGAACTGGGGGGGCAAGACCCTGCCGAACGGGATGACGACCCGCTACCGAAATAACTATGACGGCAACTCCATTTACACGGCGCGGGAAGAGAGGCCGGACGGGGGCTGGACGCAGAAAACATTCGGTAAACGGACGGGGCTGCTGCTGAGAGAGGAGGACAGCCACGGCAACGAGATGCGTTACGAGTACGACCGTTACGGCTTCCAGACGAAAAAGACGGACAGGAAACGGAACTTAGAGGAAAAGAACAGCTATACACTGATACCGAACGGCGGGGCGGAGTACACAAGCACGGACGCGTACGGGCATGAGTTGAAGACGATACTGGACCAGGCGGGGCGGAAGAAGCGGACAGAATTCCGGTACAAGGACGGCGGGCAGACCAAGATAACGCGGTATGAATACCACGAGAAGGCGCCGCAGCTGGTGGCGAAAGTGACGGACTACGCTGGGCGGACGACGGAGACGAGGTATGACAGCATGGACAGGCCCATTATCCAGATAAATTTTGACGGGACGCACACGGAGACGCGGTACAACGACCTGCTCAACTACAAAGAAGTGTACGACACAAAAAACCAAAAGATAACGTACCACTACGACGCGTACGGCAACCTGACAAGGACCGTACAGCCGAATGGGGCAATCACGGAGTACGAATATAATATTTACGGGAAGCTGGACAGGCTCACCACGCACACGGACAGCAGGAATAAAGATAAGGACACCATAAGCGCCATAGAGTATAAGTACGACAGCGTCAACAGATTGACAGAGATACGCAAGGGCGCGGACGTAACGAAGCTGGAATACGACAACATGGACAACGTGATGCGCAAGACACTGCCGGATAATCAGAGTATAGAGTACGACTACGACACACTGAACAGGCCGAGCAAGACGCTGTACCGCGGCAAGACGGAGACGCTGGCGGAAGAATATAAATATTATACGGACATGGAAAATCTAGGCCGCCTAAGGAGCGTAAAAGAGTACACGGGGACGACGACATACGAGTACGACAGATACGGGAACGTGGAGAAGGTAACGCGGGAGCAGCACGGGCAGCGGCGGGCCACGCAATACAAACACGACGCATACGGGAAGCTGGAGTGGATACAGTACCCGGGGCTGGCGGACAGGATAGTATATAATTATGATGAGAGGCAGAGGCTGAGGGACGTGGAATATCACCCCTCAGGCGCATTTGCGCCAGCTCCCCTTGCCAAGGGGAGCCAAAAAC
>BGZO01000110.1 GCA_003864475.1 Candidatus Termititenax persephonae | reverse complement strand
ACCTTTACCTTGTTATTATCCAAATCAAATGTTACGTCTTGGCCATTAATGGTTGCACCGACCAGATTGCCAGCGGTATCCAGCTTGAACTGCACGTCGCCCAGACCCTCGACTTGCAATTTGTAAAGTTCGCCCGTGCTGATTTGCTCGGTTTTACTGGCGCTGACCTTAAAAGTATTGCCTTCTGTTGAGGCGGCCACTTCTATGCGCGTTCCGTCCACTATAACATAAGGATTGCCGCTGTTTTCATCAATATTCACCTCGAGGCCGTTGATTTTAGTAACTTGGCCGCCTTCAATTTCTAATGTAGCCTTAACGGCAAGTGGGCCTGCCGTTTCTATAGATACTTCACCGCTCATTATTTGTTGCGATACCTCTGCTGTGTATTTGCCGCCATTACTTATCTTGGCGTGTCCGTTGCCATCAGTTTCATCTGTGGTGGTTACTTTCTGGTTTTCAAGACCTTTCCCTTTCCATCTAGTGGACATTGCTGCATACAATGCTTTTTGTTTTCCCGCATCCCCGGCTCCACCTTTAGAGCCTTTTAACGCCACAAATTCAAGGGTGGTATTGCTTTTAAATGCTTCTGTTATTCTCTCTTTTGTTTCTCCTTCACCCAAACCTAACAGTGCATACTGTTCGGCCAAGGCCGCTTGCAGAGGATTAGACCGATTGCCAGCTGTTTCTGCGTAATTATCATAAAGGGCTTCTGTATAACCTTCATCTCCAGGTTTTAGCTCCTTTCCATTTTTTCCTTTTAAAATACCCATGCCTGCATCAAGCTGATTTGTGCCATCTTTATTGGTAAGGTTGATTTTGGCGATGACCCTTGTAGAAACACCCTGTAATACTTGTTGGATTTCTCTTGGATTATAACCGTTGGCCTTGCAAGTATTTACAAGCGCTTGGGCATACGCGCTTGCTGGATCATTCCCAGCCTCATTAAGTAGCCTTGTTTTTTCAGCCTCACGAGCGGCATCATTATCCTTGAACCGGGGATCTTGCTTCAAAATCTGCTCCATCATCGCATTAGTGTCTAACTCGCCGTTAGCATCTGTCCCGAGCGTTACATCACCCTCCCAGATTATCTCGGCTTTGACTTGGGTTCTGGTTCCGAGTCCGACAGTAGCTGTGCCGCTTGTTGTCAAGGACTTGCTCGTAGATTCCCGCTCAACATCAACACCCACCTCGCCTGTCTCTGTGGTGGTTGTCGATGTGGGAGTGCCTAGTTCGATTCCTTCTGACGGTTTGCCTGGTGTCTCCGTAACCGATCCCGCTTGCGGCGAATCTGGCGGCTTGGCCCATGACCCCCAATTGAGCATATCGCCGTTGAGAACTCCGGCGAGGCCTTTGGCCAGCAGAAAAGCGGATTTGAGAAGCCCGCCCAGCATTTTGACGAAAGAGCTGCCCAAGTTTTTGAAATACCCGCCGAGGCCACCCTCTGTCATGCCGCCACCGAATAACGCGCCCATGAATTGTACGGTTGTGCCCGCGGCGCCAGCGACGCCGCCCGCGATGTCGGCCGAGGTAGTTGCGCCTGGCGATGACAGACCTTGCAGAGTGATATCCTCTTTGTCTTGTACGCCCGGCAGTAGCCTATTTGCGTCATTCTCATCGCCGCTCGATGGGCTGTTTTCTCCTCCTGTGCCGCTTTCGCCTTGGATAGTAGTGCCGTCGCCGGAGCTGTCTTTTCCGGTCTCCTTTTTGCCCATGGCGGAATTAAACAAGGCTCCAACTTTTTCGCCAAATTTTTTGCCGCCTTTGATTTTGCCGTCAGCGCCTTTGGCAAAAAAATGGCTGTCCTTGTCGCCTAATGTGGCATCCTTATTATTATTTTTATTGTCCTGCTCTTTCAATTTTTTCAAGTCATGGATTTTTTCTCCCAGCTTTATGCCCGCGCTGGCTAAGGCCGTGGAGCTGCTGACAATCTGTGTCCAGGCGGAGTTGTTCTTTTTCTCGACGGCCTCATTGCTGGAGGCGACATTCATCAATTCATTCATCAGAGCCTCGGCGGCTCCGCTCTCCGCGCCTGCCACCATCTCCGCCGCGCCTGTGATTTGCGCGCCCGGCGTGCCGCTCATTTTGGCGGTAATCTTGCCGCGCGAGTCGTTCTTGGCTTTTTGCATCTTGCGGATGAGCGCCTTGATGCGCTCCACTTTTTTCATTTGCGCCTGCATCATACTGATTT
>BGZO01000109.1 GCA_003864475.1 Candidatus Termititenax persephonae | reverse complement strand
CGGAAGAACATAACGATATGCTGGGAGCCTATATTCACTATCAGAACGCGGCGGCTTGGCTGGATTTAGACCACCCCGACGGCATTGCCAAATACCTCAACCTGTCCTACATCGAGTCCCGATTCGGGCCATTCAACGACAACGAAGAAAAAGCCGCCTGGGAAAAAACTATCGATAATCTCCGTAAAAAGTTCGAGCAGGATTTTGCTTCCTACTTGGGCAGTGAAGGCGGCGTCGCAGTTCGACTACAAGAAGCGGGGTCCAGGATTAAGCGCATCCGCACTGATTTGGAGGCGAAAGATAAAATCGCGGATAAATTGACGATTCTCCAAAACAATCAAAAATATCTGGAATTGTACTATCAGCTTGAGAAAAACACCGTGCCTTTTTGGCAAGAGGAGATTATCGCTAAGGCCACCACTTTGCAGGATTTTCTGGATATGGCTCAAAGCCCCGCCTTTCGCACGCAGTCGCATGAGTACTTGGACACGCTGCCGGCAATCTTCGCCGAGCAGGCGTTGCAATTACTCAGCCAGCCGCAAAACCGTGCCACTACGGCAGAACTCCGAAAATTTCAAGACATCCTAACCGCCGCTTATAATACCCGGGACGAGCAAAATCGTTGGTTGCCTAAGACCCTAGACCCCAACCATCCAGTTTATAGACTGCTGGCCTCTTTGCGAGAGTGGACACCCTCCCCCCGCCAGACCCGGGACGCTGTACAGCCAACCGCTAGCCCCAAGATTGTCAAGACTGAAAAGTCCGTCGGGGAAACTGTTACCATGCAGAGCGGCGGGAAAGCCACGACAGAATATGAGAATGTGGAAATTTCCGATTTACATAACCAAGGAAATCCTTACATAATAACAAATCCAGAAGGTCTTGCGAACGACACAGCCAACTATAATAACCTCAACGAGGCGGCTAATAATGCGCAAGACGCTTACGATAATGCTGTTACAACACAACTCGAACCCGCCCTAGAAGAGGTTGAAGCAAAAGGACAAGATGTCGAAGCAAAAGGAGAAATTGTTGCAGAAAAAGAACAAGATGTTGCAGAAAAAGAAGAAATTGTTGCAGAAAAAGAACAAATAGTTGCAGACCTAGAAGAAAGCACCGAAGCAGCAACGGCAAGAGTCGAAGAAACAGCGGAAAGAGTCGGCGAGGTAGAAGCAAGAGTTGAAGAAACAACGGGAAGAGTCGAAGATGCGGAAGCAAGAGTTGAAGAAACAGAACTAGACGTTGGAGAAAAAGAAGGAATAGTTATAGACGAAGAAAACAACGTTGCTGTTATGGAGGATGATTATAACGACGGCATTATTACCTTGCCAGAATTAGAAAATGCCCAGTCTATTTTAGAAAACGCTAATATCGATTGGGAAGCTGCTAAGCAAGTTTTTAATAATGCCCAAAATAATTTAGCAACCGCCCGGGATGCTTTGATAGCCGCCAATGCCGCCCTAACTTCTGCCCAAGGCAATTTGCCAGCCGCCCAAAACGCTTTAGCGAATGCCCAAACCGCTTTGGCAGCCGCTCAGGAAGCCTTACTAGCCGCCCGGGATGCTTTAGCAGCCGCCCAAACCGCTTTAACGAATGCCCAAGGCGATTTGCAAGCCGCTCAAACTGCTTTACAAACCGCCCAAGAGGCTTTACTGGCTATCGAAGGTCAGTGTAATACACTAAAACAGGCTTGGCTGGACGCGCAAGGCGCTTTCCTTGCCGCCGCCCCGCCCGATTTAATCAATTATGCCACCCTGCTGACGGATTTAAACGGAGAGTTATTCAAAGACATATATATTCATAATGCTAATGGGCAGTTAATCAAGCTGATGGATATAATTGCCGGCGCGCAGATTCTGGATACAAGTGGCAAGATAATGGGTTTTCTGTATGACGGGGTTTTCTGGTACATAACAGATGAAGGCAAACTAGTTGACACCAGTGATTCTGATACGTACAAGATAACTTTTAATGACGACGGCACGCTCACTATCGAATTCATAGGCGATGCCGCTCAATTGATTGATGGGGGGAAAGAAATTGGTTATATTGGCACCACCAATATCATGGCCGGTATCACCAAAGTAACCAGCATTGACAAAAATAATGATGGCACCGGGGTATTGCACTTTGCCAATGTTACGGAGGCCTTTTTCGGCATACCTGAACTCAATCCAGACGGCACGCCTGTGCTAGATTCAGACGGCAAACCCAAAATCCGTAAAAT
>BGZO01000108.1 GCA_003864475.1 Candidatus Termititenax persephonae | reverse complement strand
TTACCGCCCTTGACCGCTTCATTTTCACGCAATGGACCGCCGTAATTAGTATAATATGAATGATATTGAAGCGGTGCGCAAATTTCGACTTTAACCGGAACAACTACAATTGCCGGTCCCCAAAGCACCGATTCAAAAATTGCTCTCACCGCCGAATAAGTAGGGGCAGGATAACTAACTGGACAATCTCCTGTATCGGGGCGTGTCCACATTGCCGTATTACCAGAAATTTCCATTTCTACAGTATATGCGGACATCTTAATTTCCCCTTATTATCAAACATTTTTCCGGTTACCCAAAAATCATAACAGAAAACTCTGCTTTTGGATACCTAATAGCAACAAACCATCCTAAGTACATTACTGAAACCTATAGGCAACAATACATATAGAATTACCCCTTTTACATACGAAGCCAACGCAAAGCTCTTCGTTACACACAAAAGAGTAATTCTACAAATCTAAAACATAAACATATAAAACCACATTTCAATCCACGCACATTGGTTTGTGCGACAATACCGAGAATTTCAACTCGGCTAATATGACTACGTGAGCGATATTACTGATTCTTTTTAATATTTGTACGCCGTACAATTTCTATAATGTCATAACTTCTATAAAGTAAACTAAAATTATAATACCACAACAATAATATCGATCCGTCTAGCTTTTAACACACAGGCGGCATAGTTGTCAATTACTATTATACAAAAACGACGGATTCGCGCCCTGCTTGCGCAGATGCTCCTCATAAGTGTTGGAGAACACCGAGGTGCCGTCGCCTTTGGCAAAAAAATACAAGTAAGTCGTCTTGGGCGTATCGACTACCGCGTCGATAGCGTTCAAGCCGGGCGAGCAAATCGGGCTGGGCGGCAGGTCATAATTTTTGTAAGTATTGTACGGCGATTTTATTTCCAAATCCCGGTATAACACCTCTTTTTTGCGCGGATTACCCAGCGCATATTTTATTGTCGGGCAGGAACCCAGATGCATACGGATGCGCAGGCGGTTGTAATAAACTCCCGCAATCAAAGGCATTTCTGCCTTGAACACTGCCTCTTTCTCCACAATCGAGGCCAGCGTCAGCAGTTCATGGAGATTATAAGCGCCGACCGCTTCCCGCAGGCGCGGATAAATCTTTTTCTCGAAACGCCCCAGCATAAAATCCAAGGCCGCCTCGGGCGTGGTGTCCTCGGCAAAAATATAAGTGTCAGGATAGAGATACCCCTCGAAAAAAAACTCGCCCGTCAATTTATTGTCCTGAAGAAAGGAATACCGTTCACGCCAGACTTGCGGGTCGTACCGGGCAAAGTAATCGGCAAAAGTTTTCTGGCTGACCACGCCCGCCCTGTCCATGACTTCGACTATCTCCTGCAGAGAGTAGCCTTCCGGGATAACCACCTGCTTGGAAGAAGTGAGGCTTAAGCCGCGTTGCTCGCTCAGTGTCTCAAAAATCCGTTTGAGCGACATACTCGGCGAGAGGAGATATTCACCCGCATGGATTTTCTTGTCATAACCACCCAGCCTGACCGCCAGCTTTAAACTCCAAGGATTGCGGACAATCTTGTTGACCTGCAGGGCGGTCAGTACATCCTGCGTTGCGGCATGGCGCGGAATCGCCACCTTAAACTCCGCACGGGAAAAACTGTCCGCCACGCCCAAAAAAATCGCCGACCAGAGCATCAGCAGCAAGGCTAGGGGCAAAACATATCGCCCATAAACTCGCCGCCCAACGCGGCGGTATTTCTTTAGTCCGACGACGGCTGGGCACAGGTATTTTCGATAATTATCACGCACCTTGGCTCCTCAAATAATCTTCCAGCAGGATACAGGCCGCCAATGAGTCAACTTTCTCGCGGCGGTTACGCCCCGGCAGACGGCATTGTACCATCATTTTATGCGCCGCGGCGGTGGTCAAACGCTCATCGTAAAATTCCAGCGGCAGATTCAGGACACGCAATTCTTCTGCAAAATCCCGTGCTTTCCGCGCGGCGATTTCTTCTTGGCCGGAGAGGGCGACAGGCAGTCCGAGTATAATCTTTTTTATCTCTTTTTCTTGAATGATTTTCCGCAAAGCTTTTAGTTTGGCGGAATCATTGGCGAGATATGGCAACGGCTGTGCGGTTAAGCCCAGCAAATCATTGACTGCCAGTCCCAAGCGTTTCGTCCCATAATCAATGGCTAAGAAGCGCGGAAGCATCAAGCGTTGCTGACCAAATCCCGCGCCGCTTGCAGGGCCGCCGCAAGACCCGCAGGATTTTTGCCGCCCGCCTGTGCCGAGTCAGGCTTACCGCCGCCGCGCCCGTCCACC
>BGZO01000107.1 GCA_003864475.1 Candidatus Termititenax persephonae | reverse complement strand
ATCGCCATCGCCTGCCGCCGCCAATGAGATATTGAGGGAATTGGGCTGGCAAAAAGATTTGTCTGCTATTACCGCCGCAGACCTCACTGAAGTTAGTTTGGTTACTGGAAATGGCCAGTATCACTTTGCCCGGTCTGTTGAAGACGAGCGGGAAGACAGCGAACTGGACAGACAGCAGAGAGAGATTATTGAAAATATCAAAAACATACAATTTGACTCAAATGAAGCCACGTTTAAAATAGGGAAAGAAGTAACTCGAACTCTGACTGCGGAGATAAAACCAGACAATTTCGTAGCACTAGTCCCAGCCAATATTCAATCCAATATCCCAGATAAAGTTCGTTGGCTGTCGGATGCTCTTAGCAGTAATAGTACTAATAATAGTGCTGAACTCTTTCAAATCGAGAAGGATGCCCTCAAAACTAAAGACGGTGTTTTTGCGTCTAGGGCGGGCATAATTGCCTATGCAAAATGTTTCAAGATTACCCCCCTTACTGAAGACGAGAAAAAACTACCAATGAATCAACTGCTGGCTCTGGTTATAGAAAAAGTAGGCGTACAAGACGGTAATATAAACGCCTATTTGGAAGATTTTTTCCCTGGCTTATATACAGACCAAACGTTTTCGCTTGACCTGGCCGAGGCTAGGGCGGCGGCTACTTTTGGGTCTGGCCATGGTATAACAGTGCGTTTAGCCTATAGTGGAAATCAAGCTGCGGTGGCGGCGTTTAGGGCCTTTACTGAAAACAACAATTCCTTACTAATATATGAGCAAGGCAAAGATGATTTAAACTCAACGATTGACAACAAGCGGACACTGCCTCTGGGCTGGGGAGTAAAAGGAGCCGAACAAGTAACGGCAAGTATTACCACGGCGCGTACGACTCCCGCCGATATTCCCGGACAAAGAGCCAATGACCAAGAAAATGTTCCTTTGAAGCTTAATGACCCCGGAGTTCCCGCGGCGTTGTCTGCCCGTGCGGCGGATGAGATTCCCTTTGGTCTGCCACCTCTAAGTCCGACCCCGCCGTCGGATAGGCTAGCCACGCTGTCTATACCCCAGCCGCCAGAGGTGCCTTTGGCTGAAGAGACAGAAAAGGCAAAAAGAGCATGGGAATTAAAAAGTGGAGCAAACATAAATAATGCTGGGTTAGCAGACACACAATGGGCTCTTACACTTCCAATACCGGAAGCGGGACTGACGGTAAAAATAGATTTTGCTGGAAAAATTAGTGTTTTTGATTTGTCCGAAAATCGTCAGGTTACAGATTGGGAAACTAAATTATCACTCATAGGACATTGGAAAGAAGATGGCAACTATGAACTGAATCTTGAAGTTTACGCGCAGGCGGGACAACAAGTGGAGGAAAAAGAACGCACCGCTTATAGAACGAGGATAGTCTATTCCGAGACGGGAGAAGCAAGAGAGGTTTATATCCAAGAACTGGAAGGCATGAAAATAGGCGACCCCCCTCGTCCTTTGAATGAGGCGGAAATAACCAATGCCCTAAAAAATATAACCATAAAACGCATATCTGAATCTGAATGGAGTAAACTTGGAGAAAACCAAAAATATTATAAAAAAAGTGCTGATGGTGGATCGGTTACAGACCCAAGTTTGATAACCGCATTAAATGAACTTACTTGGGGAGAGAACAATACTTTAGAATATAATGGCGAAACGTATACTCGCCTGCCCGGGGGGTCGGTAGAAGGTAAGGATCTTACTGAATTCCTTAATGAAACTGACTTGGCGGTAGTTGCGGAACATCCTCTTGCTGATGCACAGACCGGGACGAACTTAACATTGCCTTCTGGTAAAACAATTACTGTCGCGCAAGCTGGTGTTCCCGAAAGAACGATAGATTTTGCAACCCTTAATGACGCTGACAAATTACTTATTCTCAACGCAAACATCGGGGATACAGTAACATTGAGTTCAGGTGATGTGATTACTGTTACGACTGCCGCTGCTTACGAAACACAGCCGACTACACTTACGCCCGCAGAGCTTGCAATGCTTAACAACTTGAATCTAGCTGCTGGCACAACAATAACAATTTTTAGAGAAGACGGCACGGCTCTTAAGGTTACAGTTGCGATGTCTGAAGAGACAAACACCCCCACCACAATAGACCCACCCCTCACGGAGGCAGAGGAAAGTGAACTTGACAGTCAAATCGCTGGGAAGACGGGTGAGCATACCATAACGTTGCTTACGGGCAGGAAAATCAAGGTCAACATCACGCCCGCGGCGGACGGCAGTACAGTAACAACTTCAATAGAAGATCCCGCTTTGCTAGAACAGGCGAGAGCTACGGTCAACGGGCTGACGGATGCGGCGATGCGGGAACTAAAGGAT
>BGZO01000106.1 GCA_003864475.1 Candidatus Termititenax persephonae | reverse complement strand
AGCCCTGAGCGGCTGCGCACCCAGCTCCTCGGCTCACCCTACGACTACCGTGAAAAAATGCTCTGCCTTCTGCCCGACGACCTCAGCTCGGCCAACGAAAAAGAACACCATCTCAAAGCCGCCGAGTATCTGGCACGGCTCGCGGAGATTACCGAGGGACGGATGCTGGCGCTTTTTACCAGCTACAAATCGATGGAGATGACCTACCGTTATTTCCGCCCGCTCGCCGACGAGAGCGGCCTGCAGACCTATTGCCAGAAAATGCACGGCTCGCGGCGGGCGCTCCTCGGGCGGCTGCGCGGCGGCAAGCGGACGGTTCTTTTCGGCACAAGTTCTTTTTGGGAGGGCGTGGATATTCAAGGCGAGGCCTTGTCGCTGGTAGCAATCTTCAAACTGCCTTTTGCCGTGCCGACCGAGCCGGTCGCCCAAGCGCGCAGCGAGGCGGTGGAAACCGCTGGCGGCAAGCCTTTTTATGATTATTCCCTGCCGCAAGCGGTCATCCGTTTCAAGCAGGGCGTGGGGCGGCTCATCCGTTGCCGCCAAGACCGCGGCATCGTGGCAATCATCGACGAACGGGTCTGGACAAAAAGTTACGGCAAGATATTCATCCGCTCCATCCCGGAGTGCGAATTGCTCAAGGCCCCGCAGGACGAAACTGTCCGCAAGGCGCGGGAATGGTTTTGACCGTCCTAAATTTGGGGTCAGATATAAACTATAATTTTTCTAAATCGTTTGTTTTTTAGACAGTTTTAATTAAGGAGATGCAGTTAAAATCTTGTAGACAATTGTGCGACAATAATGTATCATAGATATGCAAGGAGTTTAGGATGAAATTCATAACTGTCCGAGATTTTCGCACGGCTTCGGCACGGATTTGGCAGACCCTGCCGACAGAAGAAGAAATGATTGTTACCAATAATGGCAAGCCTATCGCCCTCTTGACCCCGCTAAGTGATGCCACCCTAGAAAATACCGTGGCCACAGTCCGCCGTGCCAAGGTATTGGACGCGATAAAAACTCTGCAACAATTGTCCAGCCGAGCAGGCCGAGACAAAATGTCCTTGAAAGAAATTAATCGTATCATCAGCCTAACGCGCCAACAATGAGAATTGTTCTGGACACTAATGTGGTCGTGTCGGCTTTAATTAACCCCAACGGAGTTCCGTCCCAAATTTTGTGCCTAGTCCTGAATGGCCAAATAATTTTGTTGTACGACAATCGCATTTTGAGCGAATACAGCGCGGTGCTCCAGCGTCCTGAATTCAATTTTCCGCGCACCGCTGTCCATGATTTCATCGGCTATGTAAGCCAGGCCGGGGAGTTTATCTTGGCCGAACCGCTAAGCCTAAACTTGATTGACGAGACGGACAGAAAATTTTATGAAACGTATAGGATAGGACAGGCCGATTATTTGGTTACTGGCAATATCCGGCATTTCCCTAAAGAAAAGCGGATTCTCACCCCAAGGGAATACCTGAACCATTACTGCCACAACGATTCCCAAGCAAAAAATAAAAAATTCTGGCTAAGCCTGGGCCAACCGTCTAAAAGTAAGCCAAATTGAGACCTTAACTTTAGACATACAGTAGCATCGCCAAGAAGTGCAGTACCGACCCGGCCAAAACCATAATATGCCACAGTTCATGAAAGCCAAAATATTTGCCTAGATTAGGTTTCTTGAGCGTGTAGACCACGCCGCCGACCGAGTAAACCACACCGCCGCCAATCAAGAACGGCAAGGCCCTAGCATCGAGGCTGACCAGGAGCGGCTTTATCGCGACGACAATCAGCCAGCCCATCAGCACATAGACCGTGGTGGTCAGCCAGCGCGGCAGATTGATGAACACGGACTGCAGGGCGATACCCGCCACCGCCAAGCCCCAGACCGCCCCGAACAAGCCCCAGCCCCACGCTCCGTCCAGCGTAATCAGGCAAAACGGCGTATACGTCCCGGCAATCAGCGCGTAAATCGAGAGATGGTCAAATTTGCGAAAAACTTGATTCTTACCGCCCGCGTTTTGCGGCAACCAATGATACATCGTACTCCAGAAATAGAGCATGAATAAGGTAAAACCATAAAGCGAAAAAGCCACGATATTCAAGGCATGGCCGCCGCTTTTGACAATCAAGAGAATGGTCGCCGGTATAGCCAGCACCGCGCCGAACAGATGCAACAGACCGTTAAGCGGTTCCTTCAAGCCCATAAAGCTAACTCCTGCGTCCATGATACACCCATTAAATACGCGGGGCAAATATGCTTGACCTGCCAACCCCGGGGTGCGCCATGGTCAGGACAGTTATTTTGTCGTCAATGTCGCGTCAAAATAATAGGACAATCCGCTTAAAAAATCGAGATACCTGGCTCT
>BGZO01000105.1 GCA_003864475.1 Candidatus Termititenax persephonae | reverse complement strand
AGCTCTATCAACTGTTCAAGCAAATCATAGGCCCGGCGGTCATCGGCCACGCCGGTATACCCGTCCATGTATTGCGACCCATAACTTTGTAAACCAAAAATATTCTTGGCTCGCTCTGCTCCAACCTTATAAGACTCGCCGCGGATGGCAAAGAGCAATAATTCCTCGACCTGTGTTAGATTCGTATTATCTTGTTGGATTAAGCTGTTTGCCGTATCCAGCAGAGACTCATAATTATACTCGCGCATGTCAGCGGCCGTAACGGTATCTGTTTTGTAGGCGGCGGCGCGCGCTGAATTATACAGAACCGCATTATCTGTACTTTGAATCAACATATTCAAGTGGCCATAAGCATAAATTAAACGGTAGGTCGGAATATCTAGGGGTGGCAGATTCCTTCGTTCGCTGACGGGGACACGCTCATTGTCTATCAAAAAGAATATATACTCATACTCATCGTACCAAGTAGTCGCGTCGAGATATTTAGCCAACAGCTGCTCATTATCTGCGGCAGAGACTCCGTTTTCTTTTTTATATGTGCTTTTCGGCAGTAGCTGATAAATCATTGAGGACAAGGCGGTAATTCTTTGTTTGATATCTGTAATTTCGCTGGCAGTAAAAGTAAAACCAACATCTTTTCTGGGAATGCGGAAAGCCTCTCCGGCTAATTTTAGGGCATTAAGCATGAAGACGGTGGAACTGTCGCTGGGCGCGGCGGCCTTATCTGTCCTTATGATATAAGACTTGTCCAATCTATTTATACTAAGGTCGCTCATTTTTTCTCTCCAAGACTACAAGGCTCTCTGCGGTAAATTTAGAAAAGCACGGATTTCTCGGTCTAATTCCTGCAATTTGCTGATTTTTTCCTGCTCGCTGGTTAATCCCTGTTCGGTAAAATATTTATCTAGATTATTGATAATCTGTTGATATCTTTTAACTTCTGAAACCAATCCAGGATTGTATTTGGCAATATTAGACAATTGGAGATTGTATTTTTCCCTATCTATTCTACTTTGAAATCTCGCGCGGACAGTCTCGCTAGTCTCCGCCGGGCGGACTGGTGTTGCCGGGACAGCCGCTGGGGCGACGGGACGTGGTGGCACAATCAGGTCTTGGGCTTGCTTCGTTCCCGCTGATGTGTCAGCAGGGAGAGCCGCCGGGGCGGCAGGACGTGTTGGCGCGGTCAGGTCTGTATCTTGCTCCGTTCCCGCTGATGCGTCAGCAGGGAGAGCCACCGGGGCGACGGGACGTGTTGGTACGGTCAGGTCTTTGGCTTGTTCCGTTCCCACTGATGTGTCAGCAGGGGGAGCCGCCGGGACAACGGGCGCAGAGGCAGTTAATTCTTTCGGTGATTGTTTTTCTTCTTCCTCGGAGTCGGTTGGGCCGGGCAAAACACCGACCGCACAGCCGCGCCCCAGCAAGGCTCCACCGCCTCCGCCGATGATTAGGCCAGTCAGGGTCCCCAGACCAAAAAACAGTCCACGCTGTTTTTTTTGCTTAGATTCGGCAACTTTTTTTGTCAACATTATTTAATCTCCTTCTTAAAGTATTAACGAGTATAACGAGCCTCATCAGTCAATTTCGCTAGTTCGCAAAATATTCTAATGTCGTCTTCAATACTAATCAGTTCAGCGATTTTCTGCTCCGAAGTGCGTAAGCCTATCTTGCGGTAATGAGCTTCAAGATCCTTGATGATGGCTAGATATTCTTGCGGTGAGTACCTACTTCCTTCTTGACCATAAGACTCATAGTTCCTCAATCGGAATCCATAACTGTCCCCTAGTAGACGACCATTAAAAGCAGCCAGCAGGGTTTGATATTTCTGCGCGGCTATTTTCTCCGCTTCATTGGCGGCGGCGCGGCGCGCTTCCTCGGCGCGTTGTTCTTCTTCTTGTTTGGTCTGCTGGTTGATTTCGTCCTGAAGTTCTTGGCGGTGTTTGTGCAGACCGTCCGTCAGCACGTTGGCCGTAGTGCGAATATGGTCATCGTCCGCGTATTTGGCTTCCGTGCCGCTTGGATCAGCTTCTGCGGGGGCATTAACAATCTCGTTAATCTGTCCGGCGGCGGCCTCCAGCGCATCGCGTGCTTGGGCAAAACTATCTTTGCTGTAAGGGGCGGCGCGGGTCTTATCCGCTTGCCGGATGGCTTCATGCCAAATGTCGGTTATTTTCTGAAAATCATCGATGCGCTTGGCCTCCGCCTGCAGTCTGGTTATTTCCTCTGGCGTAAACGCGGCGGCGATTTCCACTTTTTTAACGGTTTCCGTTATTTCCTGTTTGGTTTCCGCAATGATTTGGTCGCTCTCACCTTTGGCTTTTTCCGGTGTCTTATGACCAGCATTGACTTCAGTAAAAATATCGCTCAAGCTTTTTGCCGCTTGCTGGACAGTGGTTTTGATGCCCTGCCAGATTTGTCCAAATGAGTTTTCCGTGGG
>BGZO01000104.1 GCA_003864475.1 Candidatus Termititenax persephonae | reverse complement strand
GCAGCAGCACACCTAGGCGAAACGCCGTCGCCAAAAAACTTTCCAGCCCGCGTCCCAGCGCCTGAAAAACTGAATTTAAAATAATCCCTAGGGCAAAAAACACATAAGCGCTGCTGACAATCCGAAAAGCCGGCGCGCCAATCAGCAACATCTGTTCGGTCGCATTAAAAATCAGCAGGAGTTTTTCCGCAAAAAACTGGAACAACAGCGTGCCGAAAAACATGATGCCGAGGGCGTAAGCGCCGCCCAGCTTTAGGGCCGACAGCAGGCGTTGCTTATTTTTCGCGCCAAAATTATAGGCAACTATCGGAATCAACGCGTTGTTGAGACCGAAAACCGGCATGAAAATAAAACTCTCCAAGCCGAAGTACGCGCCCAGCACGGCCACCGCCGTCGAGGCCTCGGCCATGCCCATTAAAATGCGGTTCTGCCCGTAAATCGCCAGTGAAAGCAATGTCCCCATCAGAATCGACGGCACGCCCACCGCGCAAATCTTGCGGATGACCGCGAGGTCGGGACGGAAATTGTGAAAAGAAAAATTTATCTCCCCGTTTTTGGTCAGATTGAAATACAGCGCGAGGGCGCAGGCCGAACTTTCGCCAATGACCGTCGCCACCGCCGCACCTTTCACGCCCATGGCCGGACAACCCAGCAGGCCAAAAATCATAATCGGGTCAAGGACAATATTCACGAACGCGCCGACGGTCTGTGAAATCATTTGATAAAAGGCCTTGCCCGTGGACATGAGCAGTCTCTCCAGCACCACCTGCCCGACCAGCGTCGCCGAAAAAAGACAGACCAAGGAAAGATAATCCTGGCCGTAGCGCAAGAGCGCGGGGGAAACATTTTGCGAGTGAAAATAAATTTCCGTCCCCCAGCCGCCGAAAACCATGAAAACTACTGCCGCCAAGGCCGCCAGAAAAATTCCGTTCTGCGCCGACTTATGCACCCGAGCAAAATTCCGCTCGCCGAGGCTTTTGGACAAGAGCGCGTTGATGCCCACGCCAATCCCGACCGCGACCTGCAGCATAAACATCTGCGCCGGAAAAGTCAGCGACACGGCGGCCAAGGCTTCCTCGCCCAGCCGCGCCACGAAAACGCGGTCGACGATATTGTATAGCGACTGCACGAGCATCGCGAACATCATCGGCAAAGCCATGCCCAGCAGCAGCCGATTCATCGGCTGTGTCCCCATTTTGTTCTGTTCTTTTATTCCGGTATCCATGCCGCTTCCTTATGCCAAAATTGGAAAACGTTTTTTCTTCCCTTGAATACGGGAACCGTCCCGCGGGGACAGGGACTCATTGTTTTGTGTAAACAACTATCGCCCGGTCCATGTTTGCCAGCTTATATTTCACTACGTCCAGCAGGGACAACTCGTTCCTCGCCGCGGTGCGCTTGGCGGCGGAAATTTCCGCGTCCACGTTTTTGGCTTTCATCAGCAGTACCCTGCCCCCTAGCCGCAAAAACGGCGCGGACAATTGTAGCAACTCTTTGATTTCCGCGACAGCCCGCGCCGCAACAAAATCATAGCGGCCTCGATACTCCCTCTGCTGGCCTAACTTTTCCGCCCGCGCCCAGACCGCCTCCGTGTTGGGCAGAGGCAGAGCATCGAGAACCGACTGCACATACTTTATTTTTTTCAAGGTCGCGTCGTTGAGCGTAACGCGCAAGCCCGGCCGCTCTATCGCCAGCGGGAGTCCCGGATAGCCCGCCCCGGTGCCGAGGTCGAAGAGACAAAATTTTGCGCCCGCCCCGGCTCCCGAATCCGTTTCCAGAAACGGCAGCAGCGCCAGCGAGTCCTCAATATGCTTCACATAAAAATCCTCCCGCGAGGAGATGCGCGTGATATTCGTGTGCGCGTTGTAGGCGGTCTGCAGGGCAAAAAGTTTTTCGTAAAAAGGATTCATCTCCCCCAAATTATATCATGCCAAAAGTTTGGGACGAAATAGAAATAATTACGATATCCTAGTATAAGATACACTAGGAGGGCAATATGAGTAGCATTACTTCAGCCCAGCAGTTTTACGCTGTTTCTTGCGGGGACTTTATCATCAACAAAAACGCCCAAAATCCATCCGAGGCTAAATTTTACCAGCAGCACCAGGCAGCCGATCTCGACGGTAACGGAGTTACTTATGATGACTACTTGTTGTTTTTGCAAAAGAATAATCAATATCAGCCAAGCGCACATCAAATAGAATCCGCGAAAAGTTATGCGTATTTGAAGTATATTACTTTCTTTGGTGATGCTTTCTTCGGGGAAATTTCTCCAACCTCTGGCGCCAAATATCAAGACATTCCCATCTCGTTTTTCACAACATACGACAGCGCCGGCTAAATGTTGTAAAGCAAGGTTTAACGAAAGATTGCCGCCAGCGCTGAGCATGTCCGCGACAGACTCGGCTTGTGTTAAGTCTAGCTTCCCAGACAAGA
>BGZO01000103.1 GCA_003864475.1 Candidatus Termititenax persephonae | reverse complement strand
CTTGGCGGCATTTGCTGATGTTTCTCGGTGGGCAGGGCATTGTGGTCATGGCGCTTAGTTTCTTGGTGCGCAGCGGCGCGGGCGGCTTCAAACTCTATGCCGGGGAGGCGCGCGACGAGCGGATTGTGCCGAATGTCATCAGCACCGCGCGCTTGATTTTACAAATCAGCCTGTGTTTTCTGGCGGTCGGGACGCTGGCGCTGACTTTGCTCCTGCGGCTGGACGGCCTGTCTTGGCCGCAGTCTTTCTGGCACGGACTTTGGTTGTTTATGTCCGGTTATAGCACTGGCGGTTTGACACCGCAGACACAGAGCATTTTGTATTATCACAGCTGGCGTTTGGAACTGGCCTTGTTGGTTATCAGCATACTCGGTATCTTAAATTTCCGTCTGCATTATGCGTTCTATACCGGCGACCGCCGGGAGTTGCGCCGCAATATCGAGACGGTCGTCTTGTTTTGGTCTGTGCTGTTGACGCTCTCGCTGGTTCTGGCCGGGCTGCTGGCTTTCTCTGTTTATCCTAATTTACTGACCGGACTGCGCAAGGGGATTTTTCTCTTAATCTCGGGGCATTCGACGGCGGGTTTTATGACAATTTATGCCGCGCAATTTTTTCGTGAATGGCCGCAGATTTCCCTGCTCGCCTTGATGACGGCCATGACGATTGGCGGCAGCGCCTGCTCGACGGCGGGCGGCATCAAGGTCCTGCGCATCGGGATTTTGTTCAAGGCTCTGGGGCAGGAGATTAAGCGGTTGCTTCTGCCGCAGATTGCCGTGGTCGCGGAACGTTATCACCATGTGCGTGACTATTTTTTGGACGACAAGATGGTGCGTGGCGTGGCGATGGTTACACTGCTGTACTTGGCAGTGTTTTTTTTCGGAACATTGGTGGCGGTCTGTTATGGCTATCCCTTTATGCCAGCCTTGTTTGAGTCTGTTTCGGCGGCGACCAATACCGGCTTATCCTGCGGGATTATCCGCCCAGGTCTGCCGACGGGGCTAAAGCTGGTTTATTTAGCGGAGATTTGGGGCGGGCGTTTGGAGTTTACTGCCGTGCTGGGATTACTGGCCTATGGCTGGGCGTGTTTAAAAGGAAAATAACTATGCCCAAGCTTATAATTATGTTGTTGTTATGCGGCGTTTTTGCTCTGGCAGAACTGCCGCCGAAATTGACTTTCGCAGAATTAGTGGACAACGCCCGGCAATTTGACGGCAAGACGGTGCGTTATTGCGGCGAAGTGATTGGCGATATTTTGCCGCGCGGCGGCAAGGTCTGGCTCAACGTGCATGACGGTGAAAACGCGATTGGAATTTTTGCAGACAGAGAGGCCGCGGCAAAAATCAGGATGCTCGGCAACTATCGGCAACGGGGGGATAGCGTGGAAATTCTCGGCCACTTCCACCGTGCCTGCGCCGAACATGGCGGGGACTTGGATATTCACGCTGTTGCTTTGGCAATCAGGGAGCCGGGGTACGCAGTCGAGCGGCAACCGGGCAGCATCAAGATAGTCTTGACGATTATGCTTGTTTTGACGGCAACGGCGCTGGCTTTTTTGAATCTAAGGAACGGGGACAGGAATTAACCAGGCGGTTCCGCGGTTTTTCGACAAGATGACAGGTTATGCAGCATGTTGCTGACCCCCTGATAATATCCCCTTGCTTTTGCCGTCTTTTCCTTTTAGAATTTTTCTAATGTCTTTGTTTGCCATTCTTATCTCCGCCTTGCTGGTCAATAATTTTGTTTTGACGCGCTTTTTGGGTATTTGTCCGTTCATCGGGGTTTCCCGTCAGATTGAGTCGGCGGTCGGCATGGGTGTGGCGGTAACTTTTGTGCTGGTGTTGTCGTCCTTGGTTACTTGGCTGATTCAGCGCTATGTTTTAATCCCTTGGCAGATTGCCTACTTGCAGACTGTATTTTTCATTTTAGTCATTGCCGCGCTGGTGCAGGTGCTGGAAATGTTCCTGCGTAAATTTTCGCCGCTGCTGCAAAAATCTCTCGGTGTTTATCTGCCGCTCATCACGACCAATTGTATAGTCCTCGGCGTGGCGATTTTAAATGTCCAAGAAAATTATGATTTACCGCAGTCCTTAGTCCACGGTCTCGGTGCGGGGCTGGGTTTCTCGCTGGCCTTGCTGGCCATGTCTGGTATCCGCGAACGTTTGGCAAAATCTCCGGTGCCGAGAAGTTTTCAAGGTGTGCCGATTACTTTTATTACGGCGGCTTTGATGTCGATAGCGTTTTTAGGTTTTTCCGGGCTACGGATTGGTTAGGAGAAGGCATGACGGCTTTTTGGGCTTTGACATTTTTGGGCGGCGGGCTGGGTCTGCTCTTGGCGGTCGCCGCGGTCTGGTTATCTGCCGCGGAGAATCCCTTGGCACAGCGGTTGCTGGAAATCCTGCCGGGCTACAATTGCGGCGCCTGCGGGCAGTCGGGGTGTTCTGCCTATGCCGAGGTTTTGGC
>BGZO01000102.1 GCA_003864475.1 Candidatus Termititenax persephonae | reverse complement strand
ACCGAAGTCTGATAATTACAGCCCCAGTTGTACATGAAAAGCACGCCGTCCGCGCGGGATTTTTTGACCATCTCCACAGTCCAGTCCGCGCGCTGCTCCGTCGGCAGTTCATAAGGGAAAGACAAGATTGCCGCCGCCAGATTGCGGTAGGGGTCGCCCTCTTCCTTGACCAGCACGCTGTTGCAACTGAAATTATCATCGCGCCCCACCAGCACCGCCCCGGCACGCTCCACGCTCGTCGAATTGGGCCCGACACAGGAGCCGCAGACAAAGACGCGCTTGGCCTTGTCCGCCACGCCCGTGCCTTTAATCTTATGCTCGATGCGGTAAAGCACTTCTTTTTTGGTTTCTGCCAGCACCTGTATGGTGGCTTCCGGGTCGCCGACAAAATCATTGGCCAGAAACGGGATGCTGAAAAAATCCGTGCTATTGAGCGGCGGCTGTTCCGCCGACCACCACAATTCGATAATCTCCTGCGCCAAACGACGCGCCTTGTTCTGGCGTTTGATTTCCTGCCGCAAGGTCTCGTCCGTAACTTCTTTCCGGGAAAGCTTGCTGATTTCTTGAACCAAGCCGCGCAACTGTTCCGCCACATAATCCACGGTATAAGGCTTGCCAGTTTGGTTGATTGGAAAATCCACCAGATATTTTGGCCGCTGCTCTTCCTTGTAGCGGTGCGTCTCCACCAAAAAAGACATGTCCGAACAGCGCAGACAGAGATAGGGCGCGATTAAATCCACCGGAACAATATTGTTGGCGACCGCCGCGTGCGCCGCCACTTGATTGCAGGCCTCGATGCTGATTTTGCGCCGCCCTTTTTCCAAAATCTCCAGACCCGCCGAATCTAGCTGGCGCAGGTTCAAGCCTTCCTGTATATCACGCGCCCACTGCATCACATAGCCGGGACGCAAGGGTATGCCGCCCGCCGCATAATACGGGTCGAGCGTCTGCCCGCCTTGAATCATCACGATTGGCACGCCATTGTCGTGCGCCTTGAACAAACGGTCTTTCATCGTCAGGGTCAGGTAGGCGCGTTTCAGACCCGCAAAAAACCAGACATCATCGGACAGCTTGCCAATGCTGTTGGCGCTGGCATCAAAAGCATGGGGGAAACGTTGCGGGGCTTCCTCCGTCAAAAACCGCCAAATCTCTGCCGCGGACACCTCTGTCCCGTCGCTGAATTTTAGGCCTCCGCTTTGGAGAAAATCCGCCTTAATCTCTTCAGGATATTTAAAAACTTTTTCTTTGACTGCCATTTTAGATACCTCCTGCTACGTCATTGCGTGTCCTGACTAATTCCAAAAAAGCTTCCACTCTGGTGCGAATCGCCTCAATATCGGACGAGGCGTACTCGGTGTGTATCTCCAAGAAAGGAAAGCCCTCATTATTTAAAATATCTTTGGTCTCGCCGGCCTTAAAAGTGTAAGGGTCGCAGTAGCGCAACGTATGGTCGATTACCGCCTGCGCCCGAAACTTTTGCAGTAACTCTTTTAATTTCTTAATCCGGCTGTCCGTGCCGATGTCGAGATAAGGCAGGGCCGCATGCGGCACACGCGCCAGATAACCATCGGCCACCGCGTCCACTGTCGGCGCGGCAATCTCAATGTCCAGATAGGAAGACAAGCCCGTCCAAAAATCGTCGCCGATAATCTTGCCGCCCAAATCTTCCACGATATTGATAAGCTTCACGTCGCCGGGCGACAATTGGCTGCCAGTCAAGAACACCCGGGGTTGTAAACCGGGAATCTTGCCTTTATTGTCCGGCAGAGTTTTCAGCTCGGCGATTAATTCCTGCAATAGTTTTAAATATCCCGCGCGGTCGAGATAAAAGCCCGCGTGGACAATCTCAAAAACTTCGCGCCAAGTCAGGTTGGCATAATCCCGCGCCTGATACTCATACAAGTACTGCAGGGCGGAGCGGATTTTGTTGAGCAAATCAATGGCCGGACTTAATTTGTCCGCCGTAAGCTTCTGCCCGGAAAATTTCTCCAACTGCTCCACAAAACTACGCAGCTCCTGCCGGAAATAGTTCCGCCCTTCCGGCGCGGTAAAACTGCGCGGCACGCCCAGGACAGCCGTCTCGTATTTAAAGTAGTACTTGACCACCTCGGCTAGACGGAAAATCTGCAGACAACTCGCGTCCGCCGCCAGCAAATCAATCAGCGGCGTGTAGGCATCTTTTTTCTCGCCCAGCAGGCCGACTACCGAGCGGACAAAAACACAATTTTTCGTGGAAATATACCGACCGCCGATATCGACCAGCTGCTCATCCCCGCCAGTGCCGAGGCGGATGGGGATAATCTCCAGAGCCAGCAAAATTTCCTCCGGCACAAAATAATTGAGCCAGCCGACTACCCGCCGGCCTTTTTGCTTAGCGGCGGCAATCTGCGCCGGACGGTCTTTCAGCGCTTGGCGGATTTTTGACGGAGGAAGCCCCGCAACGTTTCCCCCATGCTTTTGATGCCAGCGCCAACAGCATTGGCAAGCTGTCCGA
>BGZO01000101.1 GCA_003864475.1 Candidatus Termititenax persephonae | reverse complement strand
GATTTAGTGCCAGCGGACAGGGGCAGCCGACTGAGCCGTTGAGCGTTACGCTCTCTTTCGCGCCGGAACTGCTGGCCGAGCGCAATATTATGCCGTCCACTTTATATATCGACAATGGTGCCGCCGAGATTCTGACCGTCAATTACCAAAGCGGCGAGATTGTTTTCCGGGTCAAGGCTTGGGGCGACTATGCCTTGCTGGGCCAACAGGAATACTGGGCTTTTGACCGGGACGCTCCCCGGCTACGTTTTCTCAATATCAAGGACGGCGATTACCTCGACCCGGCGGCGACTTTGAATGTGGAGATTCTCGAAACGGACTCCGGGATTGATGGGCAGAGCCTGTCCTTACTGCTGGACGGCGAGAGTTATGCCTTGCCCGCCGCCAGCTTATTTGCGGGACGGCTGGAGTTGAGATTAGGAGACATTAAATATTTGCCGGACGGACAACATGTCTTAACCGTGTCTCTTGCGGATTTGGCGGGCAATACAGCCGCGGCGACCCTGCGCTTCTCCACGACCAGAGAGTTTCAGATAGAAAATATCTTGCCCGCGCCTAATCCTTTCGGCGCGGCGGGCGTGTGGTTTACCTATCAGCTCTCGTGTCCTGCGGAGAAGATAGAAATCCGCATCTATGACCTCAATGGCCGCTTGGTGCGCGAGCTGAATGATTGCGGCAATCAGACCGGCTTCAATAGAACGCGCTGGGACGGACGCGACCGGCGCGGGGCTTTTGTTGCCAACGACGCTTATCTCTATGTCGTCAAGGTATTTTTTCACTTCGGAGTCGATTTCCGAGGGACACCCCGACAAAGTCGCCGACCAAGTCTCTGACGCGATACTGGATGCCTGCCTGGCACAGGACAAAAATTCGCGTGTGGCCTGCGAGACGCTGGTTACGACCAATCTCGTGGTCATCGCCGGGGAAATTACCACGACCGCCACGGTAGATTACGAGAAAATCGCGCGGCAAGTCATCGCCGCCATCGGTTACAACAAGGACGAATACGGTTTTAACGCCGCGACCTGCCGGGTCGAAGTGCATATTCATCAGCAGTCCCCCGACATCGCGCAGGGCGTAACCGAGGGACAGGGGGAGTTCAAGGAACAGGGTGCGGGCGACCAAGGCATGATGTTTGGCTACGCGACTTCCGAAACCGAAAATTATTTGCCGCTGACGCTCGACCTCGCCCACGCTCTGGTGCTGAAAGCCGCCGAACTGCGCAAGTCCGGGCAAATCAAATATCTGCGTCCGGACAGCAAATCACAAGTTACGGTCGAGTATGACGACGGCAAGCCCGGTAAAGTAACCGCCATAGTCGTCTCGCATCAGCACGACGCGGACGTAAGCAATGAGCAGCTGCGCCAAGACATTACCGCGCAGGTCATCGACCAAGTGATTCCGCCGGACAAGCGCAGCACGGACTGCAAGATACTCATCAATCCGACTGGGCGTTTTGAGCTGGGCGGCCCCGCTGGCGACACTGGCTTGACGGGACGCAAAATCATTGCCGACAGCTACGGCGGGGTCGGGTCGCACGGCGGCGGCGCCTTTTCCGGCAAAGACCCTTCCAAGGTCGACCGTTCCGCCGCCTACATGGCGCGTTACATCGCCAAGAATATCGTGGCCGCGGGGCTGGCGGACAAATGCGAGGTACAACTCGCCTACGCCATCGGTTACGCCCAGCCGCTCTCGATAAACGTGGACACTTACGGTACAGGCAAGATTGCCGAGGAAAAAATCGCCGCAGTCTTGCCGCAAGTCTTTGACCTAACCCCCAAGGGCATCATTGCGACTCTGGATTTGCAACGTCCGATTTTTTGCAAAACCGCCGCTTATGGGCATTTTGGCCGGGACATTTTCCCTTGGGAAAAAACGGACAAGACGGAGGCTCTGCAACAAGCCTTGTCATGAAACGGTTTGACAGCAGGCGGCAGTCTCTCCTATAATACTTGCCTTATTTTGGCGCGGAAGGCGCCGTTTTGAAGAGGTGCGTAAGATTAAGCCAAATGAGCTACTAAATCAGTATATTCGCGCGGAAAGTGTGAAGTTAATCTTGGACGATGGCGAGCAAGTCATTTTGTCCAAGGATGAGGCTTTAGCCAGAGCGAAAGACGCGGGACTGGATTTGTTCTTAGTATCGTCCGCTTCCGACCCGCCAGTGGCCAAAATCTTAGATTACAGCCGTTACCGTTATGAAAAAGAAAAAAAGCAGAAAGACGCGCACAAAAAAAGCAACAACAAAAGCAATATACTGAAAGAATTGAAGCTGACTCCGCGCATCGGTCTGCACGATTTTGAGGTGCGCGTGAAGCATGGCCGGGAGTTTTTGAGCAAAGGCTACAAAATAAAACTGACCGTATTTTTTAAGGGACGTGAAGGCACACACCCGGAGCTGGGACATGCGATTATCGCCCAGTATTTGGAGAAAATCGCCGACCTTGGCTGGACAGACAGTCCGACTTTGCGTCCGAGCCTGCTGGGACGGCAAATGTCGATAGTAATCGTGCCGGGACGTAAG
>BGZO01000100.1 GCA_003864475.1 Candidatus Termititenax persephonae | reverse complement strand
GCGGATATGCATGGCTAAATTTGCGGAAATCTATATCAATAAAAAGATTTACACTTATGCCGTGCCAGACGAGGCGAAGATTGGCTGTGCGGTGACAGCGACTTTGCGCCATAAGCCATACAGTGGTTATATTTTGCGTTTTGTGGCCGAGCCAGATTTTAAAACCATTCCGATTCAAAAAATAACGGCCGAGCCGAGTTTTGATGAAAATCTGGTCAAGTTAGCTTACTGGGTCGCGGACTATTACAAATGTTTTCCCGAAACTGCGGTTAAATTGATTTTGCCGAAATAGGCTGGCGGAATTATTTTCTCGCGGACTACTTATATTTGCGTTCTTTAGGATAGTTTTTGAGCAGCCGGAGTACCACGGTCTGGGCATTTTTGTCCAGCTTATTGAAACTGCTGAGCAGTTCAAAGGCGGTAATTTTCTTTTCCAGCTTTTCCGCGTCCCGGGGCTTGATTTTATCCAATTCGCCAAACCACCAGTCCATGCTCAGACCGTAAAGTTTATTGATATTGACCAGCGTGCGCAGTTGAGGGAGACGTTTGCCTTTGAGCAGCATATAATATTGAGCATAATCCAAATTTAAATCCAGGGCAGCTTCTTCGATGCCTTTTTTATGTTTTTTATGCAGCCAATTTAATTTTCGGCTGAATAAATTTTTCAAGTCCATATTGCTGATTTCTTTTTCCATGTTTAACGTTTCCTTAATAAAAGTTTAATTGTTTAACAAACAACTTCCTTGAACATTAATAATAAAATTTTATTGCATTTTGTTAATTAGGTGCTATAATCTTAGTAATCTTAAAAACGGGGGGGATTATTATGGCAGATAATTACGGTGACCAGACGAAATATAAGGCGAATCCTTACAACATAGATTCCGAAAAGAAGATTACGGCCTCGGGCGTGAGGACAGCCTTGGGGACGAAAGAGGACGTGGCGAACAAGCAGGACACCATCACTGACAACTCCACACATTACCCGTCATCTGCGGCAGTCTACGCGCACACGTCCAATAAAAACAACCCGCACGGCGTAACGGCGGCGCAGGCCGGGGCGCGCCCCTCGACCTGGACACCCACGAAGGCCGACGTGGGGCTGGGCAACACGGACAACACGAGCGACGCGGGCAAGCCAATCTCGACCGCCACGCAGGCGGCCTTGAACGGCATCAACGCCGCGCTGTCCGCCGAGGCGACCGCCCGGGCGAGCGCCGACACCGCCATCAACACCGCGCTGGGCGGCAAGGAGGCCGGCATCACGGCGGGGACGGCCGCCCAGTACTGGCGCGGCGACAAGACGTGGCAGGCCATGGACGACAGCCACACGCACGACGGGAGATATTACACGGAGACTGAGGTCAACACGAGCCTGGCCGCCAAACAGGCTCTTCTCCCCGTCGGCACGATACTGATGTATGACGGCACGGGCTGGCAGAACAATGTAACACTGGTCGGCTGGTACAAGTGCGACGGCACCAACGGCACGCCCAACCTGACAGACAAGTTCATCCGTAGCGGCTCCAGCAGCGGCGATACTGGCGGCGCGGACAGCCGGAGCGTGTCCCTGACGACGGCCAACCTACCGGAGCATAAGCACAGTATTACAGATAAAGCCCACACGCATATTCAAAATTCCCACACTCATTCGCAGCAGCCGCACGGCCATGCGCAGTATCCGCACAACCATACACAAAATTCGCATGGCCATACAGCGTCTTATAGCGGCACGCGCGTACAATTAGGCCAAGACAATGGTGAAGCTTACGCAAGTTATGCTCCCAATAATGGATTTCATACATCGACAAGGAGTGTAACGGTTGACGGAAGTACGGCCACCAATCAAGCCGCGACCGCCACCAACGAGAAGGCAACTGCCACTAATATAGAAACCGCCGCCGTAAATCAATCTGCCAATACAGGCATTACCGAAACTGAATTCGCTGGACAGAGCCTTCCGTTTACAGTCAACACTGTGCCGGCATATTACACGGTAATTTATATTAAGAAAATGGCTTAAACAAACTCCCCGTAATTCCGTTTGCCATTGAGTATTCTGTAAACGATGACGGTTTGTTTCTGGATTTTATAAAATAATAAATAATTATAGACCAGTACCAGCACTCTGTATTTTTTGCCAGCCAGACGGACGTTTTTAGAAACGGGCGCGCTTTCAGGAAATAAAGCCAACTGTTCCTGCGCACGGTCTAGGGCTTGAGAAAAAGCCGCGGCTGCTTGTTTACTGTTGGACAAAAGATAATCGACGATTTGCTGAATGTCGTTATGCGCCGCAGGCAGTATCTTGGGTTTATTTAGCGGCATTTATTTTGTCTCGTATTTCTTTAAGAGCTTTATCAAATGGTATCAACGGTGCTCCGGACTGATACTCCGCCTCGGCCTCGGCCAATTTCGCATAGACTTCCTCTTTGAACATTTCGCGCTCAAAAGTTTCCACGCTCATGATGATGAGGTCGCTGTAGCCGTTTTTGGTGATAATTATCGGCTCGTTGGCCTCGTGGCAGTATTTGGAAATCTCATTGGTTT
>BGZO01000099.1 GCA_003864475.1 Candidatus Termititenax persephonae | reverse complement strand
AGGAGCGGACAGCCGCATTAGCCAGGCCAACTGGCGGCGTGAGAAATATTTGGGGATTAGCCAACGCCAAGAGTTTATTAATTTCTTTTAAAGATCTGGCTTCGTCCCAACCGTAACGGCTCAGCACCGCCAGATAATCCTGCACCAGATATACGTGGTCATAATCAGCTTTTCGGCTGTCCAGCTTGGTGGTCTTATTCTTACCGGTATAATCAGGGCTGTCTAGGCAAGAGACCAGCGCATCACGCCAGTTCTGAATTGCCCACCACAAATAATCTGAGTTTTTTAGCAAACCTAGAGAAAAAGTCACGGCTTCCAAGATAGTAAAATTGTGTCTGCCTTGGCCGCCCTGGTCTGAATAAATCTGGGAACTAAAATAACGATTGTACCCTGCTATAGAATTGAGTTGCACAGGACTTTTTTCATAGTTGTCCAAGGGAAAAGCCTTGTCCTTAGCATGCGTCAGTACTCCGCTGGGGTACCCAGTATCCCAAATATTAAATCTTTCGCTGACCGACGTGAAATTTAATTTGTCCGCCGCTGAAACCTCGGGTAGAAAATTAATCTTGTCCCGGAAAGCCCGTAAATAATGAATATAATAACTGTCCTTCTGTGCGTCTAACTGCTCCGTCAAATACTTTGTCAATTGTTCATCAGCTAAGTTCCACATCAAGGGGAGACGCAACAGGCCAGCTATCTCATTATTGGCTTGATAATTTTCATAATTGCGCTTGGCCAAATAATAAGCGTGATAATCGGTAAAATCTTCGGCCTGCGGCTCTTGACGCGGGGCAACTATAACCTGCACTCCTCCAGATTTAACAGTCGGATGCTCCACAATGCTGAGATAGACTTTGTCCGGGAAATTTTCAGGAGATGCATATTCTGGCTGATTTTTGATTTTATTTATTATATACCAGGTGTCTTCTTGTAAATTGGCCAGTACGCTCGCTTGATAATCCGTGCCGGTATGTAAATTTCCAAGCGTTGCGCCTTTTATTTTCGCAAAAAAATCATTGTTATTGTGGCGTTTAAAGAATTCGCTGACAATTTGCATGGCTCCTGAATTTTGATATGACGTATAGAACTCATAGATGGTTTCCCCGGTTAAGTAATCTGTGTTTTTCGAACGGAAACCACCCGAGTTCAGAAAATAACGTCTCCGTTCTTGAGTTTTCCCCTGTTCATCCTCATAAATGTCTATATATTCAACCAAATCATGCCCAATAAAAGCTTCCGCTTGCCGATAAATCATATAATCCAACTTGGCATCCCCCCAGACAATCCCTGCCTCTTTAATCTTAATCAACACGGCCAACAAGAGCAAATCTGCGTCTGCGGCAGAAGTATTACCATAATTCAGAACATCAGGCCGCTGAATTGTCTGCCAATCTTCGCCATTGGTCATGACCGCCCAGCCCGCCAAAGGCAAAGTCGTATCTGTCTCCCGATAATTATGTGTATAAAGAAAGTACAGTGTATTGAGCAAAGCCTTAATCCTGTCAGCCGCCAGTTTATTTTCAACAGTCTTCTGGGGCTGGGACGTTGACAACGGCGTATGTTTTTTGTCAGCCGCCGGTTCATTCTCAACAGTCTGGGTCTTCGCAATAACAAAATCTGCCAGATTATCCAGCAAACCATAGGCTATGCTCTCGCTGTTGATAATATCCCAGCCGACGGGGACTAAATCTCTTAAATCGGTAAGCGCACCATCATTAATCGATACCGGGCAATCATTATAAATATATCCGTACTCGCCCACCTGACGATAACGCCTGTTTTCATCTTCTTTTTCAGGATCATATTTCTGCGTAAAACCAGAAATCAAGCGCGACTCTGTTTGCCTAAATTCACTCAGCTTCTTAGGCGACAATTGTAAATCATGGCTATAGGAAAAATAAATTTCACTCCAAGTTTTGGGCAGTAAAGATGCCTCATAATATTTATTGCTCTGGGCAAAAACGGCATTGCCGGGCATTTGCTCTGCTAAAAACTCCTGTATTTCCTTGGCCGCAGACTTGTCTTCTAATTGTAAGGCCAGCGCAAAATACTGCGTGGCATCGACTATCTCGCTGGTGTAGCCGTGATTCCACCCTTGCACATATTTTTTTAGAACAGACTGCTCTTCGTCGGTCAGAGTCCTATAACGTATAGCGGCAGCCAGACGCGCCGGTGCGCGGATACCGTCCCAGCTTTGTTCACCATAGGGAGTTACCGTAAAATTACCGAGGTTATCCACCTCGACCCAGGCTTTGGCCGGGACATAGCCTGGATTACGGAGAGTCAAAGCCTGGGTCTGCTTCAGGCAAGCCAGATACAAATCCCAGCTGTCATCTCCGCGTTTTTGCCAGTCCGCCGCCAGCTCGCGCATCCCTGAATCTTCGTGTTCGGACAAGTACTGGCTAATGGCATAGCAGGTTTCTGGCGACAAATAATCCAAGCGATAATCTCTCCGCCCTTCCGTGGCTTCATAGTCTTGGGACGGCTGCAGTACTTGGCGCTCATAAGCAGTGCCTTCGTTATAAGGTTTATACTCGCCGGCCAAAGCCTTA
>BGZO01000098.1 GCA_003864475.1 Candidatus Termititenax persephonae | reverse complement strand
CTTCGGCTTCTTCTTTGGCCGCGTTAAATTCCGAGAAAAAACCGCCCAGTGAACGCGCCAGCTTCGGCAACTGCGCCCCACCAAAGAGCAAGACAATTACCACGCCGATTATTATTAACTCCATTCCACCTACCATAGAAATCCCCCCTTATAGATTTTTGACATAAACCGTTTTGATTATACCACAATGCCGGGATAAAAAGAAACCAATGGTCGCGCATTACTTGATGTATATCACTTAAGTCGCGTAAATATTTTGGTCGCCAGTGAATATTTTCAGCAAAACCTCATACGGTCCTGGCAACGCGAAAGCCGAGATCATGGGTGAGTACAGTCGCGTATGTGCCAACGTGATAATCCGAGGCAAAGTTGCCGTCTTTGTAGTAGTCGCCAATCCAGCCGTTGTATTGGCTGGCGCTGCTCCAAGAGCCGCCTTGGACAACTCGTAAAGTTTCATAGTAGCCGGCATGGTAGTATACGCTTGAACACCATTCCCAGACATTGCCCAGAACATCGTAGAGACCATAGGCGTTAGGGGCTTTCTGCCCCACCGGGTGCGCCCGTCCGGAGGAATTGTTGTAATACCAGCCGTATTTGTCCAGCTCGGAAGCATTCCAGTTGTCACCCCAGATGAATTTCGTCGGCATCCCGCCACGGCAGGCATACTTCCACTCTTCCTCGGTCGGCAGGCGGTAGCACCCGGTCATGATTTGGGCAAAGTCATTATAGGCCTCGGTCTTTACAGTATCACTGTGAGCAATATTAACGCTGTATCCGCGTATTTGCTCTTTCACATTCTCCGGCACGTCGTTGGAATTCAGCGTCAGGCGCAGGCAGTACTGCAACGCCTCATACCATGTAACATACTCCGCCGGAAGATTTGGGTTACCGTCACTGCTGAAGTCCCTTGGGAGAGAGTACCCCATTATATTCTCGAACTCGCCCTGCGTCGTCTCGTACTTGGCTATCCAGAAGTCGTGTCCGCCTCCGGTCAGCCTCACGTACTTATTCCCGTTCATCGTGAGGGTCAGCGGCGTGAAGAAGGTAAGCAGCAGGTCGTACACAGCCTTCGCCGACGGGTACTTGTCGTCCCTGGCCTCCGGGAGCAATATTCTATTGACTTTGTTCTTCAGGAACTCCACGTCGTCGCGCTGCAGCCCCGCCACCGCCTTGCAGGTCGGGTACCTCACGTCGTCGTCCTTGTTGGCCTCCCATTCGTCCGCCGTCACCTTGTTCGCCACTTTCTCCATCTGGTTCAGGGCCGCGGTCATCTTTCCAGCCTCTACCTTCTCGCCCTTGGCTATCCCTGCATATGTGTCGTTGTAATTGTTTGCCATGTCTCTTTCCTCACTTTTTTTAATTATTGGCGCGCTGCCCTGCTGAAAACATATTTTTCAGCCTGCTCATCCGCAGGATGGCATCCGTTACCGCTTGCACTGTCGGGTACTGGTCGTCAGTGGACAGTTCGGAGATGCACGCAACCCTGTTCCCTAGGCGCTCCACATCGGTGTAGCTGGCCTTGACCACTGCGGCCATCGCCGCGCAGCTCGGGTACATCACGTCGTCGTACTTGTTGGCATCCCAGTCCGCCGCCGTTACCTTGTTGGCCACTTTCTCCATTTGGTTCAGGGCCGCGGTCATACTCTCCGCGCTAAGCAGCTGCCCGTTCCCGATACCGTCGTAACCGCCCGTGTATGGTGCCGCCATGTACGTCCCCCTTTCGCCTTATTTTCTTAAGCGCAGGCGCGAAAATTCCCCGTTCGTCGGGGGCTCGTCTATTATGCTCGCTGGATATATGTCAGATTTTTGGCTTAAATATGCCAAAAATTGTGGGGGGGGGGGGGGGTAAGCATTACTTAACATCTCGCCGGGGTGGCGTGAAAGTTCCACGGTTGCCGTGCGGCCATTCGCGTGTTCGGATGTCAGTAACTTCGTCATGAGTTATCTCCTTATTTTATCACTATAGCCAATACGTTGTACATTTCCTCTTCTATCGGCGGGAACGCGCCGCTTCTTGCATAAATATGCATCGATGTTTTGCGTGCTATTTTTTGGAGGCCGCGCGGGATAAATATTTTGCCGGAGCGAGTTTTGGCTCGAACTTAACAAGCGAATGCGAAGTTAAGTGAGAGGCCACGGCTCGCGCAGGCAAAGATATTTATCCCGCCCCTGGAATACCTAGTTGTAGAGTGCAGGCAACCAGACTTGTCCTGTCTGCTGACGCAGACACCCCTCTGTCTGAAATTTGCTTGAAACAAGCAAATTTCAGACATCTCCCCTTGCAAAAAGGGGAGAAAACCGACGGGACTTGTATTTTAGTTTGCTTCCCTTAACAAGGCTAGTGATATGGGGTTACTAAACAATAATCCTAAAGAGACGAAATCCGTAATACCAATAGGTACCGTTCTCATTGTCTTCGGCTGCATATTCAGCGTCGTCATGACCTGGACTGGCATTAGGAGTATTGTAACTAAACAAAGACCTCTCCGTGAGAGAACCACCACAGACATCTGCAACCCACTCAAGTTGCATGTCTCCGTCATAAGGGTTTA
>BGZO01000097.1 GCA_003864475.1 Candidatus Termititenax persephonae | reverse complement strand
CCGAGGGCGCCACGATGTCCGCTCCGGCGCGGGCGTGGGTTACCGCCATGTCCGCCAGCAGGGGCAGGGTTTCGTCGTTAAGCACGGTCTGACCGTCCCACAGCCCGCAATGACCGTGGTCTGTGTAGGCACAGAGACAGACATCCGTTATGACCGTGAGGCGTGGGTAAGCGTGTTTTATCGCCTCGACCGCGCGCGCGATTAAGTTGCCTGGGGCATAGGCTTGACTGCCGTGCGCGTCCTTGCCTGCCTCGATTACGCCGAATAACAATATCTTGTCCACGCCGCTGGCGGTCAAATGGGTCAGTTCTTTTAACAACTCGTCCAGAGAAAAATGCCAGACTTCGGCCAGAGATTTTATCGCGCGTTTTATCCCGAATCCTTCTGCCACAAAATAAGGCTGCACCAAATCCTTAACCGTCAGGCGGACTTCCGCGTGTTTATCACGGACGGCTTGGTTAATACGGTATGGCCTAAATCTCTGCATCGTTTTCTGCTGTCCTCCTGACGATTAAGATTAACGGGTCTTTTATTTTTAAACTCGGCAGCTGTCGCAGTGTCGTCCTGATTATACTCTGCGCGGGCAGGGAAGCGTTAAGCACGCAAACCGCCGCCGCAGGCGGCGGCAGGCCGGAACGCAGTAATTTACCAGACACCGCGGCCAAGGTAGTCCCAGCCATGTAATAAACCAGCGTGTCAGTTTGCGGGACTTTTATTTTGTGCGCCGGATGGCCGGAGAGCAGGGCCACGCTGGCCGCCTGTCCGCGCTTAGTCAGCGGGATTTGCGCCAGAGCCGCCGCGCTCAAGGCCGCCGTGATGCCCGGCACAACAGCCACGCTAACCAGACGTTGCTGTAGATATTCCAATTCTTCGCCGCCCCGCCCAAAAATAAAAGGGTCGCCGCCTTTTAAGCGTACGGTCTTGCGTCCGGCCTTGACGGCTTGATACAGTTTTTCGTTAATAGTCTCTTGTGAATAAGCCTGGCGGCCTTTACGCTTGCCGACATAGACTTTTGTTGCGGAATAAGTTTTGGCAATATCCCGTGCCAAATCGTCATAAAAAATAATGTCCGCCTGTCGTAAATAAATGTCCGCCTGTCTGGTCAGCAGCAGCGGATGGCCGGGTCCGGCTCCGACCAGCGCCGCCCGCCCCCAAGTACGCCGCACGTCCAAGGGCTGAAATATTTTCCGCAAGTCCGGGCGGTCAGTGCGCGCGACCACCGCTAGGTGTCCCTGCAGGGGGTGCGTGGGGAAGGGCAATATCTCCGTGATACGGTCAGATAAGCCCAGACGCTGTAGCGCACAAACCGCAACCACAATCGCCGCTAGCTGGCCGCTGTCCACTTTTTGCAGACGTTCGCCGATATTGCCGCGCAGGGCAACGATTTGCAAATCCGGGCGGCGGGACAATAATTCTTGGCGGCGCAGGGGTGAGCTGGTGCCGACCGCCGCGCCGTGCGGTAATTTACGCAGAGGCAAATTATGCTGGCTGACCAGCGCGTCCTGCGGGTTGGCGGCTGGCAGTAACGCCAGCACCGTCAAGCCTTCCGGCAAAGGGCAGGGCAGGTCTTTGGCGGAATGAACCGCCGCGTCCGCCCGGCGGCGGAGTAAAATCTCGTCCAATTCTTTAGTAAAAATATTCGGCGGCGGCGCGTCTAGCAGGGAAATATTTTTATGCTTGTCGCCGTAGCTGGACAGGGGCAGCAGGCGGTATTTTATTAGGGGCAGTAAGCTGAAGACTTCCTCTACTTGCCGGAGAGCCAGCGGGCTGTTGCGGGACGCGACTATTAAGCTAACCATAAAATTTTACTAATTCCTCCGCGATAATTTTTTCCGCTGCCTGTACTTCGGCGGCGCGGGTGTTTTGGTTGCGGCGAATAATTTCTTCAAGGTCCTCATTGTTATATAAAGTAACATTGGGCAGGAGACCGATGTGCGGGTCAATGTCGCGCGGCACGGCCAAATCAAAAATAAGCACTGACTGCCGGGCGGTAAATTGGTCCGCCCGCAGGATTAAATGCGGCGCGGCGGTTGCGGAAATAATAATGTCTGCCTGCGCGGAGATTTGCGGCAGTCTGTCCAGACGGAAAGCCTGACAGCCCAATTCTCGGCTCCAGCCTAAAGCTTTGGCATAAGAACGATTGGCCAGAAAAATAGTTTTGGCTCCGTGCCGCACTAAATACTGCAAAACAGTTTTATTTAAATTATTAATGCCGCTGACTAAAATGCGTGCATTACTCAGGTCTATTTTTAAGGCGGCGATGGCTTCCAGCACCGCTTGACCGTGCGACATCGCCCCGCGAGAAAGCCCGGTTTCCGAGCGTACCCGCTTGCCCACGCGCAGGGCATTTTGGAACAAGCGGTGCATTTCTGCGGACAAGCCGCGCGCCTGTGCCGCCAGATATGCCCGCTTGACCTGCCCCTGGATGGCGGTCTCGCCGAGCAGAGCCGATTCCAGGCCGGACACCACGCGAAACAAATGACCAGCCACCACGCGCGGGGTCGTTCCTGCTCCCTCATACAGTTCCACGCGGTCGCAGGTAAGCAGGGCGACATAATGTTCCGAGTCCGGGCGCAGGACGCGTAGATAATCCTCACGCTGTTCCAGGCTAAAGCGCAGGTCGCGTCCTTGGCAGGTAATCATAATACTTGGCGAATCCGTTCCCGCC
>BGZO01000096.1 GCA_003864475.1 Candidatus Termititenax persephonae | reverse complement strand
TTCGTGATGAGCGGACCTGTTAAATCCGGACAAAACAATTATGATACTTTTCTCGCTGTTGGGACAGAAATCTTAAATGGTCTTAACAGTGGAAATTATGACGGGAGTATAACTGCATTATCCGCATTGCGAGGTAGTGGTGCATTGGGGTATTTCGGCGATTCGATGGTAGAAGCGGCGACAACAATTAAAAATTTTGGATTTTCTGATAGTAGTAAAACCATATTTATTCCAAAAGCTACCGGGGAAATAGTTCCGGAAAAAGCATACGAGAACATTCCAGTCAGCGAAAGAGGGAGATATGACAAAGAGGGCGCCAGAATAACAAATATATTAAACAAATCTATGGATGAGTTTGATACATCAAGTTTAGATGAAAACGCTGCAAGTTTTTGGAAAGGAAAAGTGGGACAAACAAAAGCAAATGCTCAAGCAAATGCGGAAACAGAACGCAAATTTGGCTTTGATGAGTCAGCCAAAGCTTCGGAAAGAACAATCGTAGCCGCCGATAATTTATTAGGGCGTATCGATAGTCGTATCAACGAAATAAAAACTCAACGTACTGCCGCCCCAGACACCCCATATCTAGCGTACGCGCAACGCCCCGAAGCACTAGAGGGGGGGCAATCCCCGAATACGCGCACCGCCGCCGCCTCGCAGCTTAGCGCGGCGCAGAGACGCGAGGCGCTGGAGAACGACCTGTCCGACATCCGCAAAGAAGCGGCGCGGCTGGACGAGGAGATATTAACCAGGCGCGGGCAGGCCAAGACGGAAGCGGCCAAGGCCGACGCGAAGAGCCGAGCGGCGACCGACGAATTCAACGACGAACTGGACAGGGCCCAAGCGGGGTACCAAGCGTTCATCGCCTCGATAGAGGCGGTGCTGGATGCCGCGCGTCAGCCCGGCCTCTCGCCGGAGATGCGCGAGTGCCTGCTGGGCGAGGCGGAGCGTGTCATCGCGCAGGGACACGCCCTGCGGGAGACAGTCCAAGCATTGCTACAGGATTCCGGTAACGGCGCGGACGAACCGCAGACCGGGATGGAGAGCGTCGCCGCGCGGGAAACAACCCGGGTATCATCACAGGACTCAGACAACGGCGTGGGCAAACCGCAGGCGACAGAAAAGAACGCCGCCGCGCGGGAAACAACCCAGGCGCCGCCGCAAGATCCAGACGACGGCGCAGTCATCGAGCGCGCCCGGCAGCCGCAGCAGGAGATCCAACGAACCACCGCGAGAAATCAAGTGGCCAGCATCATGGCAGCCGCCCGCGACATGGGGCACCGCAACCCCCTGCAATACGAGAAGGACGTGCACGTGGCCGTCCAATTGGCCAAAACCTTCGCCCGCATCGAGGGCGAGACCCGGCGGGCGGAGAAGACCCAGTCCGAGCTGGTGAAAGAGAACCGGAAAATATTCGAGGAGGCGGTCAAGAGTTTCGCGCTCAAGCTGATGGAGGGCGACATCGTGCAGGACGCGCGGGCTTTCCTGGAATGGCAAATCCAAAACATCAAATCGCAAAAAGATGAGGAGAACAAGATACCCAACCTGTACTCCATCTGCGGCGGTACCGCGCGCGGCGGGCAGGAGGAGCCGAGCCTGGCCGATTATGAGAGCGAGCTACAGCCCGACAAAAGAGAGTTCGCTTTCGAGCGGCTGGATGCGGGAGACCAGGCCTTCGTCGAAAAATACGAGACCACAGAAAATCTGACCGCGCACCTGAAAACCCTCCCGGCGGAAGAGTTTGTCCAGCTCAGCGCGGCCTACGAGGGTCTGGGAGAGCAGGAGCAGACCGCACTGCTGGACGCGCTGGAAAACCTCTCCGATCCCAAGGAACTATTAACCCTGCTGAAAAAATATGAGAACGTTCTGCCGCAGCCGATCATGCTCGCCACCAAGGCGATACTCGCTGACCAAAAGGGCGACAACGAGATCAAGACGCTGACGGGCATATCCGGCAAGGACAGGCGGGATGCCAAGCTGGGCAACAACGACGGTTCCGCAACAGACGTGGCAAGGCGGTACGCCGAGGCGGCCTGAAGGGGGGCGGGGAGATGACCAACACCGCCAAACCGGACCTGCTTGAGGAATCGCCAGTGCCAATTGGATTTGAGGACACCATGAGTCCCGCTTTTGTCGCCGCATCCCGTGACCTGGAGGCGGCCAGCCCCGCCGCAGACGACATCGACAATTTATTCTCCGCACTGGCGGGCAATTTCGCCTCCTCCTCCGGTTACGAAAACGCCGCCGCCGAATTGTCCGGCAGGATATTCCTTCCGCAGGTCGCCGGGCGCGTCGTCAGCGCCATATTGAGCGGCCTGCTCTTGGACATCCGCTTGGACAAGGACCCGGACACCATCCAAAACTTCAAGGGGAGGCTGAGATGCGCCGGACACACTCCGGGGCAGATTTTGGCGGAGCTGGACAGCCTGTTCTTCCGGCCAGCGTGCCTGAAGAAGGTTCTGCTGGGGTTCTGCCTGTCCCTGGACAATGAGGCGCTGGCGTTCTTGACCGAGCAAGCGAGGGAGCCGCTCAGCAAATTTTCCGCCGAGGAGCAAGGACTGATTCTGACCCTGCGGGACACCCCGCCATGGCTGTGCAAGGCCGTGTCCGGCATGTCCGCCTTTTGCGGCCTGCTCAGCGCGCTGGTCGCCGTCCCTTACGGCCTGTCCGCCGTCCCAGCCCCA
>BGZO01000095.1 GCA_003864475.1 Candidatus Termititenax persephonae | reverse complement strand
CCAGAAATTCCGGGGTGCGCATGGTGTCAATAATCGCGCGGGTAACTTTATGCACATTGTGAATCGTAAAATCCTCGCCGATACGTCCGCGCCAGCCAGATGTGCCGAATTCCACCACGGTCGGGGCTGTGCTGGCGCGTGCCAATTCGCCCATTTGTTCACGAATCTCGGTGATTTTTCTTCGATACATATCCGCTTCTAGCGGCTCGGCGGCTTGGTTTTGCAGGCGACCAAGCTTTAGAGCATGGCTCCAAGTCATCTTGGCGGTAGTTTCTAGGACAGCGACAAGCGCCTTATTCAACATAACTGGCTCTTTCAATATCCTCTGCCCCTATCTCCCTGAAGATTTTTAAGCCGTGATTATAATGTGGCTGATTTAAAAAAGCAATGTTTCCTGTTAAAATCCACCTACTATGGCTACTAAATTGATGTTAATTATTCTCGACGGCTGGGGCATCAATCACAATCGGGCCGAGAGCGCGATTGAGGCGGCGGACACGCCGAATATGGACAGATACTGGCAGGATTATCCGCATACGACCTTGCGCACGGACGGCGAGGCGGTCGGTTTGCCTGACGGACAGATGGGCAATTCCGAGGTCGGGCATTTAAACTTGGGCGCGGGACGCATCGTCTACCAAGAGTTGACGAGGATTACCAAGTCAATCCGCGACGGCGATTTTTTCCAAAACAAAGAGCTGCTGGCGGCGGTGGAAAATTGCCGGAAAAATAATTCCGCGTTGCATTTAATGGGCTTGTTTTCCGACGGCGGGGTACATTCACATCTGACACATCTGTACGGCCTGCTGGAGCTGGCGCAACGCCAGGGCTTGTCTAAAGTTTTTGTCCACGCTTTTCTGGACGGCCGCGATGTGCCGCCGCGCTCGGCCCAAGAATTTTTCCGGCAATTTGCTGAGAAGTCTCGGGAGATTGGCGCGGGGCGGATTGCGACAATCACGGGGCGGTATTACGCCATGGACAGGGACAATCGCTGGGAGAGAGTGCGGCAGGCTTACGAGCTGCTGACCGAATTAAAAGGCTTGGCCGTCCCGGACGCTCTGTCCGCCATGGCCGCCGCCTACGCGCGCGACGAAAACGATGAGTTCGTCAAACCGACGGTTGTCTTGGGGGCGGAGCCTGTCCAGGACGGCGATGCCATCGTGTTTTTCAATTTCCGTCCCGACCGCGCGCGCGAGCTTACCCGTGCTTTTACCGACCAAGATTTTGCGGGTTTTGCCCGGACAGTTTGGCCGCGGACGCATTTTGTCTGCTTGACGCAGTATGACGAGACTGTCCAAGCCCCGGTGGCCTTTGCCAAAGAAGCAATCACCAATTGTCTGGCCGAAGTTTTGAGCAGGCAGGGGCTGAGGCAGCTGCACACCGCCGAGACGGAGAAGTATGCGCACGTAACCTTTTTCTTCAACGGCGGGCGGGAAGAGCCATATCCCGGCGAGGACAGGATACTGGTCGCCTCGCCCAAGGTGGCAACTTATGATTTGCAACCGGAGATGTCCGCCCCGGAAGTCGCGGACAGGGCGGCGGCGGCCATAAAATCCGGTAAATATGAGGTGGTCATTTTGAATTTTGCCAATGCCGACATGGTTGGGCATACGGGCATCTTGGCCGCCGCGCAAAGAGCGGTCGAGGCCGTGGACCAATGTGTCGGCAGATTGGTTGACGCTGTGCGGGCGCAGGGCGGCGAATTGTTAATCACCGCCGACCATGGCAACTCTGACCAGATGTTGCGGGATGGCGAGGTCTGGACGGCGCACTCGCTGAACCCCGTGCCGTTGATTTATGTAACGGACAGGCGGGACAGCGCCCTGCAGGACGGCGGCGTGCTTGCCGACATCGCGCCGACCATGTTAGAAATATTGGGCATCGAGAAGCCACGAGAGTTTACGGGAAGGAGTTTACTGGCATGATAATTTATTTGGTTTTACAACAGCTTTCCGCGATTTTATTGATAATCGCCGTGATGCTGCACTCCGCCAAGGCGGACGGGATAGCGGGCATCGGCGGGCAGGCCAATGTTTACGGCAATGCCCAGAAGGAAATGGAAAAAGGCCTTGATCAATTCACCTTGGTGGTGGCGGTCTCTTTCATGGTGTTCTCGCTATTGATAGCCTGGAATTCTTAAAACAATTTGCCTAGGGCAGACGGCGCCATTATTTTTCTAATTCTTGGACGATAGTTTCCATTTGCAATGACCGCGAGCCTTTGATTAGCACGGCGTCGCCTGGACGCAAAAGTTCCTTCAATTTTTTTACCAGAGCGGCTTTGTCCGTGAAATGTTCCTGATGCGGGATATTTTCAGACAATTGGCGGTAAGTATAGACAATATCCAAGCCGCTCACGTCGATTTGCCGATGCAGTTTTTCCGCCCAGCCGCCCAGCTCCAGCATGTCGCCCAGCACGGCGATGCGCCGCGTGGCCGGGGTTTCCCGCAAAGCTTGCAAGGCAAAATTCATAGCGTCGGGATTGGCGTTGTAAGTGTCGTCGATGATGGTGATGCCGCCACGCGCACTGATTCTCTGGCGGTGCGGCGAGGGCTGGTATTGTGCCAAGCCCGTGGCAATCTGGCTGTCCGTCAGGCCAAAATGCCGGGCGGCGGCGGTAACGGCGGCGCGATTGCTGTCCAATAGGCCGGCGCCGCTGTAGGTCAGGACTTTGGCCTTTTGTTCCGCGGCCCGGCCAGCCAGATAGGCATAATAATCGTCCCGCTCATTTAAGAAAATTGTCAGACCCGGCTGGATAATTTCGGCTTTGGCGGCGGCGATATTGTCGCGGTCGCCGAGGAGTTCGATATGCGTCCAGCCGATATTGGTGATGATGGCGTGCGTGGGCCGGGCG
>BGZO01000094.1 GCA_003864475.1 Candidatus Termititenax persephonae | reverse complement strand
AAGAGATTACGGCAAATAAGGTAACATCGTCGGACAACTGGGCGGCCAACAAGGACAACGACGTGAAGTACCCGACGTGCAAGGCGGTGTGGACATATCTGCAAGAATGCGGCGACATTGAGCGCACGGCGAACAGGGTAAGCACGATAACGGCGGATACAATGGATGATAAATACCCATCGAGCAAGGCAGTGTGTGATTTGCTCAATAGTTCTATGCCGCTGAAGATGGACATGGATAAGTTTGTAAGACTGGAGACTGGAGGAAGGAGTTTCTATATCGCCAAATACGAAACAACACATGAAGAGGTCGGGGTGGTGACGGGTTCCCCAAGCAACTTATATTATTTTCAGGACATACATATCCCGGCAAGTGTTAGATGGTACGATGCCGTACAGTACTGCCTGTACCTGACGCTGGAGTCCGATGACGTAACGGCCGCAGTCAAGGACAGAATACGCCAATACTATATCAGTAGGGCTACGAGCTATAGCTATTATGATAATGATGCCATCGCAAAAACGACGGCATACAACGATGTGGCGGCAGGGTCGAGTTATGCCGGGTGCTACCGCCTGCCGACCTCTGAGGAGTGGGAATACGCCTGCCGTGGCGGTACGACGACGAAGTACATCTGGGGCGATGATTGGAGTGAGACAGAGATGGACAAATACGGCTGGTATTACAACAATTCATCCGGACAGCCGCACATGGTAGGGTCGAAAAAACCCAATGCCTACGGCCTCTACGATGTCCTGGGCAATGTTTGGGAGTGGTGTTCGACCAAGAACCCTAATCCTCAGTATTATTATGAGCGGGTAGTTCGAGGCGGTGCTTATAATAATAGTGGTAGTAACAAGAACGCCTTCTTTGCGTCGACTTATATCGACTACAGCTCCCCGAATGATAGTAGCGCCAGATCTGATATCGGCTTTCGTCTTGCCCGGACTATATAAGGTTTTGGGCTGATTGGTCCGCCGCTTTTTTGAAGTATCCATCCCCATGCTCTTATTCTCCTCACGGGGTGCCATGTCTCGTGCCTAGCATATCGCCGCGCCGCGCAAGGAATTCCGCCCTCGGTCGCGCACTTGGACTTCCTCGGCGACTTGCGACTGCGAGTGGTCGCAAACCACTGATGAAGTGTCGCTTACCGTCCGAGCCAGCAGTTGCGTCTCACTTAACATCGCTCTATATTGTTAAGTGATGCACCGCAACTCGCGCTGGCAAATACATTCATCTCCGCCGGGGCATGAAATATTCGGCGGAGAAGCCGCGACCGGGTGTTTTGCCTTTAATTTCCTACAGTCTGTAGCCCAGCATCACAAATACATTATCAATCTGGCTCGCTTTGTTGGCGAAAAAGCCGTCGCGACCAAATTCTAAATCAACGGTGTCATAAAAAACAACGCCAAAAGAAAGTCCCGTTCCAATGGCGCCCTCTGGCGCAAGCTTTTTGGCATACGGCCCGCCAAAAGTCAGCAAACCGTAGGCCAGCTTGCCTCCCACATATGGCACGACATTTTTCGTCGAAACCTCATTGAAAAACCAGCGCGGCTTGAAGTATAAAGAAGTATTTTGCACAAAAAACTCGCCACTGCGCAGTTTTTTATGCCTACTCTCGGCACGAAACCACCTCAGCTTAATATCTTTGTCAATCCGGCTCGCGTGTTGCGGCAAGGCATAGCTCACCCCTCCCAACAACTCCGCCTGCTTATTAATCCGCCACAATGGATATTCTAGACCGAAAGAAAGTGTCGAATCTAACTCCAGCACATCTACCCCGTACAATGTCAATGAATATGCATCAAAACTGCCCTTAATATCGTCCCCCATAACCAGTTGTCCCCAAAAAAATACAGACCCGCGCCAAGTTATCTTCTCGGAACGCTCTCTTTCTGCGCCAAAAGCCTCGCCCATAACCAAAACTACTAAAAGAAAAGCACAAACCCTCGTTTTCAACATAACACACCCTCTTTCTTCGCAACAGGGGATAATAACATAATTGATTGTTTCTGTCAATTCTGCTGGAGTTTTTGGTGAAATTTACCGTAATTTAAAGGAATTCCAGACCTGCAAAACCTCTTTCTTGACGGTCGGCCAGCTGTCCGAGTCGGTGGAGACCGTCAGCACATAAATATTGTCGCCCTTGACGAAATAACCCTCCTGCACGATGACCTTAACCGCCTTGGCGGTCGTCCGCTTGAGGACGGCGCGCTCGTACAGGACATTGAAAGCCGAGTCCGCCCCCCGCCGCTCGCTACCGTCCAGGTACGCCCCGGCCCTGTACTGCCAGCTGTCATAGGCGCGCAGCTGCGCCTTGGCCATATCCTCGGCGGTGCGCTTATTGGCTGGCCAAACGTCGACATACACTTCCGTGGCCTCGTCGCCGCGCCCGGCATAGACCCTATGGCGATGATTATCCATGTACGCCTGCCAATGTCCCGGGACTTCCAGTGAAAACGGGTACCTGCCGTCTTCCCAGCGGTTGCCGTTCCAGTTCGCCATGGCCACGCAGAGCAGCGGCAGGATTAAAACCGTCAATTTTTTCATTCTTCGCCCGTCCCCTTATCTTCATTATAGGCGTAGTATTGAAAAGAACCAGCTTGGACGTTCGGATAGAGGAGATTGTAGCGTGCCAGCCGCGCGTAGGCATAAAAACCATGTTCCTCGCCGCCAAAAGAGTTCTGGCTCTCCAGCATGTCCTGCAAATATAATTTCTCCCCGGTCAAAAAGGACAGGCGCAAAAAGGCCTCTTCCTGAATATAAACCGAGTAGTGCGGACGCTCGCCGTCCGCGGTGCGCGGCGCGTCCAGGGCGCACAGCGTGATGCTGCGGTTATTAAAATTATTGATGAGCGTGTTGTAAATCTCCGCGGCTTTTTCCGCATTGCC
>BGZO01000093.1 GCA_003864475.1 Candidatus Termititenax persephonae | reverse complement strand
GGCGCGTCTGCATCTTGCCAAAATCGGCGTGCGGCTGACCAAGCTGACTAAAAAACAGGCGGATTATATCGGTGTAAAACCGGAAGGCCCCTATAAGGCGGAGCATTATCGGTATTAAAAGTTTTTGTCGGGGGGATATTATACGTTTTTTCCTGCAACGGAGACAGTTTTCTGACGATATCTGGTTAGCAGAGGTGTGTTATGGCTGATTTATCATTACCTCAATATTTTCTTCCAGGCGCTGCGTCTCTACCCCAGCCAGTTCAGGAAATTCTTGAAGAAAATGATTTACCCAATAATTTACCCGCTCGGCAAAACCTGCCCAGCGCTGAATTACAAGACCTCTACGACAACATGGTGGCAGATATTTATGAACAAAAGGAAAACGTTCTGAACAAAATAACGGATTTAATTGACCACGGTTCCTTAAGCCCCCAAAACGGTCAAAGGTTGATTGCCTTAATTAATTCTCCGCCCACCTCACTGGAAGACTTGGCCAATCGCCTGCCTGCGCTTGATGGCGAGGAAATGGTGGAGCTTATTAGTGCTTTAAGCGGCAAGGATTTTAGAATGCGTTATGAGGATAGTCTCGGTAATTTTGCCGAATTTATGAGTAAAATAGGGGATGTCAGTATTATGCATGATGCTGAGAAATCCATCGGAATCACCTTAAGCCCGGCCGAAGTCTCGGCTGCTATTCCTGGCGAGGGCATAAATTTTGCCGGGAATTCTGAGGTCATCAGCGTATTAAGTAAAGCCGATGGCACAGAAGTTTCTATGCAAGATTCACAAGGCAGTTTTGAAATTTCGGAAGAACACCGTGTTGTTACGGCGGCAGAATATTTGGCATATTCTGTTCAGGGAAACACTGCCCAGCTGGTAGCCGCTCAGCTGACCGCCTCGTCTGAGCAGGACACCGCAGAGAATAATATAAAATGGGCAGGAAAAATTGACAAGGTAACCGCGGATTTTGTTGAAGAAAAAGCACAGATGCTGGCGCAAGGGATTGAGTGGGCTGTCAGCAAAGACCAAGATAATGCCTTGGGACACATTGCGGAGTTTGACTATGTGGAGACAGAAAATGGCTCAACCTTAGCGGCCTCTAATCTGACCAGCCAATATATAAACCAAGATAAGCAAATAACTTTGGCGGCTTCTGCTATGACCGTTCTGGCAGACGAACAACGGTTGTTGCGCGACGGCGGTATTACTGTCGAGGATTTTGTCGACCCCGTTGGCCGTTACATAATTGATGTTGTGGATTTTACTTCGCAATTTGATTTTTGGGAACGCAGCGGGTCATTGCAAGTTAATAGGTTGCGGGGTTTTTATGCTGGTCTTGATGATTTGAGTTTTTCCGCGCAAAACATTCAGGCCCAGACCGGGGATTTTGTCCTGGGACTAGGCAGTCTAGATTTGTCAGTCTCGCCTGTAGAGCAGTGCGCTTCTTTGTCGGATTTTGCTTGGCAATATGGCGCTACTATACGCGGCGGAATCAAAGATTTATCTTTGCAAAACACGCCGACCCGCACAACTTTTGACATTTATGGCCTGGCTTTTGCTTACAATGACGAGGTGTCCTTGGCGGTGAATCGCTTGTCGTTGCGAGAGGAAGTCGACAAGGGGACTTTAACTGCAGGTCTCGACGGGCTGACGGCGCGCTGGCAGGACAATAGCTTGAATTTGGGCGGCATCAATCTGCATTATGAGAATAAAAAAATTACATTTCACGCCGATAATTTAAAAGGGGTCATTGATTTGAGCAAACCACTGCCGTCATTGCCGCAGGACATGGCCTCGCCTGACGAATGGCGGGTTTATGCGCAAACGCTAAGCCAAAATAACGCGACTTTTCAATTAAAAATAGACAATCTGGGAGAATTTTTAGACCGAAATATCCGGCTGGGCAATCCTCAGCATCAACGGTTTTTGCAGGCGCTGACCCCGCGGCTAGACTTTGGCTTGCGTTTTGACCAAGATTTAATGAATTTCTTGGTGGAGACGGAGGATTTAGGAGAGCATATCCCGGAAATGATAACCATCTTTAACCATTACACGGGGGGAGTTTTGGGTGCGCGGATTAATAACTTTGCCACCGATTATTTTACTTTTGCTTGGCGCAATCGGCAACGGCAGCAAGGTTTTTTTCCTGATAGACAGCTCTATACAGGCGCAAAACAAAAAAGTTTTGTTTTGCTCGAAGACGAAGAATACGGCCTAGGCAGTCTAACTTTTTCGCTGGCCGCGGAGCCGGGGATTAATTATTTTTCTTTAGGTAGTTATTTCAATACGCCGCTGTTGGATTGGGGTTTTAGCCTCACGCATCAAGATATTGATTATACCCGACCGGATTTTTCTTTGTTTGGTTTGCAGTACCATGCGGAAAATATTTTTAGCACACATTGCTTTCTGGGTATTCAAGACTATGTGCAGGTCGGTCTTGATTTGGCTTTGACCAGCGGCAAATGGGTTCTGGGCGGTCAGTCGGACCAGACGCTGCTGGGTTTATTGGCTGCTTATGATTTGGCTGAATTATTGCCAGAGGATGAGGATAAACGGTGGCTTAAGCCGTTGCTGAGTACACCGCTAATACCCTTTGCCAGTGCCAGTATTTCTAGCCGTATTCCTCTGCCGCAAAACACTTCTCTATCACTTTCCGCCACTATGGTTCCGCAGTTGGAAAACAAAGGCTGTGAGACGGATCTTTGGCAGAGCATATCTTGGGACAATTTCCAGGCCGCCATCGTTTTCGCCAGACAAGTAACCAAGGGTTTGTCCATTGATATGGGCTTGCTCATAAATTTTCAGAGTTTGTTTGTCAAAGAACAACGCGGCCTGCGGTTTGGCAAGACTGAAGTTCTGTTGACTTACAAAATGTAATAATCCGGGGCGTTAAAGTCCCCAGTCCCTAGGATAACGAAACTCCCGGTCGATAGTCCGCGCGGACAATTTGGCGATGAGCGGCAGGCGGCGTTTAAATTGCGATTTTTTGATGAGCCGGATGATTTTGTCCACAAAAACAGGGT
>BGZO01000092.1 GCA_003864475.1 Candidatus Termititenax persephonae | reverse complement strand
TCTCCGTCGAATTGCAATTCCAGCCAAGCCAAGTCAATGCCCGATTCATTGTCCAGCAAATCGATAATCAAAGGTGCGCGCATGTCCAGCCAGCCGTTGGGTGTGGGGGAGATCGGTACAATAGCCGGAAAGATTGTGTCGGCAGTTGTCCGTAGTTCATAATCCGCGCTGCCGCTATTTTTAAAAGAATCCTGCAGTATTAGATTCAAGATGGTCTCTTGTCCATAACCCAGATTGCCGAGCAAAACATTGGCGGTCAACCTGCTGCCGTCCAGATAATTTTCGCTGACGAGATTGAGAATGGTAATGCTGGCGGTAACTCTACCGCGCAGTGGGTCAGTGGCCAGTACGAGCAGGCTATTGAGACTGATTGCCGACTCGATATCCTCGGCGGTAAATTCCAGCAGGGCAGTGTCCTCATTGGGCGTGGTTTGCTCTAAGGAAATAATATTAATGGTGGGCGGCGTATAATCCGCAATGATGCGGTAATAGTAGGCCAGAACAAGTTGATTGCCGGACTTGTCTTGAACATTGACGGTTACGAATACCTTTTCATTTAAATTGTAGAGCCGCTCTGGATAGTATAATACTTCGATAACATAGTCGCTCAGCGTATTGACTAGCGGATTAGGCACAATATGGTTATCTACTTCCAATACCAGACTGTTGAGTACCAGACCCGATTCCCAATCTTGAATATTTAAACTGATTGCCTCTTGAGGATACAGGCCTTCTTGATTAGGCGCAGGATAGGCAAGTATCGTCGGCTCAGTGTGGTCTGGTTTGGTTTGAAAAGTGAACATATAGTTTTCCGACAGGCCAGCATTATTTTCGATGCTGATAGTTACGGCATAGCTTATCCCTGGCTCAAGCTGCCGGGCGAAAACAAATTGATTTTGGGTAATGCTGACTTGCGCGGCTCTATCCATGTCATTCAGTAACAGAATTAGCGAAGCGGTGGCAATACCACTCTCTGGATCATCAAAGGCAAAAACAATATTCTGCGTAACCCGCACATTTTCGGTAACTTGTGGCTGGCGTAGTTCAATTCTTGGCGGACTGGGGTCATTAATGGTCAAGGCCGTCATGGTTACGCTCAATTCCTCAAAACTAGCCTCGATAATGGCATTGGTCATTACGCCGGGGGCTATGATTGTGGTCGGATGTCCATAAGCGGCCTGCAAAGTCGCGGTTGTTCTATCCAGCGTGCCGTTGCCGCTGATTACGCTTAAAGCAATCGGCACACCGGACAGCACCGTGCCGTGGCTGTCCACTGTCTGTACGATAAAATTGGAGGTCAAGGCATAATTTTTAATCAGATAATCTGGGGTAAATCTCAAGGCCTGCGGATAAACTAGACTGAAAGCGCCAATGTCCTTTGCCCAAGCGGAGACCAGATAACTGCCATTGGCCGCGCTGATAGTTACAGAGTTGCCCAGCAATTTATTATTGGCAGTCAAGACACCATCGAAATCGCTCAAAACTTTGCCATCGGCTGAGACAAAAGGATGCGTGGTCGTCGACAAAATATGCAGCTGATAAGTTTTGCCGTCCAGCATCCTGCCGCTCGGTATATAAATCATATCAGGCGTAATAATCATTTGGCTCAAATCTAGGCTGTTATCAAAAATGGCATAATCAATATTGTTGCTGGACGGAATGACTATTTGCCCGACCTCTTGGCCAGCAATCCGACGGCCAATAGTAATGGTCGAAGTTACCGTAAAATCACGCACATTGCCGAGTTCGTCATGGATATAGTAGCCCGCCGGGATACGAATGTTGGTGCGGTAATCTAAGGCACCGATGTCAAAATAACTATCGTTGTCGGTGTCGCGCGGCTTATTGGCAAAATCAACGCTGGTTAGGCCTGGGTCAGGGACAGCATTGATTAAGGGAGAACCAGGAGCCGGAACATAATCATAAATGTCTGGATTATTGAAGGCAACGGCGGCCTCACCGGGCGACTGTAAATCGAGCGGATAGCAGTCGGTTACGGGTGGCGGTCCGCTGTTGATTGATTGATAATGCGGCCCTTGCGCATTTTGGTCTTTCTCCGCAGTGTTTTCGGCAAAAGCCGAATAGGCGATTTGGCTGATATTACCAATAGAATAATTATTGCTATAGATGGCACCGCCATAACTGGCCGAGTTGCGCACAAAAGTAGAAAAATAAACATACAGCTGGCTGGTCGCGCCATAATGGTGGAAGATCGCCCCGCCATATCTGGCCCGGTTGTGGTCAAAAATGCTGTTGATAAGATTTATCTTGCCATTATTATTATATATTGCCCCGCCGCCTTTTGTGCCGTCAGAGGCCTGCGCAATATTGTTACGGAAAAGGCTTCTCTCCAAGACACTCTGTTTGCCGCTGAGATTGTACAGAAAACCGCCGTTTTCTATGGCACTGTTGCCACTGGCAATCAACTGCTGGCCATAAAATATGCCGCCGTTGACAATGCCACCGCCGTGTCCTGGGGATGCGCTGTTTTCTTTAAAAGCGGTGTTATTGACAGTTAAGCTGCCGACATTATAGATTGCCCCACCTGCATCACCAGGCTCGCCCGCTTCATTGCCCCAGAAAAGTGAATCATTAATGCTCGCGACACGCTCAATATAGACGGCTCCGCCCTTGCCGTCCGCCAGATTATTTTTGAAATCCACTTCTGCTAATTCCAATTGCCCGGCGGAATATAAAGCCCCGCCATTATCCGCCTTATTGCCGGAGAAGGACCCTCCGCTGATTTTTAAATCCGCCAAACTGTAAATCGCTCCGCCGTATCTGGCACCGGCATTGCCTTTGGTAAAGTGCAAACCCGTAATGCTCAATGTATATTTACTACCGATTTGCAGAATGCGCTTGTTTCCGCCGCCGTCTAGTACGGCCTCGTTGCCTAAAATCACAATATTTTGTGTCGCCCCACTGTTATTGGGCATGGTTATTTCCGCAGACAGAGGATAAACAGCCTCGGCTATATTGACCGTGGCATTGGCAATACCTTTGCTCGTCAAATAAGTCAGGGCTTTTTGCAGTGTTCGAAAGGGATAATCCGTGAGGCCGACTTCATCCCCGGC
>BGZO01000091.1 GCA_003864475.1 Candidatus Termititenax persephonae | reverse complement strand
GGGGGGGGGGGGACTTGCATGAAATCTCCCGCAAATGCATCGATGTTTTGCGGGGCATTCCTTGCCCGCAAAATAATGCCAAGCCACAAGCGGTGGCTGGCGAGTTTTGCGGGGTATTCTTTACCCAAAAAATAATGCCTAACTTAAACTTACACGATTAACATGACACGAGATTATTCGGCCAAACAAACGTTGTCGAGTTCGCATTTATACTTTTCGGCAAGCGTTATCAGTTTGTCCACGGCGGGACTGTCTGTATAGTATTTTTCCTTAACCTTCCGTAGCAAATCCAATCCTAATTGATAATTTCGTCTCTCCAAACAGCACACGCCATAGAAGTAATATAAGTCCGCCGTAAAATTATCTAAGTGAGCCGGGTCGCCAAAGTTTTTGTTGCCCTGAAATTTTTCATAAACCAACCCTAAAATACGGTAAGCATCATCTGTTTTCTGCCGCAAAAACAAGGTTTTGCCCAGCCATAAATAGGGAAATAAATCATACCGCCCTTTTATCCGCGCAATCCAATCTTGGCAGTATTTTTCCGCTTGTTGATAGGCTTGTTTATTGATTAAAATATCTATAAACACCTGATAATAAAGCGGAAGAGATACCGACCGTAAATCCTGACCGTGCCGTAAATACATATCGATGGTCTCGTCCATGTTTTTTACTAAAGTATCAAGGGTGCATTGGGGGTCGCCGCTCAGCATCTTGGTCAGATAAAATTTGGCAATGACATTATGCGGATTCTGCGCCAACTGTTCTTTTAAGACCCTCAAATCACGCTCTCTAGACCGCTCCGTCATAAAATGCTGGCCATAATGCAACAGTTTAAGCGGACTAGGGTAAATCAATTCTTCTTCTCCATTTTTATTTGCCACGGTCTCATGTACCGGATAGATGAAATGCAGTCCGAGACGGTTACGCAAGAGACGGTCTTTGTAATAAGGAACGGTGGCGTGAAATTTTATATTGCCCGCCAGACTAGCCTCTATCTCCTCGCGCCTGCAATTGTATTGCAAAATCCCATAAACATTTTGCTTGCTTGGCTGTTCGGCCAGAAATTTCTTAATCTCCCGCGCCGAATCAGCCGTCAGTGCCTCGTCGTCGCTCAAAACCAAAATCCAATCCTTGGTCGCGTATTTCAAACTCTCATTGCGCGCGGCGGCAAAATCGTCGCACCACTTGAAATGATAAATCTTGTCCGTGTATTTCCGGGCAATCTCGATGGTGCCGTCCCGGGAGCCAGTGTCGACAATGACAATCTCGTCCACCACTTTCTGCACGGAACTCAGGCACAAATCCAGATTGGCCGCCGCGTCCCGCACTATCATGCACAGAGAAATGGTCGGCAGTTCAACTTTCGTGCCAGTCTGGGGCTGGCCACCTAGCCGCTGCTCCGCAATTTCAATCAATTTATCCACTCCCGGATTGTCGGCATAATATTTTCGCCTGACTCTACGCAAGAGCTTTAAACCAAGCTTATAATTTTGTCTTTCCAAGCAGCACGCGCCGTAAAAATAATATAACTCGGACATAAACTTTTCTTTTTGAATATTCTCGCCAAAATCCAAACCATTAGCAAATTTCGTGTAAACCAGCTGTAGCATCCGATAAGCATCGTCCATTTTCTCCTGCAGGAACAATACTTTGCCCAGCAAAAAATACGGCCACAAATCGTAATTATCTTTCAGGCGGCTCAGCCAGGCATAACAGTATTTCTCGGCTGGGGCATATAATTTTTCCGTAATCAGTATATTAATAAAGTCAGTATAAATGTACCATAAGGGCATGAAAGGCAGGTTTTTTTTACGCTGAACATACAAAGCTATTGTTTTTTCCATATTAGCCAATAATTCTTTTGAATCATGTGGCAGTGAGGCATAAGCCCTAGTATAATTATATTGATTCAGCGCATCATCTGGTTTTTTCGCCAACTCTTTTTGCATTATCTTATAATTACGTTCCAATCTTTCCAAACTTTTTTCCGAATATCCATAATGTAAAATACTAATTTCCGAATCATAGAGAACCGCGTGCTTATCGACAATCCGCTCGTGCAGAGGGCTGACAAACTTTATGCCCTGATGATTACGCAGCAACCGCCCGTGCTTATGCACGCCCAAAAGCCCTTGATATTTTTTCTTGCGTACAATTTCGTTTTCGGCGGCATTTTTATCACATTCGTAGATGTTTATTGTATAGACATTCTGCTTCCGGGGCTGCTTCGCCAAAAATCTTTTAAATATCTTGGCCGACTCCGGGCGCAAAACTTCGTCATCGTCCAGCACCAAAATCCAGTCGCGCGTGGCGTGCTTCAGGCTGGCATTGCGCGCCTTGGCAAAATCGTCGCACCACTTGAAATGATAAATCTTGTCCGTGTATTTCCTGGCAATCTCGACGGTGCCGTCCCGGGAACCGGTGTCGACAATGACAATCTCGTCCACCACTTTCTGCACGGAACTCAGGCACAAGTCCAGATTAGCCGCCGCGTCCCGCACTATCATGCACAGAGAAATGGTCGGCAGTTTTCGGGCTGGCTTTTTGGCAGTCTTTTTTGTTCTTTTATTTTTTCTGGCTGGCATGAGTTACCCCCGCTGTCCCCCAATAATACCCGTAATTTTAAGGATTATACCCCAGCTTATTGCTTATACAATTTAATGCCGAGCAGTTTGCACAGGCAGCGCAGATGTTTGTCCACCGAAAACATGGTCAAATTATTTTGCTTGGCATTCTGGGCAATCACAATGTCTAAAAGCCCTAGCTTGTTCATGCCCATTTTTAAACACCTCAATTGGATATTTTCCACTTCCGGCCAATCAATCTGCAAAGGCAGGCAATCCACCCCGTCCAAACACTCCACCAATTCACGTTCTTGGCGCAAGTTAGCCAAAGGCAATATTTCCGCTAAAATTGCCTCATTGACCACAGCCAAATTATTAAACAACAGCTTGGTTATTATTTTGAAATGTTTTTTGTGATTAAAAAAATCAATCCAAACACAACTGTCTACCAGATATCTCATTTTCTTTTTCTGGTAATGTTTATATCCAAGGGCAGATTAACTTTACCAGCCCAACCGACCAGCCTCAAGCGTTTTTCTGTCTTAATCAGCCGGGTCAAGGCTTCGTGAACAACCGCCGT
>BGZO01000090.1 GCA_003864475.1 Candidatus Termititenax persephonae | reverse complement strand
TTATTTTTATAGTCTTTGCCCAAGTATTTTTCTATTGCCTCGGTGCCGTTGTTTTCCAGGACATCAATTATAAGGTAAGTTATGTATTCTGGTTTTGGCTGTCCCTCGCTGGGACCCGGACCGTAAAGATAATTTTTTTTGGCAAAATCCGACATTTTGACTCGTTCCCAGTCCGCATTCTGCACGTTGCTGGTCTGCTCTGGGCTGAGCGCGGGGACGATGTTAAATTTCTCATGCTTATACCAGTCTTTAAAATCCGAGCCGGCATTAGCAGGCACCGCAACGCCTTGCGTCTGCGCATAACGCTCGATTTGATTTTTGACGAAAGCCGCGAACTGCTCGATGGTCATATCATCGACAGCAAAGCCAGCGTCAAAAAAGTAATATTTTCCACCTTGGTCTTGGGCAAACATCGTCTCGAAGGCGCCTTTTGTCCAGCGGCTGTCTTCGTCCAACCCGCCGGCCTCTGTGGTTAAAAATGTTTCAAGGTTAGCCCTGTTTAAAGGGTTGGCCTTAAAATAATTTTGAAAAGCAGTCTGATCTGTCGAGGAAAGTTTTAAATACTTGATTACATCGGCAGGTAAAGATACTGTCGTCGTGTTGTTGGCAGGTCGTGGAACGCTGCTATTAGGAACACCGACATAACCGACGGTAGGGTTAAGAGGCCCAGTCATACAAAACAAAATTCTCATGATTTCTCCTTAGCCAATACATACCCCCCTTTTTCTGTTTTATACCTGGCGCGAGAAACGCCAGAAAACTATATATTGTAGTTTATTATTATAACATACCCAGATGACCCGACACTAGTCAGGCCTATCCCGCGCTTCCCGGCGCGTTTGAGGCATCGACCGCCTTGGCGGACGACCTCCCTCTCCTAGATATATATCGTTACTTCTCGGCAAAAAGTTGCATACTATTTTTTCACACCTTACGGCGGGTAAAACCTATTCCCCGCAGACGCTTGACGGTCAGGCAGTTGCGGACGCAATGGTTTAAGTTCACTTGGGACAGAGGCCAAAGATAAGGCCTTTGTAGACACCAAGGTGTTTATAATTTGTCTCTGAAATATTTAATCATTCTGATGGACATGGCCTGATTGGAAACAGCAAAATACTCTGCTATTTTGGCAATCTGGTATGTGTACGCAATTTCTTCTATGTCAGAAAGTGATACTTCTTTAATACCATAATTATTGAACGGTTTGATAATAAATTCCTGAATCGCCGTAGAAATACGATTATAAGGGCAAAGGAAAAAAGAAGCGAAAGAATTTGCCTGCATTTCAATTGTATCTAAAATATACCCTGAAATAGTCTTGTAAAACGAAATAAAATCAGCTAAACAGCTGATATTTTCAAATAATTTGCCGTGTAAAAAAATATGTCCGAGTTCGTGTGCAAGCGAAAATCTATATCTTTGACTATTCGCCGCCATATATGTATTTTCATCAATATACAACTCTTTATCTTTTGTTATAAAAGAATCAATGCCTAAATCCATTTTTAATCTTAAAATAGGGATTATACGATAGCCAAGTCGCATTTCTAGTATTCTGTCTATGGGTACAGGAAAAATATCGTTCTCGTTTAAAGCATTATAGGCACATTCTGCTGATTTTTTAATTTGCTCTTTGGCAAGATTTTGTACGTAATTTATGCTCTCCACGATGCTTTGATTTTTTCCTTTAGTTTTTCTGTAAAAATATCGATGTCCTCCGCATTATCTCTTAATGCTCTAAAAAATATTGGGACTTTTTTTTCTATTTCTTCTTCAGACATATAGGCCGGCAATTTGCGATTTTCTGCCGCCGCCAAATCGTGAAACTGATACCAATCATCGGTACCAACCACAAGCTCTAAGGCCTTGGCATATTTTTCCAGAACTTCATTTTGAGGTGGAGGCAAAATTCCTCTTTCAAGCTTGCTGATATTTGAAGCATCAAATCCATTTTTCTGGCAAAATTCTCTTAAAGATAAATTTTGTCTTTTTCTTAATTCTAAGAAGAAATCTCCGAAACCCATGTCTAGCCTCCATTATATGGTATAAATAATACCACACAGATATCGATAAAATCAACCTAAAACTTGCTTCAGGCAAGCATTACATGAATTCAACAATGTTTGCGTGAAAAAACTAAAGATGCCAGCCCTGCTAAAACCTGTAACTCAGCGCGCCCTTGACCACGCCCTCGACGCGGAAATCCTCGGCGGCGGTAAAGGGGGCATATTTTTCGCTGTTGAGCGAGGAAAGCACGACTTGCTTCTTGTCGCGCTGGTATTTTTTTATCAGAGCCTCGCCCTCATTGACGCAGACCACGATGTCGCCATCGTCCGCCGTATTGGTTTTCCGCACAAAAACGAGGTCGCCGCCGCTGATTTTGGGGAGCATGGAGTCGCCGCGGGCTTTGACGAGGTACATCTGCTCCATCGGAAAACGCACCAGCTCGGAGGATATCGCGATTTTGTCGACGGGGTCATTGTCCAGCAAGGAGCCTTTCGGGCCGCATTGCGCCAGGCCGTACAGCGGCAGGTACGTAATCCGCACGCCGTCCTCGTCGCCGACCACCGTGTAATTGCGCGGGTTGGCGGGGTCGCGCTTGAGCAGGCCTTTTTTCTCCAATTGCTTGATGTGATGCGCCACCACGCTCGTCGAGCTCAGCCCCAGTTCGTCCTGCAATTCGCGGATGGTCAGCGGGTTGTTCCGCGCGCGCTTTAGCACGTCGAGCAAATGTTCTTGGATTGGGTGCAGTTTCATAGAACACATCTTAGCACGTCAGCGGATGTTCTGGCAAATAAATGGGGTATTGACAGAACAAAGATTATGTTCTAATATCTGTTCTAGTTCGCTTGGCAAACCCAATACAGTTAAGCGAGGGCAAGGCCGCCTGCGGCCAATGCGACATTCAGCAAGCACAAAAATCCCTTTAGGTCGGTTCCCCCTAAACCGCCTAGAGGGATAAAGGAGGGAAAAGATGGGCAAAGCAAAATTCGACGCTTCGATTGTCTTGGGCTTCAAAGGCTTGAATATTTTTCGGCGTTTCAGCACGGTAAATATCGCTTCCGCGGACGGTCTGCAAAAAGTGCGGTCATATCTGCGGCGCGGCAGGTCGGTGCGCGTCTCGTTTGACGGGTCGCGCGAGCCGCTCAGAGCCAAGACATCGTTCCGTTCCAGCA
>BGZO01000089.1 GCA_003864475.1 Candidatus Termititenax persephonae | reverse complement strand
GCGTGGTCGTCGTCAATGTCGGCACGGCCTATCAGCTGGCGCGGAGCGTGCAGACCCGCCTGCCCCTGACTGAGCGCGTCGTAACTGTCTCCGGCGAATTTGCCAATCCCGGCAACTATCTGGTGCGCATCGGAACTTTGTATCAGGACGTGGTGCAACTGCCTGCCAATTTTGCCACCAAAGATTATCGGGTGGTCTCTGGCGGACCGATGATGGGTTTTGCCGTGGCGGCCTTGGATGTCCCGGTAACCAAAGGCACTTCGGGCATCATTCTTCTGCGCTCGCAGATTTTCACGGAGACCAATTGCCTCCGCTGCGCGCGTTGCGTGGACATTTGTCCGTTGGGACTCTTGCCGTACCGCGACCGGGGCTTGGCAGACTGCATGGAATGTGGGCTGTGTGCTTTCGTCTGTCCGGCGCACAAGTATTTGGTGCAGAAAGTCAGAGCAGACAAATTGACCCGGCAGAAGAACTAAGGGCGGGTATAATTCAGTCAAACTTGGGTATATTCTGGGGTAGGAGAAATATGGGGGAGAACTTTTCTATATCGGGAGAGAAATCTGTAAATAACCGTTCAAACATTCATCCCGGACGACGACCCATTACAGGAGTAATCTCTGCGGCGGAAAAAGCCCAAGCGCAGAAGATTAGCAAAGATCTCAATCAATTATTAAAAGACACTGGCGTAATAACAGAAGTCAAGCCAAATGGCCAGATATTATTTAAATTAAATAATCAAATCAGCGGGATTGCCAATCGTCTGGATATTTTGAATTTTTGCCGACGGAATAATATTCCGACCACGCCGGAGCCGGGTTTTCTCAATCCGCAATTTACCATGAGCCGTAACGCCGCGGAAAAACTATTGGCTGAAGCCGGCCGTCCGGCTTCAGAATTAGTGAAAAAATTAAAGCCAACTGTCTGGGATAAAGCGGCGGACGCGCTGGGCTATGTAGCGGGTTCTTTGACAGGTTGTGCGCCGATTATGGGTCCAGAAGATATTGAACAAATAAAATCGGCGGAACCGATAGAGAAAAAGCCTGAAGAGCCAAAAGAAAAAGTGTATCACTGGAACACACTTGTAACATATGTAACTTTGATATATGGCAAGGTAAAATCCGACTTATTAAGTAATGAACAAGCAAGGGTTTTATTGATAGATTTTTTTGAAAAAATAAATTCTGATTTGCAGAATATATATAAACAAGGCGTATTTGACCAAGAACATGTTGATGTCGCCTCTGGAACAGACAGATGGGGCGCGGATTATTATGAGAGTTGTAATACTGTGCTGCAGGAGATGCTCACGGACTGCAGCGTGCTATTGCAAAAGTTACAAAATACAAATGTAAAAATAGATGATTTGCTTGCTATTGACAGAGAATTTTTGGATTTGGCTGGAAAACTAACTAGACAGTTTGCCTCTAAACTGGTTAGCAATATTGAGTTTGACCCGCAGACCGGAGAACTGCAGCGCGCGAATATTCAAACAGCGGCGGATTTTGCCGATGAGATACGCGATTTGCCTAGAGAAATTGTGTTACAGAAAAATACCGACCAGAATTTTTTTTATTTTTTTCGTTATTTCCAAGACACACCGTGGGCCAATGACCAGGAGATTGCTCTGGCCGCCATAACAAGTTCCCTTGGAAATCTGCAATATGTCGGTGAGCAATTACGCGGCGACAAGCAGTTTATGCTGACCGCAGTCCAAATAATGAAAGACAAATCTACTGAATATGATTTCAGAAATTTAGAAAATATAGTTTCTACCGATTTATGGCGGGATGCTGAGTTTACAGAGGCCGTCATAAATGCCTCTCCGCAATTTTGGTATAAGGCTGCGCAGGTGGATAATCCTCAGTCGGCATTGCTGCGCGACTGTGCGGATACGGCCGCCAGATTAAAAAACGATTTTGATATTACGGAATTGGAGCGCATCCCTGAACTAAAATACGCCAAGCATTTGCTGACCGAAAGGACGATTTTAAAGGAGCATCCAGAGCAAATCAGAGTAACCGACCCGGTTACCGTAGTTTTTTATCCCAAGGCGGACTGGAACGGGGCATTTCTTGACACAGAATATTGTACGATAATGGACAATCCCCGACAGCAAATGCTGTTGTTCGAGAACGAAACGGATCTGGATTTTAAGCGCTACTTGAGATTATTAAAGGATAATTTGCCGCCTTGTTTTCGGAGCGATTATGAGCCGGCTACGGAACGTAAATATCTGCAAATAATTATGGGCGGGCATGGAGATAGGAATAATACGCAATGGGGTCCCCGCTCCGTTTATCATCTCGATCCGAGTGATTATGCTGACCCAGAATTTGTGGAATTAGTAAAGAGTTTGAACATTTCCGAAGCTTATTTTGCGAGCTGCAGTGTGGCGGAGGAAGAGGCCGCTTGGATTAGTCAAGTTAACCGTTTTTCTGAGCTGCTGTCCGAAAACGGCAAGTCTATAGGACCAACGGCTGATACCAATATAGATGCGTGGGTGTTGGATCCTGTCAGCGGGAAGATTAAAGCCATAGTGTATAGCGGGGGAGTGTCCGCTTATATTGCTTCCGGCGGGCGCAAATATCAGTTCCCGGATAAGGCAACTATCCTGCAAAAGATTACTGAAAATCCCAATTATTTTGCGGATTTAGTCGGCACGGAATATGCTGACGATGAGGAACTCGTTAAGGAGATATTGGCCTTGGGGCTGCCGGGGCTTATAAAATTTGTCTCTGAGCGTTTGCGTAATAAGCGGGAATTAGTCGAACCCCTGTTGATTGAAGGCCCTAATTTCTTTCAGTTTGCCGGGCCGATTTTACGTGATGATAAACAATTTGTGTTAGCCATGATAAAGGCTACGGGAAGTGGTGCTTTCTATTCCTATATACAGCCATATTTGAGCGACCGCTTGGCCGAAGATCCGGATATTCTCGCCGCACTGCAGGCGCATTAAACCCAGTGGAAAAAATAATCCGTCCAGTTTAAGATACCACTATGAAAATCTTGGCCGTCTCGCCGCATTTACATTCCGGCGTAACCACACAGGTTTTAATGCGCGATGTCTTGATTGCCTTGCTCCCCGCCGGGCTGGCTTCTTTGGTCTTTTTCGGCTGGCTGGCGGTCTGGCTGATAGGGGTTTGCGTCGGGGCGGCGGTTCTGACGGAGTATTTGGCGGCGCAGTTTTTCAAGAAAAAAAATTATCTCAATGACTGCTCGGCGGTGGTAACTGGTGTGCTTTTGGCG
>BGZO01000088.1 GCA_003864475.1 Candidatus Termititenax persephonae | reverse complement strand
TTATATTTAAGGTAATGCTTTGCCAATCAGTATCTGTAGAGTATTTCCACTGCATATTCCAGCTGGTTATCGAAGTGTGTAGATTGGTGGTGGATGGCCTAGTTACAGTAATCTTTTGGCTGTCCGCGCTATTTAGCCCTTGATCATTCCACTGCACGTCAAAATTTGGTAGAGGAATGTCTTTCGTTTTGTACTCGAAAACATATGGACTGTCCATATAATTACCTGCGGAGTCAGATAGTACAACCGCAACATTATACGTAATACCGTACTTTTGCCCGGTCGGTGTATATGTGCTACTGTTGAGAAATACGTGGGTGTTATTGATGGTAATTTCTGAGTCCATCCACGTTATTCCTCCGCCTTCGTCGGAGCCGGATATCACGATTTCGGTATTTGGCTCTATGTCATTGGGAGCGCCGCTTATGTTATAGTCGGTTACCTGCGGTGGTGTGCGATCACCAATGGTTAAAGTAGCAGAATACCATTTGCTTATTGAGGCATTGATTCTATATCTTACCTCTACATTGATGAGACAATTATCACTGACATCCTGAATAGTTTGACTGTCAGTATTTATGGCGATGTTTGTTGTGGTGCGCCACTGAGTGTCGTCTTCCCCGCTGTATTTCCACCGCATATCCCATTCTGTTATGTTCTCGACCTTGGCTATAGTCGGTTTCTTTACCGTAAACTTCTGTGCGTCCCCGCTGTTTACCGCCTGGGGATTCCAAGTTACATCTGGAGTAAATTCGGCATTAATTGTTGTCTTGTAGCTAAAAGTATAGGGGGTGGTCATGAAATTGCCAGCATTGTCGTACAGCACTATGGAGACGTTGTACGTGGTATTGTACTTCTGGTCGGACATATCGATATCGCCAACATTAGCAGAATAATTGAAAAAAGATTTAGATATACCGTCGACAGTAATTATTGAGCTTGCCCAATCTATCCCGCCGTCTTCATCATTGCCATGTATTTCGATTTTAGAACTCGCCGGGTTTATATTATTGGGAGTACCACTTATGTCATGACTAGTTACCCGCGGCGGCGTACGGTCGCCGATAGTAAGACTCGTAGTAGCAGACCAGTCGCTTGCTAAGTTCCCCTCCCTATATCTTACCTGTACCTCGATGGTACAGTTATCGCTGATATTAGAATATTGCAGGCTACTGCTGCTTATAGAACATGCTTGTATGGTAGCCCAGTTACCTCCGTCATATCTCCATCGTATGTCCCAATGTGTTATGTTTTCGATATTGTCCGTAATCGGTCTTGTTACCGTGAATTTTTGTGTGTCTCTGCTGTTTATCACCTCTGGATTCCAAACTACTGTTGGGGCGGGTGGGGTATTCATTGTCGTCTTGTATGCGAAAGTATACGGGGTACTGGTATTGCCGCTGACATCGTATAAAGTAACGGAGACATTATACGTAGTGTTGTATGTCTGAAAAGATGGTTCATATTCTCCATTGCCGCCATTGCCGGTAAGAGTGCCAAGAATCCCATTAATAGTAATCTTTGAGTTTGTCCAGTTTATCCCGCTACCCTCGTCAGAGCCGGATATCGTGATTTGGGCATTTGGATTTATGTTGGGGCTGCCTGCCACGGAGTGGTTGCTTATCGTAGGCGCCGTCTTGTCGCCGAGGCTGATATTATTTGTTACCCAAGCACTTGTCTGCCCGTCATCTCGTACCCAGCGCACCCGTACATTTATTGTGCAATTATCTTTGACGGAGGAAATGATATGACTAGCATTGCTTATATTTAGGGTGGTAGCGCCTCCCCAATCAGTGTCGGTAGAGTATTTCCACTGTACCTCCCACTTGGTTACATTGTACTCTGTATCTGCCGCTGTACCAGGTTTTCCTACGGTGATTTCTTGATTATTATTGATGCCCTGATTAGTCCAGCTTACTATAGGGACGCTCGGCGTAGGAATGGGCTTGGTTGTGTAGCTAAAAGTATAGGGGGTCGTCATATAATTGCCACTGGAATCAGACAAATTGACCGAGACGCTATAGGTAGTGCCATATTTTTGCCCACTTGGTATGTATGTGCCGCTCGTGGTCAAAGAGCCTAAAACACCATTAATAGTAATCCTTGAGTTTGTCCAGTTTATCCCGCTGCCCTCGTCAGAGCCGAATATCGTGATTTTGGCATTCGGAATTATGTTGGGGCTGCCTGCCACGGAGTGGTTGCTTATCGTAGGCGCTGTCTTGTCGCCGATGCTGACAATCGTGGTGGGTGACCAATCGCTGGTATTTGTACCAGAAGAATCAGACGACCATCTTACATTTATAGTTACAATCCCATTATCCTTGATATTATTAATAAGATAGGTAGCAGTATTGGCTGGTACATTTACCTGCGTATCTGAAGAATCTGAACTATGTTTATATTTTATCTGCCAGTAATTTACAGTTGTCGGCACGTCAGTCATATCAGGACGGTCGATGTGGATAGTTTGAGTATCGCCACTGTTTGCCGCTGATGTCTGCCACGAGGCGCTAGGCTGAGATGGTGCAGACCATTCCGGTACTACAGCCGCGCCCGCTCCGGCAAATAGTAATGCGGCTATAAATATATATATATACCTGCGTAACATTGACTTCCCCTCTTAAAGATATATATACCCAGATTTTTGCAAAATATGCGCGGCAAGAGGGCAGGGCAGAGATGACCAGTTTTAGCCTGCCCGCCCATCCCGCCAGCCAAAATGCATAATTATCTAAGTCAGGCCAAGAGAGTTGGTTTATGGTTTTGCCAATGGCGGCGACACCTATACTCGAGGGTGAGGACGCACGGTTTTATAAAGAAATGGCCGAGAACAAGAAAAATGGCAGGTCAGACGAGGAATTTAACCGCATCACGAATAACGCGCGGGAGTTAGCGGAAGTTAATTGAAGCCAATCCTCAAATAAAGGATGTTCGCCATCGATGTCATTTAAGATAAAGCCCCTAGAAATTGGAGATAACCACGAGTTTGACTGTGGTGGTGCAGGCTTAAAGGAATTAGTCGAAAATGAGAACAGGTATATCCCCAGAAGAGATTGCGGCTTCAATCGTCCGGTCGCAACACAAATCCAAATAAATGACAATTTTTATTCTTAATTCACGTAAAATATGCGTTTTTAGGCTTTATTTTGGCTCTATTATGGATGTCGCATAATGTGTCTTATGTATAACTGCTATCATATCATCATCGAAAGGCGGTGATTTTATGTGAACCGTTCTTTATTTCTCAAGAAGTAAGTCAAAAATAACTTTGGAGGTCTAAATATGAAACACAAACTTAGTCAAGTTTCGTCAGATGCTCATCCATGTGTTCGCCCATCTCGGCACGGCGAAAATCGGTT
>BGZO01000087.1 GCA_003864475.1 Candidatus Termititenax persephonae | reverse complement strand
ATTTCAGGGAAAGCCGGGACGGAACGCCCTTGGGACATCCCGCGCAAGCGAGACCTAGGGGGCCGCGGCGGCGGGCGGTCAAGGCGGCAATTTCAGCCACGGCGGACACCCCGCCGCAGGGCGATCGTCAGGCCGCCCGATAAATTGACGGACGGACGCTGCCCGCGCAAAAGCCTGGGGGACGAAACAGAACCCTGCGCGGCATACCGCCCGCCCCGTGAAACAAAATGTCCCACGAAAAAAAGTCAAAACTGCCCTGCTTAACATGAAAATTCTGCCCTTTAAGCGGCACTTGACATAGTTTTTATTGATTTAAGGCTCTCAGAACACCGGAAACCGTGTCCACCTCGGTCGGAAGGCCAAGTTTTCGGCAGTTTATCGTATTATAAATGAAGTGTTTATATTTTAAACAGTATCTGTCCCACGGATGTTTTCCTGACACCCATGCCAAAAACCGAATAATCAGCAGGGGAATCCGCACCTGAAACAAGGGCTTTTGCCCATGATGCCCCGCGATTTGCCGCAAAAAATCACCGACCGTCAGGGGAGCATTGCCCAGCACGTACTCGCGCCCACCCAAATCGTTCTCCAATAAATACCTGGTCAGCCGGGCAATGTCCGCGCAGTGAATGAAATGAAAGCTAAAATCCAGCGTAAAATATTTGAGCCAGCGAATCATTTTGACCGCCGAGGGAAGCCCCGCCGCGGCATGGGAATACGGGTGCGCCGCGTCGCCGCCATAAACCCAGGTCGGAAAAACTGTAACTATCCTGTCCCGCAGGGGGTGGCGCTGGAGCATCCGGTGCGCCAAAAATTTGCTCCGTATATAGTTCGTGCCAATCTCCCGTATCGCCTCGACCGGGCGATGCTCCCTGTCCAAAATCGAGGCGGTCGAAAAATAAAGAACCCTCTTTATCCGCCGGGAATCAAGCCGGCGCAGGGTGCGGAAGAGCGGGTAGACGTTGATGCGCCACGGCTCGCGATAGCCGCCCCAGCAGGTCGCCACCCAAATCACATAGTCCATTTGTCCCAATAATTCGTCCCGCCGATGAACCTCGCGGATGTCCATTTGGAGAAGCGTAACATTCCGGTGTGCCGACAAGTCGCGCCTCAACTTCTCCGGTCGCCGCAGGACAAGATAGAGATGATAGCGCGGGTCGGCAACCAGCAAATCAAAAAGATAATGCCCCACACTGCCAGAAATCCCTGTGATTAGAATGTTTTGCACGGCCATGGCGGCTCCCGGCGTGGCCGTCAGGCCTTGGGCGGGGCTTCCTTGGCGGCCTCGGCCGCCTTTTCCTGCGCCTCAATCTCGGCGGCAATCTCTTCTTTCTTACGCGGCTTGCGCAGCTTCTTCGCCGCAGGGTCAGTCTTTTTGTCAAACTCGGCGACGACTTTCAGGCGCACCGTCGCGGAGAGTCCAAAAGTCAATTTTATCGGCACCACATAGCTTCCGGCTTCCTTGACACTCTTGAGCTGGATGCGGCGGCGGTCAATGTCCGCCCCGACCGCGGCGTTTATCGCGTCGGCGATTTGCTGATGCGTTATCGCCCCAAATAATTGTCCGCCCTCGCTGCCCTTGGCAGACAGGGTGATTTCGGCGGCTTGGGCAATTTTGTCCGCAACCGCCTGAACTTCCGCCTTTTCTTTCTCAATCTTTTTTTGCCTCTGCACGGAGATATGCTCGACATGGCGCAGATTGCTGTCCGTCCGCGGAAGGGCGACCCCGCGCGGAAATAAAAAATTCCGCGCATAACCGTCCGCCACTTTCACGACCGCGCCTTTGTCCCCGTACTCGGTGTCCTTTAGCAAAATAACTTCCATACAAATCTCCTTAAAATTAACTCCCGCCTTTAACGCCGCTACTCGACGACATAAGGAAGCAGGGCCATGTAGCGCGCGCGCTTGACGGCCTGAGCCACCTTGCGCTGATGCTTCGCACAGCAATTGGACTGGCGGCGCGGCAGAATTTTTCCGCGCGGCGACTGAAAACGCTGTACCAATTGCAAATCCTTGTAATCCAGCGCCTCCACATGGTTCTCACAAAAAAAACAGGGTTTCCCGCGCCGCCTCTTTAACGGCAAGGCGGATTTGAAATCCCCCTTCTTGGTGTCTTTGGACATCCTTAAAGCCTCCTTTCGATATTTAATTTAATCGGTTTTAATCGAGTTCAAGCAAAAATTTTAAAACGGGGCCGGCTCTTCACCGAAAGCGCTCGGCGCGTCCTGCCGCGGCAAGGCGCCCTCACCCTCGCCTTTTTTCTCCAGCATTTGCATCGCCTCGGCGACCACCTCGGCGGACTGCAATTGCTGACCGTTTTTTTCGTAAGCGCCTTAATTGCCTCATAAAAACAAAGCGGCATTTTTTCTCGAGTATTGGACAAACTGGAAGAAACATTTGTTCTATATATTGCCAAAACCTTTTTGACAACTGCGATTCTTTGCGCCTTGACCAATGCCGAGAAAACAAAAACTCCGTCTTCCGATGCCCTGTATTTTATTGCCTCTGGAAACCGCAATTTATGTTTTTTTATAAAACTATTTCTAAAAAGTTTATCCCAAGCCCAGCCATTGGTAAAATTAAAAACACCTTCTTTGATGTCTCGATAATTAAAATATTCCTTGCCCGGAATTATTTTCTCTAATAATGTTACATTTACCGACGACCCTAAAACATGATGTCGTTTTGTTGTTTCATCATATCCATTTGCCTCGCAAATTACTATGTCGGCGTTCGTGGCTTGCGCTCGGGCATACAGCTCTTCCAGCATGGTCGGGATAAAGTAGTCATCGGCATCTAAAATTGATAAATAGTCTCCGTGCGCCAAGGAAATCCCTTTGTTTCTGGCAATTCCTGCCCCTTGATTTTTCTGAGAATAAACTTTTACCCTTTGGTCTTGCGCGGCAAACTCTTTTAATAGCCGCAGGGAAGCATCCGTCGAGCCGTCATTGATACAGATTATCTCCAAGTCTACCAGCGTTTGTCCCGCCACGCCGTCCAAGCATTGGCGCAGGTACTTTTCAGCATTGTACACGGGGATTATTACGGATACTTTCGGCATTTTCTCCTCCGCCTAAGTATTCCCAGTTTTGCGGGTTTTATACTAAAAAGCAACCTCCCGCCATCCTGCCTGTTGCTGACCACGGGGCTGGGCGCAAAAATTTTGCAACGAATTTCTAAATCGTACGATAATTATATGATTATGCAAACAAAAACTATTGCTGAGCCAAAACATTTGACTTTCGCCCGGCGCTGGCGGCTGCACGCGCGGCGGCCAGAGTTGCCGCTGTATACCGCGCAGCCGTTTGACGATATTCTAAGCGACCCGCACGAACGCTCCAACAATTTCAAACTAATCAACGAGAGTTTTGGACGTACTGTTTCTTTTTCCCCTGCCAATCTGCCTGTTTTCCTGACACACTTTTTAAAAAAATTTAAACCCCGCGACGGGTATCATGCCAACGGGCTACAGTTTATTA
>BGZO01000086.1 GCA_003864475.1 Candidatus Termititenax persephonae | reverse complement strand
ACAAGATGAAGCAGTACAATATTGACTATAAGAATTATCGGTAAGGCAATACTTGCCAATTTTTGACAAGATATAATTTTTGTGTTACAATAATTGCGTGTTATATGAGTTTGACAGTCTGGAATGGGACGAGAAAAAGCGTCTAGCCACACTTGCTGACCGCAATCTTGATTTTGCTGATGTTTAGCAGGTCTTGACGGATAATTTGCAAATAACGTTTCAGTCTCCCCAAAAGGGTGAGGAACGCTTTAAAACCATAGGTCTTTTGAATGGCAATCTTGTAGCGGTCATTCATGTACCACGAGGGTGTAATTGCCGCATAATTTCTTTGCGGCGCGCCCATCAAAATGAAGAGGATGCTTATTATGGCGATTGTTAAATATACTATCAGCGAACTAAAAAGACAGAAACCTAAAGTAGACTGGGCTGCGGTCAGAAAAATTAAAAAAAGCGGCAAGGCTTTAAAAGACCAAGCGGAAGATTTTGCTATATCCGCCGCTAAAATTGTGTATCGCGGAGCTGGACGGCCGCCAAAAGAGGTTACCCGCGACACGGTAACGCTTCGCTTGCCCGCTCCGCTTATTTTTCAGCTCAAAGCCACCGGCAAGGGCTGGAATACACGAGCCAGCGCCTATCTTGAACAGGGAATTTTGGCCGGCAATCTATAATTAAATTGCCGCTTATCTCGCACCATCGACCGCGAATTCCGGTATCTGATGGATTGGGGGTGTGATTAAATAACAGGCACTCTGTCCGCCGGATTGGGAAATTTTGGCTCAATAATCATGCGCTCCGCCTCTTCAGTAATCTTCCGCTGAAATTCCTGCGCCGCATAGCCCAGCGCCAAAAGGTTGCGCCGGATATACCTGATTATTCTGGCTCTTCGGCCAGGCAGATTGTCCCGCACAACATGGTGCGGACTCAGGGGCAGTTCGGCATTATATTGTGCGCGTTCCCGTCGGTATGCTCTGTAATATTCCCTGTAACTTTTCTCGTTGTCGAGCGTGCCGTTCTGAATTAAGCCCAGCCAGAAATGTACTCGGCGTGTCCGTTCCGCCGCCGTCAGCACACTCGCTCCGGCCAGACGGTTGGTATTAATCCGCTCGCCGGTATATATCAGCAGCTCTTCCAGTTCCGCAGAGTTGGTCTTCAACACCTCTACCCAGGCCTTAATCAAATCTTCCAGATACTTTTCGGTCAATTCATCTAGTATTCTCAAATATTCAGCGCTGGCTGTCCAATTCCGTGCATCATTCTCCGCCAGTCCCTGCGCCTCTACATTTTTTACCTCGGCGCAGGCGGCTTCATAGGCGGACAAGAGGGCCGTCCTTTCCTCCTCCGCTATGACTTTCGCGTCCGCCAGACGCAGGACAAAATCTATCGATTTTTCCAGAGTATACCATTGGGGATTTTCATTGATTTTCTGCAGTTCGGGATATTTACGGTTATGGCGATTGCGTTCCATGTCAAAATTTGTCAGTGAATTTACCACAATATCCAGATAGCGCGTGTAGGCATACAGACCTTTCTCAATATCTTTCTTGGTAACATTATTGTCCGTTACATATTCACGTCCATGCCGCTTTTCATTGCTCGCCCCGAATTTTTCCCGGTTGTAAATATTGGTATAGTCTTTCAGGTCCGCCTTGCGGTTCAGCATCTGACGCAGAAAAGCGAGGCCTCGCTTGCCGGGACTGGCGTGTTCAATTATCTCTCGCGGCGTTGTCAGGCCGGAGGGATTGTCCGCGTCTCCGGTATGGTCATCGCCTCTGGATTTATTGGCGTGGGGGTAAACGGCTTTGGCATTACTATTTTGTTCTAGCCGCCCCTTGCTTTTTAGACTATTCCAGAGATTCAGCATATCCATGTATACATCTTTGTAACGTTCTTGATAGTCCTTATTGTGATTTTTGTATTTTCCAAAAAAATCAGTACATTTATTACGCAACTCTCCGTGCGTTATTGTTTTCCTTTTACTATCAATATCTGTATATGGAAATTTTTTGTTGCTACTATTTGCTGGTATGCTCGTATTGCCGGCTTGCACATACTCGCGCAGGGCATACAATGTCCTTTCGGGTAGCCATTTACTACTTTCCAGCGTATTCCAGAGATTCAACATATCTATATACACATCTTTGTATTGTTCCTGATAGTCATTAGGGTGTTTTTCTTCGTAGATTCTAAAAAAATTAACACATTTATTATACAACCTTCCGTGCGTTATTGTTTTTTCTTTACTATCAATATCTTTATATGAGAAATTTTCGTTGCTACTATCTGCTGGCAAGTTCGTATTGCCGTCTTGTACATACTCGCGCAGGACATACAATGTCCTTTCGGGTAGCCATTTACTGCTTTCCAGAGTATTCCAGAGATTCAGCATATCCATATATTCATCTTTGTATTGCTCTTGATAATCCTTGCCGCAATGATTTTTGTAGTTTCTAAAAAAACTAGTACATTTATCATACAATTCTCCGTGCGTTATTGTTTTCCTTTTACTATCAATATCTACATATGAAAAATTTTCGTCGCCGTAACTTAATGGCGAGTTCGTATTGCCGGCCTGTACATACTCGCGCAGGGCATACAATATCCTTTCGGGTGGCAATTTCTTTCCTCGCTTCAGCGGCGCGTCCGGCTGATACTGTGCGCTGACAGCCGCGCTGTCTTTTCTTCTGGCGATAACTTTTCTGTACATAGCCGCCTGCTCTTTGTTTGTGTTTTTAGCTATGTCCAGATATCGTAGATTGGCGCGAAAGATTGCAAGTTTTTTATTTGCGCACAGTTGTATTAAAATCGTTGGGTAAATATTTTGCCGGAGCGCATTTGCGGAATGCCCTGCGCAGGGACATAGACAAACGGCCATTTCGCCAGCGTATCCGCAAGGGGATACAGGCTCAATAATTGTTTATTAATCGGCAATTCTGTTTTACTGCCCTGATAAAATTGGAAGAAGAGGCCGGCTATCAGGCCGGTCTGGAACTGGCGTAAAAACTACCGGCGTTTTTAACGACTCTCGGTACGTATTGCGGCCGCTTAATCAATGCAGTATAATGTATCAAAGTGGATCGGGGGTTTCAGATTGTGATCGCCGCTCTCGTCCGCAAAAACCAAATATTTGCCAAAGTCATTCATTAATAATTCAATAATTTCAGCACCGTTTCGTGCACCAGTCCGTTACTGGAAACAGCATTGCCCGCATAAATAGTCGGCCTGCCGTCAAAGGCCGTGAATATCCCGCCCGCCTCTTCCACAATGATTTTCAAGGGGGCAAGGTCATACGGGCGGGCGTAAGGGTCGACCGCCGCCTCGCCGCTGCCCTGCGCTACCAGCACATGCTGATAAAAATCACCGAAGCCGCGCTGGCGTTCCGTACGGTCGATAGCCCGTAGGATTTGTTTTTTGGCCTTGCCGCGAATCTCATTGCCCGACAGGCTGGCATGAAATAATTGCGCCCGGGTCAGCCTGCCGACGAGGGAAACGGCGATTTGTTTTTTGCG
>BGZO01000085.1 GCA_003864475.1 Candidatus Termititenax persephonae | reverse complement strand
TGCCAAGATTATCGCCAAAGAACGCCCCGATGCCCTGCTCCCCACCGTCGGCGGGCAGACCGCGCTCAATTGCACGCTGGAGCTGATGCGGCGGGGGGTTTTGACCCAGTACAATGTCGAGCTGATTGGCGCGGGGGTCGAGGCGATAAAAAAAGCCGAGGACAGGAAATTATTCAAGGATGCGATGACCAAAATCGGCCTCGACATGCCGCGCTCCCACGAGGTCTACTCGCTGGACGAGGCGCGGGAGTTCATCAAGACCATCGGTTTTCCCGCGATTGTCCGTCCCTCGTTCACGCTGGGCGGCACGGGCGGCGGCATCGCCTACAACGACGCGGACTTGGAGCGCATCGTCAATGGCGGGCTGGACTTGTCCCCGGCACACCAGGTCTTGCTGGAGGAATCCATCATCGGCTGGAAGGAAATAGAGCTGGAAGTCATGCGCGACCTCAAGGACAATGTGGTGGTCATCTGCTCGATTGAGAACCTCGACCCGATGGGGATTCATACGGGGGATTCGATTACGGTCGCGCCCGTGCAGACCTTGACCGACGTGGAGTATCAACGCCTGCGCGACTACGCGATTGCCGTGATGCGCGAGATTGGTGTCTCGACGGGCGGCTCCAATGTGCAATTTGCCCTCGACCCCCAGACCGGGCGCATCTGCATCATCGAGATGAACCCGCGCGTCTCGCGCTCATCCGCGCTGGCGAGCAAGGCGACGGGCTTCCCAATCGCGAAGATAGCCGCCTTGCTGGCGGTGGGCTACACCCTCGACGAGATACCCAATGACATTACCAAGGTTACTCCCGCGTCTTTCGAGCCGACCATCGATTATGTGGTTACCAAAATCCCGCGCTTTGCCTTCGAAAAATTTCGCGACGCGGACGACACGCTCAATACGCAAATGAAATCCGTCGGGGAATGCATGGCCATCGGGCGGACATTCAAGGAATCTCTGCGCAAGGCCCTGCGTTCATTAGAAATTTCAGCCGTTAAGTGTTGCGACGAAAAAATCGAGGAAAAGTTAAGCAGACCTAACTGTGAGCGGATTTGGTATGTGCTGTATGCCTTCAAGAAAGGCTATGCAATCGAGAGAATACAGGAATTGTCGAGAATTGATAAGTGGTTCTTAACACAGATTCAGGAATTGGCAATGGAGACGGCGGAGAGTTTAGCAGAAGAGAACAGGGCAAGAGGGGTTAAAGGAGTGGTTTACAAAAAGGTCGACACTTGCGGCGCGGAGTTTGAGGCGCGCACGCCATACCTTTACTCGACTTACGAGCAGGAGGACGAGGCCGCGCCGACCAAGAATAAAAAGATTGCCATCTTGGGCGGCGGCCCTAACCGCATCGGGCAAGGCATCGAGTTTGATTATTGCTGTGTCCACGCCTCGTTTGCCCTGCGGCAGGCGGGCTATGAGACCATCATGGTCAATTCCAATCCCGAAACGGTCTCCACGGACTATGACACCTCTGACCGCCTGTATTTTGAGCCGTTGACGCATGACGACGTGATGAATATCGTCCGCGCGGAGAGGCCGGACGGGGTAATCGTCCAGTACGGCGGGCAGACCCCGCTGAAACTCTCGCTCAAGCTGGAGTCTTCCGGCGCGAAAATCATCGGCACCTCGCCCAAGAATATCGATGTGGCCGAGGACCGCAAGCTTTTCGGGCGGCTGATAGACAGGCTGGGCATCAAGCAGCCGGCGAACGGCACGGCGACCTCGATAGAGGAGGCGGTCAGGGCGGCGAATAAAATTTCCTATCCGGTCATGGTGCGTCCCTCTTATGTCTTGGGCGGACGGGCCATGGAGATTGTCTATGACGAGGATGGACTCAAGCATTATATGAAGACCGCCGTGGAGGCCTCGCCCGAACACCCGGTGCTGATTGATAAATTTTTGGAAGACGCGGTGGAGATTGACGTGGACGCAATCTCGGACGGGGCGGAGACCTTGCTGGCCGGGGTCATGGAGCATGTCGAAGAGGCGGGGATTCATTCCGGCGACTCGGCCTCGGTCATCCCGACCTTCTCCTTGTCCGCGGAGACCTTGGCGACGATTGAGCGGCACACCGTGGCTCTGGCGCGCGAGCTACGGGTCGTCGGCCTGATGAATGTACAGTATGCCGTCAAGGACGGCACGGTGTATGTCTTGGAAGTCAACCCGCGCGCCTCGCGCACCGTGCCTTTTGTCAGCAAGGCGACGGGGGTGCCGTGGGCGAAACTCGGCGCCTTGGTCATGGCCGGGCAGAAATTAAAAGACCTCGGGGCAAGACGCGTCATCCCAAAGTATTGGTCCATCAAGGAGGCCGTCCTGCCTTTCGCCAAATTTCATGGACAGGACGTGATGCTCGGGCCGGAGATGCGCTCGACGGGCGAGGTCATGGGCATCGATGAAAATTTTGGCATGGCCTATGCCAAATCGCAATTGGCCGCCGGGGAGTGTTTGCCCGAGCCGGGGCAGAAAATTTTTATTTCCGTCCGCGACTCCTGCCGCGGCGAGAAGCTGCTCTGGGCGGCGCGGAAGTATGAGGAATTGGGGTTCGGAATCGTCTGCACGCACGGCACGGGGGAGTTCCTGCGCGGGAACGGCGTGGCGGCCGCCGATATCGCCAAGGTGCGGGAGGGACACCCGAATATCAGCGACGCGATTGCCAACCACGAGATTGGCCTGATAGTGAACACCCCGTCGGGCAAGGGCGCGCGGCTGGACGATTATTATATACGCCAGTCCGGCCTGCGCTACCAGACTATGTGCGTTACGACGGTCGCCGCCGCAATCATGGTCGCCAAGGGCCTGGAAGCCCTGCGCCACGGCAAGCTGGATGTCAGGGCGCTGCAAGATTATCATCAAGAGAACAATGTTCAATAATGGATAACGCCACGCAATCAGTGTTAAATAGTAAAAAACAGCTGGCCGTGTGTAAAATTTTACACAGTGTCGAGAAGAAACAGTAATGTTAAGCATGAAATCATGCGGTTAAGTGTGGCGTGCTGTGTACACATGATGTCGTTTAGCAACACGCAACGCACTGTTGGCGGCGTTAATTGATAATGCAACGTATAATGTATAAAATTTTTACATATCAAAAAATAGACAACAATGTTAAGGACAGGATAATGCCGTTAAGCTCCGAGTACAATATAAATGCTGGTTTGTTTAATAATACACAACATACAGATGGCGGTGTTTATCAATGAAAAACGCTACATATAGTGTATGAAATTTTTACAACACTTCAACAGCACTGAGAATTTAAGGACGTATATTTCCAGCATAATGGCTCTGGCGAGACTGTGAAAAAAAGCGCGGAAAACGAAAAGAGATATCAGGTGGTTTAAGCGGGAACAATTCAAAATTATCCTTAGCCAGACCCAGCAGGCGGTTATACTCCTCGATTTTTTGGCAGGCGGCGTGCACTTTATAGGACAAATCAAACCGGATCCTCATTTCTGTATCGGTGCTCATATCTTTCACATCCTCGATCAAAAAATTCGCATAATCTACCCAGAGAAGGTCTGCAAAACGAGAACGGATTTCCTGATATTTGCC
>BGZO01000084.1 GCA_003864475.1 Candidatus Termititenax persephonae | reverse complement strand
TGCCTACTTCCCATAAACTAAGAATGATTCTTATTCTTAATTTATACCATTATACACGCTTACGTTAAAAAAGCAAGAACCGCACTGCAGTTGGAAAAGGGTACGGCTACGCCGGGAATACCTATCCGGCGCAGGATAAATATCTTTACCGCCGCACTCCGTGCGCTGGTTGCCAGTGGGCGGACTTTCTTTGTCCGGCGGCGACAAAGAAAGTCCCAAAGAAAACGCCTCTTGGGGGTTCCACCGCCACCCCCAAACCCCCGCAAGTGGTTATGACCTTAAAACCGCAACGCTCACAGCCGGAGACCAATAAACGTTATGACGCACTCCATGCGCCAAGACTGTCTGCTCGCAATTGGGTGTACCGCGCAAGGGCAGTCGCTCTTGCTGCTGCGCGTGGATTTCCTTGCACGCGCAACGTCCAAAATGCGCGACCGAGGGCGGAATTCCTTGCGCGGCGCGACGATGTGTTGGCACGAGACATGGCACCCCCATGAGGAGAATAAAGAGCATGGGGGAGGGATACTTCAAAAAAGCGGCGGACCAATCAGCCCAAAACCTTATGCAGTCCTGGCAAGGCGAAAGCCGACCATATTGTGGAAAGAATTTAGGTTATTCGAGCAGTGGTCATAAGCCGATTCAAAGACATCGGCACTGTCATACCAAGAACCGCCTCGGATTACATGAGAGTTGGAATCATAACTGGTCGAACACCACTCCCAAACATTGCCCAGTACATCATAGAGGCCGTAGGCGTTAGGATTCTTCAGCCCCACGGCGTGTGTTGTGCCGCCGGAATTGTTGCCCCACCAGCCGTATTTGTCCATCTCTGTATCACTCCAATTATAGCCCCAGATGTACCTATTCCTGAGAGCGGCACTCTCCCATTCCTCAGAGGTCGGCAGGCGGTAACACCCGGTGTTGTAAAGCGCTATATAGTTGTATGCCTCGGCCCAATTGGAATTGATGTTGGAGTTGTAACTCTGACGTATCATATCCTTGACTGCGTCCGCTACGTCATCGGACCACAGCGTCAGATACATGCAATAGAGTACGGCCACGTTCCATAAGATATTGTACACTGGAAAATGTGCATGAGTGCCATATAACCACGAACTACCCATCACCGCCGTGAACCCCTCATACGTCGTCTCGTATTTGGCGATATAGAAACTCCTTATTCCAGCCTCTATTCTTACGAACTTATCCATGTCCATCTTCAGCGGCATAGAACTCTGGAGCAAATCACACACTGCCTTGGCCGATGGGTATTTATCATCCATTGTATCCGCCGTTATCGTGCTTACCCTGTTCGCCGTATGCTCAACAATGTCGCTACATTCTTGCAGATATGTCCACACCGCCTTGCACGTCGGGTATTTCTCGTCGCTGTCCTTGTTGGCCTCCCAGTTGTCCGACGTTACCTTATTTGCCGTAATCTCTTTTCCCACCGTGTTCTGGACTATCCGCTTCTCCGCCTCTTTCAGCGAGTCTTGAACCACCTTGGCGGACGGGTACTGCGTGTTCGTGCTACCGTCCGACAGCACCCCCGTCTCCACCTTGTTGGCCACTTTTTCCATGAGGTTGAGCGCGCTCGTCATCTTCTCCGCGCTCAGCACTTGCCCGCTCCCGATACCGTCGTATGTGTCATTGTAATTGTTGGGCATAAGCTGGTTCCTCCACCTTTTTAGTTATTACGCATAATGTACAGTCCCCGCTACCGCTTTTAAACAGTCCTGACAACGCGAAACCCGACATTAGATTCGCGAGACTTATTAGCGAGTCTGGGAATGTATCCCTTAGGATGTTCCTTTGATTCGTTATAATTGTAATGACCGTAATAATAGTACTTATTGTCATCAAAAGCCCCGCCCACACAAATACCACTATTACCCCACTCACCCCCCAACTCCCAGACATTGCCCAAAACATCGTAGAGGCCGTAGGCATTCGGTTCTTTCTGCCCCACCACGTGTGTCTTATTGGATGAATTGTTGGAATACCAAGCGTATTTGTTCATCTCTGTATCACTCCAATTGTTACCCCAGATATACGTCGTCGTCGTACCGCCACGGCAGAGGTATTCCAACTCATCACTGACTGGCAGGTGGTAACAACCAAGGTAATCAGAACCCGCCGCCACATTATTGTATTTCAACGTCTTCGTCCTGTCTGTATAATTATTATTATCGTTCCAATTATATGTAGTCTTGCACGTGTCCGGGTCGATATAGTACTGGCGTATCCTGTCTTTGATTATGTCCGCTACGTCATCGGACTCCAGCGTCAGATGCAGGCAGTACTGTACGGCTTCGTACCATGTAACGTTTTCTACCGGGAGATTCGTGTCCCCCTTAAAATAGGATGGGTTATAGCCCATTACCGCCTCGAACTCACCCTGTGTCGTCTCGTATTTGGCGACATGGAGTTTCCTTGGTCCAATCGCCAGCTCCACGAACTTATCCTCGTCCAAGACCACCTCCTCCAGCAGCGTAAAACTCTGGAGCGAGTCCCACACCGCTTTCGCCGATGGGTATTTCTGGTATTCCTTAATAATATTATCATCTGTCTCCGTGAGCGTCATCGTATTTACCTTGTTCGCCATGCGTTCAACTATGCCATTTTCCATAGCAATTTCTATAATACGTTGTAGGACAACATCCACTGCCTTACAAGTCAGGTACATTGCATCGCCGTAAGAAAAATAATTTTGTGCTTGGACTGCCCTTAGCTTGTTTGCCGTAAGTTCTTTTCCACTAGTGTCTTGGATTATCCTCCTCTCCGCCTCTTTCAGCGAGTCCCAGACCACCTTAGCGGACGGGTACTGCGCACTGGTGTTGCCGTCTGACAACGTTCCCGTCTCCACCTTGTTCGCCACTTTTTCCATGAGGTTGAGCGCTTTCGTCATCTTCTCCGCGCTGAGCTGTTGCCCGCTCCCGATACCGTCATATGTGTCGTTGTAACTGTTTGGCATGGTTTTTTTTCCTTTTTTTAGTTACTTGCGCGCCGTGAAAATACGGTACATCTTGAACTTCTGCCATAACTCATCCCTTACCGCTTGTACTGCTGGGTAGCATTTGTCGCCCGTCACTTGTAGGATGTCTATTATTCCGCGACTCTTGTTTGCGACAAGTTCTATGTCACCACTGATGACGGCGGCATTCCATGCGGCCTCTAGGGCACGGCAACTCGGGTATTTTACGTCGCTGTTCTTGTTGTCGTTGGCTCCCCAGGTGGCCGAGGTTACTTTGTTGTCCGTGATTTCCAGGCCCGCCCCGCTCAGGGCCGCGATGGCCGTGTACGCCGCCGCCGCCGACGGGTACTGCGCCGCCGTGCTGTCCGCCGTTACTGTGTCGGTCTTGTTCGCCACGCGCTCCAGCAGGTTCAGCGCCGCGGTCATCTTCCCGGCCTCCGCCTTCTCGCCCTTGGTTATCCCTGCGTAGCCGCCTGTGTATGGTGATGCCATGTGAATCCCCCCTTATTTCCCAAGCGCAAAAAAACCCGCCCGAGCCAGGCCCGGGCGAGTCCATTTGTTCATTGCGCTGTCGGGATGTGTTAGGTTTTTGGCGTACCTAAGCCAAAAATTGTGGGGGGGGGGGGG
>BGZO01000083.1 GCA_003864475.1 Candidatus Termititenax persephonae | reverse complement strand
GCCGGATTTGTCCCGCCAAAAACGCAGCTCCATGTTTGGCCGCAATTGCCAGAGTAAATTCAGGAACACAAAGGATTCATTGATAGCGCCGAAGTCTTTTCTGCTGCGGCCAGCGGAAAAATCTTTCAGCAGGGTGTTCCTGATGCCGAAGTCATACAGAAAAAACTTGCGGGATTTTTTCAATTCATTGCCGATATTTCGGGAATAGGAGCCGAGCGAAAAACCCGTGTAAGTGTTTTCCAGAAGCGTCAAATATTTCTCGACCGTGCGGCTGGTTAAGCCAATCTCATTGGCCAGACTATGGACGGAAATCAGCGAGCCTTGCCGCTCGGCCAGCAAGTAGAGCAGATTATTAAAAGCGCGGATATTTTCTTCTTTGAGCAGGGACTTAATGTCCTTTTGGATATAAGTTTCCAGCAGTTCGTTTAACAGTCTTATTTTATTTTCTTTGCTGTCGGCCTGCACCAGTCCGGGCAGTCCGCCGAAGACAAGATATTCATTAAGGATTTTGGCCGGATTTTTTATTTTGTTTTTTTGCGCGTATTCTGTCAGGGTCAGAGGATTTATGCGGGTAACCAGCCGCCGCCCGGCCAAACTTTCTTTTAAGTGTTTATGTATTTCTAGGGACGAGGAACCGGAGGCAAAAATTTTTATTTTTTGATTGCTGTCGTAAATTGCTTTAAACAGCTTGGAAATATTCGGATAATAATGAAACTCATCTATGAAAATCACATCGGTGTTGGCGGTCAGCATTTTATATACGCCGGCCATGTCTTGGTTAAATTTAAGATTGTCGCCGGGCAGTTCTAGATTATAATAACTAAACCGCAAGCCGCGTTTCTTCGCCGTCCTGGCCAGTTCTTTCAGCAAAAAAGTTTTGCCGACCTGCCGCGGCCCCAGCAATATAGAGACCTGCGGCAGGTCAAACTCTTTAAGCAATTCCGGTAGAATATTTCTGGTAATGTTCAACATATTTGACTATTTTATACCACTAGTATAAAAAAGTCAAATTTAACTATTTTATACTACTAGTACAAAAAAGTTAAAAAGACAAAAATGCGGGCAAAACCATCCCTAGATACAGAATTTGATATAACCGCTCTTTTCGCTGTAAAATAACGGCCAAATGCTCGATAAACTTTTAGAACACGCCGCATATCTTTCCGCCAAAGACCAAAATAAAATCCGTCAGGCTTATCAGTTTGCCGAAAAAGCGCACGGCGGACAAAAACGCCTGTCCGGCGAGCCGTATCTGACGCACCCCGTCGAGGTGGCGATTATTCTAGCCGGACTGCGGCAGGACGCGGACACGCTCTGCGCGGCTCTCCTGCACGATGTGATTGAGGACACCGCCACGCCTCTGGAGAAAATCCAAGACCTTTTCGGCGAAGAAGTTTTGTTCTTGGTCAAGGGCGTAACCAAGCTGACGGAAATTAAGATTTCTAAGTCCCGGGAAGAAATGCACGCCGAGAACACGCGCAAGATGTTTCTGGCCATGGCCAAGGATATTCGCATCGTGTTCATCAAGCTGGCGGACCGCCTGCACAATATGCGCACCTTGGAGCATCTGCCGCGTCCCAAACAAATCGAGAACGCGCAGGAGACCATGGACATTTTTGCGCCGCTGGCGCATCGGCTGGGACTGGGCTTGGTCAAATGGGAACTGGAAGATTTATCTTTTCGTTATCTGGAGCCGGACAGGTTTTGGCAAATCCGCGACAAAGTGGCGGAAAACCGCCGCGGGCGGGAAAGTTATATCCAAAATTTTTGCGGAGAAGTGGAGAAGATTCTGCGGGACAATAATATTCACGGCGAAGTGTCTGGCCGCGCCAAGCATTTTTACTCCATCCACCGCAAGATGCAGACCCAGCATCTGGAATTTGACCAGATTTTTGACCTCTCGGCGGTGCGCGTCCTGCTCGACACCGAGCGGGATTGTTATGGCCTGCTGGGCTTGATTCATGCGCGTTGGAAACCGATACCCGGCAAGATTAAGGACTATATCGCCATGCCTAAAGAGAACAATTATCAATCCTTGCACACGACGGTCATCGGGCCGGAGGGCAAGCAGGTGGAGATTCAGATTAGAACCTTTGCCATGCATAGTCAGGCGGAGTACGGCATCGCCTCGCATTGGCTCTACAAGCAGACGGATAAGAGCAAGCCGGGCAAGCGGCGGCTCAAACAAAAAGAATTGGACTACATCGGCAAACTGACCTGGCTGAGACAGCTCGCTGAGGAGAAAAAAGATAGCACGGAATTTGTGGCTGATTTAAAAACGGAGATTCTTTTTGACGAGGTGTATGTTTCCACGCCCAAGGGCGACATCTACTCGCTCTGCCACGGTGCGACCCCGGTGGATTTTGCCTACCAAGTGCATACCGAGGTCGGTAACCGCTGTGTCGGCGCGAAAGTCAATAACAAGATTGTGCCGCTGGACTCGGAACTGCACAACGGCGATGTGGTGGAGATTTTGACCAGCAAAACAGGCAAACCAAACAGCGACTGGCTGTCTTTCGTGCAAAGCCCGCGCACCAAAACCAAAATCAAGGGCTGGATTGCCAAGCAGAACAAGCAACAGCATTTGGAGAGAGGACAAGAGCTATTGCACGCCGCGCTCAGAGAAATGCTGCTCGACCCGGCGCTGATTTTGGGCAACGCCAAATATGTCGAACCGCTTTTGAAACGCTATAATTTTCACAATCTGGATGACCTTTATACCGGCATCGGCCACGGCGATGTCGCCTCGCGCGCGGTGGCGCGGATATTTCAGGAAAACTATAAAGAAAAAAATAAGCCCGCCAAGGAGCCAAAGCAGATTTTGGAAAAACCACGCAAGGCCAGCAGCGCGGGGGTAGTCGTGGACGGTGTGGACTCGATAATGATTCGGCTGGCCAATTGCTGTCATCCTCTGCCCGGCGACGCGATTATCGGCTTTGTAACCATGGGATACGGCATTACGGTACACCGCGCTTCTTGCAAGAATGTCAGCGCTCTCCAAGAGAGAAAGATTGACGTTTTTTGGCAGAACACGCCGCAACAGACATATCCTGCCGCGCTGGAAGTCGCTGGCTTTGACCGCGTTGGTATTTTCAAAGATGTCCTCAATGTGGTGTCCGACAGCGGGCTGAACGTGCAGGAAGCCACGGCACGCAAGAGCGGACAGGGCGAATGTAAAATCCATTTGATTGTGGACATCGCCGACCTCAACCAACTTTTGCGCTTAATGGCCATCTTAAAGAAAGTCAAAGATGTATATGACGTGTATAGAGTTGGCTAGGTTATTCTAGGCGCGGGATAAATACTTTGCCGCAAGCGAGTTCACGGTACTCTATCTGTTCGCGCCCTTGGCATTATTTTTTGGGTAAAGAATACCCCAAAAAATAAACAGCAAAATTTGAACGGAAAAATTCGATGCAAGTATCCGCGCATCCCCGCCGATAATTGAGGCGAACATAGATAATTTGTTGACTCATATGCTAAGATAATGTGATGATTTGATATCGTGGACGACTCAGCCGCCGCGCGGGCAAGGCAGGACGCGGGCGGGACTTAAAGGGAGACATCTCATGGTCAGGGGACAGGCACTCGGACACTCAGATAATCGCGCGGTCGCCGCGGGATACTCGCGCCGTTCCGGCGTGGTGTTAAGTGGCATTTACCCCCCCCCCCC
>BGZO01000082.1 GCA_003864475.1 Candidatus Termititenax persephonae | reverse complement strand
AAGGCGGTGTGGGCGCTCGTCGAGGAACTGCTGCCGGGGACCCTCTGGGTGGCACCCTCGCTGGCAGCGACGAAAATCACTTGGTACGATGCCGTGAGGAAGTGTATAGAACTGACGCACGCCGCCATTGAAGTGTCGGCCACTGTGAAGGCCGACATGACCGCCAAGGGCTACACCGCCAGCGCCAGCGACTCAAACTGCATCGCCTATCAGGACACATACGCCCCGGGCAGGAAAAAGGTTTACCGCCTATTGACGGATGCGGAGTGGATGGAGTGTTATAACACAGGCAAACTAAACTCCCACAGCCAACGCGAGTGGGTCGGGGATGCTTATGATTCCTCTAACCGTGTTATGCGCCATTATGATTATTTGAATTCGGCTAACCAATATTACGCCTACGCCCCTCCCGCCAATAGTTCCACCAGCAACGGCGGCGGCGTTACCGGCAACATCGGCTTTAGGCTTGCCAGGATTGTTTAGTAAGAGTTTCAAGTAGTTTGAACGCCTTAAAAAGAGCTAGAATCACCCCGTTGGGGTGATTTTAGGGGGATTTTTTGTCATATGAATTTCGATATTTCGAATAAGGCACTCCGCTAAGGCTGATATAAGTTACCATGTTATAATTTCAAAATGGAATACTTTATTCTAATTTTTACGGCGGAGTTTTAGTTAAGTCTAAAGATATTACTTATGTTCAATCAAAATTGTGAGTTACAGAAATAGAAAATAATTTTCTCGGCGAGATAAAATGGCAAAAGATATCTGCTCATTACTTTGAAAAATATATCAAAGCCGTAGATGTCTTTTTTGACCTTATCGAGAAAGATTTTATCAAGGTCAGAATAATGTTTACCGACAACAATACTATACCTAAAAATTTATCCCGAATTTGATATTGATAAAACAACAAAATTCAAGCAGGCAAATGATTTATGGAAAGATAAATATAGACATTGGTGTTTTGAATTTGGAAATACTGAACCAAAATTTGAGTAAAAAAAGAACCCCACAACTACTACATATATGCCCAAGCAGGAACTTAGGCCTTCGTAATCACAAGGCAATATAATTATATCGCATAATTTGGTCTTGTAAACACCTATACAATATTATTGTCAAAACCACTTAAAATCTTGTATTTTTCAATATCCATAAAAAACGTCTCCCCTAGGACACATTGTTAAGAGGTGCGGGGAGTTCTGTTACTAATAATATACCACGTTTTTGAGCCAGCATGGTGTAGAATATGCTACATGAAACAACCCGAAAGCAATCGCATTGAGCATAAGGAAACGCTGACAGATGAGTTGGAAAAAAGCGTGGTGGCATTCCTCAATGCCAAGGGCGGTAACATCTATATCGGTATCGATAAAAAAGGCTCTGTGGCCGGCGTAACAAATCCAGATGATATGCAACTCAAAATCAAAGACCGCCTAATCAATAACATTCGCCCAAGCATAATGGGGCTGTTTGATATTTTTGTGGAGGAGCGTGACGGCAAGAACATAGTGGTAGTCAACTTGGCTGGCGGCACGTATACGCCTTACTATATTAGAAAATATGGTCGCTCTGAGAAGGGCTGTTTTATCCGTATCGGCAGCGCTTCGCAACCTATGACCGAGGAACAGGTCGAGTCCATGATGAACAAACGCCGCCCCGTCCTGCTGACAACCGTACCTGCTCGTGACCAAGACTTGACCTTCAAGCAGTTGCGGATTTTTTATGACGAAAAAGGGCTGAACCTCAATGCCAATTTTGCCAAATCGCTAGACTTCCTGACGGCCGATGGAAAATATAATCAACTGGCATATATGTTTGCCGATAATAACCGTGTGTCAATCCGTGTAGCCAAATGGTGGGGAACAGACAAGATCGATTTGCGGGAAAACGAAGAATACGGGGATTGTTCTTTGGTCAAGACAATGCAAAAAGTTCTGGACAAGTTCGAACTGGAAAACATTACCCAAGCCCGCAAGGTCGGTATCGGTCAGCGGCAGGAAAAACGCCTTGTTGATAACAAGGCTTTGCGTGAAGCGATTATCAATGCCTTTGCCCACAATGATTATTCCAGCGGCGACACACCAATTTTCGAGATTTACGCTGACCGTTTTGAGATAACCACCTACGGCAATGTTTTGGAGTGGCTAAAAAAAGAAGAATTTTTTACGGGTATGTCCAGACCGAGAAACCCAGAGATAATGCGGATATTTAAGGACTTGGAGTTTGTGGAGCGGCTCGGCTCTGGAATGCCCTATATTGTCAAGAAATACGGCCGCAGAATATTCAAGTTTTCTGCCCATGTCCTGCGGTTTGCGTTTCTATTTGATAAATCTATTGACCAAGAAGAACAAAGTAAACTGGACGTTAATAGGGCAGAAACTACCACAAACAACACCCAGAAAACACCCAGAAAACACCCAGAAAACACCCAGAAAACACCCAGAAAACATCCAGAAAATACCCAGAAAATTTTAACTGCTATTCAGAAAAATCCATTTATAACTAGGCAAGAATTAGTAAAAAACTTGTCCATGACAGAAGACAGCGTTAAATGGCAACTTAAAAAACTAAAAGACGAAGGCATCCTGCATCGCTTTGGCGGAGACAAAGGCGGACATTGGGAAGTTGTTACAAAATAACTTGTATCAAACCTGCACATCTTTTAACGCCAAACCGCTATTAGCATTAAGAATGCAAGTAGGAGCATGGAGGCTCGAACTCCAGACCCGCTGATTAAGAGTCAGCTGCTCTACCAACTGAGCTATGCTCCCACAAATACCGATCTGGAAAAATATAACAAAAAAAATCCGGATTGACTATCTGCCGCTGAAGATTTAAAGGCATAATAATCAGCATACCTGCCAGACAAACTCCGCTTAAATCCCGATTTGGCCACAAATCGAGGCCGCGCAGAGGACAGCAAAAAAGATTTGCGCAGTGAAATCATCAGCAATGTTGGGCTTTCGTCTAAACTGTGTTATAAGTAAAACCATGAAAATTTATAAATCTAAATCAGAGTTGATTAAGGAAATCAAATGAAAATAATGGAAAGATTAAATAAATTAGCCAAGGGCAACGCCGAGTACCGGAAATTTAATGCGCGGATCATCAACGATGCGACAGTGAAATATATCGGCGTCCGTACACCAGACTTAAAAAAAATCGCCAGAGAAATTGCCCAAGCAGACTGGCAGGAGTTTCTGAAAAACAATAACTGGCATATTTATGAAATGAAAGCTGTCGCTTTTTACCTGCCGCAATTTCTTAAACTTGATTTTGCGGAGTTTTTTGCTCTTTATGCCAGACTGAGCCCTTATGCTTCGTCTTGGGCTAACTGCGATTGTCTTGGCATAAAGAAAGATTTTATCCGACAAAATCCCGTCCAGTCTTGGCGAAAAATCGCGGAATACCTGAACTCTGGCAACGGCTGGGCGGTGCGGATAGGCCTTAATTTAGTGTTCGCTAATTTTCTGGACGCAGAAAATATTGACAGGACTCTGGCGGAAATTAAAAAAATAGACAGTCGCTACCACGCTGAAGCCCAACGCGGCACCCTAGATTATTATGTTAAGATGATGCTGGCTTGGACGCTGGCCGAAGTTGCCGTTAAGCAACGCGTTAAAGTGGAAAATATATTGCCCAAATTAGACCGGGAAACTGCAAAATATACCAAACAAAAAATGCGGGACTCGCGCCGCATA
>BGZO01000081.1 GCA_003864475.1 Candidatus Termititenax persephonae | reverse complement strand
GGGGTATGGCGGCGCGATAACCAATAAGAGTTCCGGCGGCTCCAATGCCCTGACCGCGGCCATGCTGCCCAAACATACGCACACTATTTATACCAATGCGACAAAGAACACTGACAGAACGGCGAGTAAAACTTTGACGGGTACTTTTGCTGGAGGAGAAAGCAATCATACAGCCATGGCCATGAGCGGCATTATTACAGGGAGTTCCGACACTGGATATATGGGATTTTATAGTGGTAAAGACAGTGATAATTATCGCTATGTTATCAACGCCACGCATGAACACACCGGCGGCGCGAATAATGACAACAGCTCTACCGGGGATTCTAACACCAGCAACATGCCCGCGTACTATGCGCTGATTTATATCAGGAGATGCGCGTAGCTTGCCGGATTACCCGCTTCCCCGTCGGCCATGCGTTGCGGGGGTGTTTTTTTACAAAGACTAATTCCGATTTTCATCTTTTTGTTGTAAAATACCGCCCATGCCGAATGTCCTTAAATTATTAAAAAAATATCATGAGACGCTCAGCCGAACCGCGCCCAAGAAAATCGCCGCCGGGTTTGTGCTGGGCATGTTCTTGGGGCTGTTGCCCTTGAGCATCAACAGCGTCATTATTCTGGTTTTGATTTTCGCCGTGTACAACGACAAGACGACCTCGCTGCTGGCCGCGCTGATTTTTGGTGCGCTGGGTTTTGCCATCGACCCGCTGGCGCATCGGCTGGGGCTGGCCGCCCTGCAAGCATCATTCCTGCGCGGGGCGTGGACGGTCATTTACAATCTGCCTTTCCTGCCGTTCACGGGCTTCAACAACAGCATTGTCATGGGCAACACGCTTATCGGGATTGTCCTTGCCGTCCCCGGCGCGTTTCTGGTCAGACACCTCGTCCTCCAATACCGTGGCAGTCCGGCGCAAGCCAAGGTCGAGGCGTTTTTGCGGAACAAGCTGGTCTCTGGCCTGACCGCCGGATTCAAGCTGTTGGACTGGCGGACTTTATTCATAAGGAAACCCCAATAAAATGCTCAACTGGAAAAAAATTGTCCCTGTCGCGGCGCTTATCCTAGTCATTGTTTGGGGTTTCAACCCCCTGCTCAAACTGGGGCTAGAAAAAGCGGGCAACGCGGCTTTCGGTGCGAAAACGGAGATTGGCAGTTTTTCGTTAAACCTTTTTACCGGACATTTGCGGATTGGTAATTTATGCGTCGCCAATAAGAACGCACCGCTGACTAACCTCTTTGCGGTCGCGCGCGTCAGCCTCGGCCTGGACCCCGAGCAGCTTCTTTATAAACGCGCCAATATCCCGGCAGTTACGGTCGACCAGATTCTCCTCGGCACGCCGCGAAAAACTTCGGGGGCTTTGCCCGCCCAAGCCAAAAAAGCCAAAGTAACCAAAGCGTCCGCGCCTTTTGACCTCGACAAAATGACAAAAAGTTTGGGGCTCAATCCCGCCGCCCTGCAAGACGCGCTCAAGGTTACCCCGCCGCAATCGCCCGCCGTGGCGGCGCAGATTCAAAAAGAAAACGACAAGCTTTTGTCCGAGGCACAGAGGCAGCTGGCCGCCCGCGATTTAAGCAAAGAATTGGCCGCGCTCAACCTAGATGAATTGGGCAATTTAAGCATCACCAGCGCGGAAGATTTGGCAAACCTGCGGACACTGCTGGAGGAAAAACAAAAAGGCTTGACCGCGCTGGCCGCGGCTGTCGAGGCCAACCAAGCCACCGCCGACCAAGCGCTAAAGGCGGCGCAGAAAAATCTGGAACAGCTCGACCAAGCGCGCCGCGCCGACCTCGACCGGCTCATGAACACGCTCAATCTCGCCAATTATGACCTCGGAGCCATCGGGCGCGAGCTGCTCGGCCCGCAAATCAATGGCTGGCTGGACACGGGCCAAGAATATCTCGCCTTGGCGCAAAAATATTTGCCGCCGCGGAAGACCAAAGCCCCGCCCCAGCCCAAGAAAGAACGTCTGCAGGGCGTAACGGTCGTCTTCCCGAACAATAAAACCCGTCCGCGTTTTTGGCTGGGACGGCTGGGTCTGAGCGGGGTCGGCGGACAAGGCACGGCCAACGAACTGACCTACAGCGGCTACGTCTCCGACCTTGCCAGCGAACAGCGCCTGATCGGACGGCCAACTGTCGTCGACATCAAAGGGGCTTACACCCGGCGGCCCAATTCACGGCTGGACATCCAAGGCATTTTTGACCGCCGCGACACGGCCCAAGACTCTTTCCGTTTTGTCCTGTCGGGCTTTGACCTGGCGGGGCAAAAATTTTGGGACACCCAAGCTATCCCGCTGGAAATCAGCGGCGGCTTGGGCAGTCTTGAGGCGGACATCCGCATCGACGACGGCGAGGTGTCGGGCAAAATCTCCTTTCTCGGCAAAAACCTGCGCTATGCCAAGACCCGCCCGGCAAGGTCCGGCGACCTGGCGGACCTGCTCGCCGAGGCCGTCGCCGGGGCGAACGAGTTGCAGGCCAATATTTTATTGAGCGGCTCCGTCGACGCGCCGGAAATCCGCCTGACGACTAACCTCGACGCGCTCATCAAGGCCCGCTTAGAAAAAGAATTTCACGGGAAGGTTGAGCAGGCTCAGGCACAGCTGACCGCCGAATACGAAAAGGCCACGGGTTACGCCCGGCAAGAAGCCGCGACAGCCCTGCATGAATACTCGCAGGCTTTCGCGGTCAGCCAAGCAAGACAACAGGCCGCGCTCGACGCGGAAAAGGCCAAGCTCACAGCTAAGCAAAAGGAGTTGACCGAGCAAATCCAAGGCCAAACCGAGGCCGCCAAAAAACAAGCGGAAGACGCGCTGAAAAAAGCCTTGCCCGGTTTGAAGTTTTAAGCTTGTTCAATCAGTTTTTCCGGCGTTTGGATTAGGGTTTTTAATTTAGCCCAAGTGTCCGCGTCAAAAATCTTAACGTCTATTTCTTTGTCCGCCAACGCTTGGGCATATTCTTTTTGCATCCTCAGTATAAAGTCTGCCCGATATTCCGCCGCCACCCGATGCAGATGAAAAAGGTAATGCCCGAATTTTAGATAATGAAAGGCCCCCAAAAACTTTTCCTCCAGCCGCCGGTCGTCGGCCAAAAAACGGCGAATAAAAGCAAATTCCTCTTGGATGCAAAAAATTTTTGTCCTGCTGTTCACAGAGGAATTCGGATTGTCTAGGCGATAAAAATAAAACGCCTGCGGGAGCAGACAAATATTTTGGGCGCGGCAAAAGACCTGAAACCAAAAGCCGACATCTTGGTACGACGCGCCCGGAGTCTCGTTGTGCCGGATTTTGTATTTGTCCAGGAAACTCTTCTTGTAAATCCCCGTCCAGTTGCAAATCGCTTCGCTTTGCGGGAACAAGGTTTCTTGAGGATTGAGGCTCCCTTGGTAAAATTTTAGGCGGTGCGCCAATTGTTGATAATAAATCTGCCGCGCGTCTCCGTCCCCGGCAAAACCATAAAAATCACTTTTCACAAAATCCGCGTCCGTTGCCGCCGCCTTGCGCCACAAGGTTTCATACATGGTCGGCGCGATAAAGTCGTCCGGCTCGACAATGCCGACGTATTCGCCCCGCGCCTGCCCCAGCCCGACATTCAGCGTCTGCCCATACCCGGCGTTGGCTTTGGTCAGCGCCTTGATGCGCTTGTCCTGCCGCGCATACTCTTCGATTATCGCCAGCGAGCCGTCCGTCGAGCCGTCATCGATACAAATTATCTCTAGGTCTCTTAGCGTCTGTCCCGCCACGCTGTCCAAGCATTCGCGCAAATATTTTGCGGCGTTGTAAACAGGAACAATGACGGATATTTTCCGCTGGATAGTCATTTTTTTCC
>BGZO01000080.1 GCA_003864475.1 Candidatus Termititenax persephonae | reverse complement strand
CTGCTCCAAAGCACAAACATTCAACCCGACCAAGCCCGTGTTTTTCAAATCAATGGGATTGAAGTTGCTTATGAAACTTGGTTTTATCCAGATGGTTCTGTACGCAGAACAGCCAACGCCTCTAATCATTATTCTGGTGCTATTTATGTCGACGGCGTTGCTACAAAATATACCCAATATCAACGAGCAGCAAATCATCTTTACTTGCAAGCGCTACGTTCTCAGCATTTACAACGTACTATCCCAGAAGAAGCCTATTTAGAAAAGATTGTTCGTCAAGGTAGAAACTTTTTTATAGCGTCTGGTGCCCATTATAACCCAATACATATTCGTAATATGGAAAAGGTTTTTTCCCAAGAACAGCTTGCCAATAATCCGCAGAATTGGATTTTCTTCATAGAGGGCTATGCCGAAAATGTCGATGATTTTGCTCCCTATTTCGAAATAGAATATGCGGTCCGGGAAGCCCAACGCCTGCGCATCCCGGTCATAGATATCGTTCCGGGCTATCGTGACGAGGCGGTGTTCACGGCTTTGCTTGACCACTTCGGCGTGGAAAAAACAGTTTTTTGGCTCCTTCTATTCGGCGCACAAACAGGAGAGATTCACAACGGGGAAACTTTGCTGGACTTTTTTAGTTTTTATTATTATTTTTGTAAAGACCGGGACATTAATTTTAACCTCAGCGATTTTCAGAACCTAGGGTTTTCGTTCACCGCAAACAGCTCCGGCTTGGTCGCGGATTTTAAGACATTTATAAACACGGGCAATACTGTTTATGACAGCTATAAAGCTGAATTTTGGGACGCGCATTTAGCAATCCGCAACAATCTTGCCAGAAAAAACCTGCCGGAAGTGCTTACACAAAATCCTACAGCTAAAAACATTTTGGCTTACTGCGGAAAATATCATAAAGAAGTTTTTACGAAACCCGTAAATTAAGTGGGTACATTTGTCCTGGCTAGAACCCAAAAAATCCTCCCGCGAGGAGATGCGCGTGATATTCGTGTACGCGTTATACGCGTGGCTCCCGTTATATATTGCCAAACCCGGCAACACAAGCTAATATTTCCCCACTCGTTAAGGCAACTTTAGGAACAGAAACTTGCAGAGAAAAATAATTACTTATTTGCCGGAAAAACACACGTACATTAATAATTATTGTCGCTCCCTGCTGTCTGCCGCCAAAGCCGAGGGACGGGCCATCAAAGGCGTTTTTAATGGCATAATAATTGTCGCCACTCCTCTGCATAAAATTCAGGATTTGATAAATCGCTATTGGGAAGAATTTACCAAGCGAAACAACTCCAGCGATTTTTAGCCGCCGGATTGACGGCGCAACCAGACCAGCAATATCGAAATGTCCGCCGGATTGACCCCCGCGAGTCGCGAGGCTTGCCCGACCGTTTCTGGACGGATTTTTTTGAGTTTTTCCCGCGCCTCATTCCGCAAGCCCAGCAGGGTGTCGTAGTCCAATTCCGGGGGTATTTTCCTTTTCTCCGCCTCACGCGCCTGCCGTATCTGCCGCCTCACCTCGTCAAGGTAGGCGGAATACTTGATTTCTATCTCTAATTTTTCTGCCTCAACACCGCTTAACATTGTCGAAAAACCAAGTTCCAGCAGGCTTAACAGAGAAATCGCCTGCCTTTTCAGTAGTTCAGCACCACTTGACGGCTTTGTTAATTTTTCGCCTAATTTCAATAAAAATTCGCGGTTCTTTTTATTCGGAAAAATTTTAAATTCTGTTAACCTAGCTTTTTCGGCACGGATTCTCTTCTGGGACTGTTTAAAATTTAGATACCTGTCCGCGGAAATCAAGCCAATCGCTCGCCCCTTTTTTAACAACCTGTCCTCGGCATTGTCCTGCCGCAAAAAAAGTCTGTATTCAGAGCGCGAGGTCATCATGCGGTATGGCTCACGGATTTCCTTGGTAATGAGGTCGTCAATCAACGTGCCAATATAACTCTCTTCTCTGCACAAGACCAGGGGCTTCCGCCCGCAGACAAAACGCGCGGCGTTGACCCCGGCGACCAGGCCTTGCGCCGCGGCCTCCTCATACCCCGACGTGCCGTTAATCTGCCCCGCCGAAAAAATCCCGGCCAAGTCCCGCAAACGCAAACTGCGGTCAAGCTGTTCAGGGTAAATAAAATCATAGGCCACCGCGTAGCCTGGCCGCATGATTTCAACTTTTTCCAAGCCGGGAATCGTCCGCAAGACGTTGAGCTGCACGTCGTAAGGCAACGAGGTCGAAAAACCCTGCACATACATCTCCGTGGTGTCCACCCCTTCCGGCTCCAGAAAAAGATGGTGGCTGTCCTTGTCAGCAAAGCGCATCACCTTGTCCTCGATGGACGGGCAGTAACGCGGGCCGACCGCATTAATCAATCCCTGATAGAGCGGCGAGCGGTCAAGATTGGCACGAATAATCTCGTGCGCGCGAGGATTGGTGCGGACAAGATAGCACGGACGCTGTGCGCCCCGTCGGGCGGCAAAATCCGGCGACCCGGCCAAGCCCCGCAAGGTTTCCCCAGAAAAAAAATGGGTCTCCTCCAGCCCCGGCTCCTCCCGCGTCCGCGTAAAATCAATCGTCCGCCAATCGACGCGCGGGGTCGTGCCAGTTTTTAAGCGTCCGGTGCGGATGCCGTGCGCATTTAGCGAGGCCGTCAGCGCGGCGGCGGAAAACTCGCCCAGCCGTCCGGCCGGGGCGGAGTCCAGTCCGATAAAAATCTCCCCGCGCAAAAAAGTTCCCGTCGTCAAGACGACCGCGGGCGCATAATACGCAAAACCCATTTTCGTCTTCACGCCCTGAAAAACTTTGTCCGCCAAAATTAATTCCGTTACCTCGGCCTGTTTCAGGTCGAGCCGGGGCGTGTTCTCCACGAGTCTTTTCATATAACGGATGTATTCGGCGCGGTCTGTTTGGACACGGAGCGCCTGAACGGCGGGACCTTTGGAAAGATTGAGCATCTTGCGCTGTAAAAAGGTCGCGTCCGCCGCCCGCCCCATCTCGCCGCCGAGCGCATCAATCTCGCGGACGAGCTGCGACTTGCCCGGCCCGCCAATCGCGGGGTTGCAGGACATCTTGCCCAGCGTGTCCAGATTGAGCGTGAGCAGGAGCGTGTCCAGCCCCAGACGCGCACAGGCCAGCGCGGCCTCCAAGCCAGCGTGTCCCGCGCCCACGACGATGACTGAATAATCTTTGACGTAACGCATCGGACGATTTTAGCACACCTGCCCCCCGCGCCGCCCCCACAGCAAGTTGGCGGCGGCACGGGTCTGGGCGGCGCGGAATCAAGCCGCTTTTTTTCGCTTCGGCTTGGTCTCCTCTTCCGCGTCCGCGTCGACGGTCTTCGCGCGGTGGTATTCCAAAATATTCACGCTCTCCGCGATGATTTCCGTAATCCATTTCGTCTCGCCGTCCAGCGCGTAGGAACGCGACTGAATCCGGCCGCTGAGCAAAACCAGACAGCCTTTCTTAATATAGTCATGGCAAATCTCCGCGAGCTTTTGCCAAGCGACCACATTCAGAAAATCTGTCGGATGCTTGCCGTCAGCGTCCTTGTACGGCCTGTCCACCGCGAGCGTAAACTGCGTCCGCGCGTTGACATTCCCCGCGTCCTTAAAATCCGGGTCGCGAACCGCGCGTCCGACGAGCGTTACGTTGTTGTAGCTTTTCATGCTGCACCTCCTTCCTTTTAAAAATTTTGTCCTGCTAAAGACAAAATAAGTATCGCCTTTTTTCAAAATTTTGTCAAGTTTTATTTTTCTATAAATATTTCCACCTAATCTAATATTATGCCAATCAGCCAGACAAAAATCTTTGACAGAATTTTCCCAACAAATTCTCGTCCCCCTCCAGGAAAATTTCGCGCCGCGGCGG
>BGZO01000079.1 GCA_003864475.1 Candidatus Termititenax persephonae | reverse complement strand
TTATTTTTAGCAAAGATTCCTGCTATTTGTTTTGCGATACTTTCTTTAGTAACAAATTGTTCTTTAAATATGGCTATTTGCATAACTTACCTCCAAATTTTTTTATCAAACGCAAAAAACTGCCGCCAATTCTATAATGGAATCCGCCGCCGAATGGTGCTTGTTTTATCAAGCGGGTCATATTGGGGCGGGTGTTTTTGATTATATAATGACCTGACGGTTACATCATGCCAAAACTCTACAGGAATGTTCCGTAAACTTTTAAAAGGTATATTTGCTTTTAAACAGGCCACAACAATCTCTTTGGCATGTAGCGCACCTGGCGGCAGGTCTGTCAATCTGGTTATCTCTCGGTTGTTAATTTTTTGTAAGATTATTGCTATTTGTTTTCTCTGCATAATTTGTCTCCTAATTCTTTTGGCTAAACTATATCGTAAGTAAGCCCAATCTGTTGCAAAAATTTCGGTCGCGCTCCGTGCGCTGGTTGCGCACTGGGACTTCCTCGGCGGCAGAGAATGCCCGCCTCGGTCGCGCCCTGGCATTATTTTTTTGGTAAAGAACACCCCAAAAAACATCGATGCAAGTATCCGCGCGTCCCCGCCGATAGTTGAATCGGACACGGACAAGGTATTGACACTCGTGATAAGATAATAAAATATTTTGGACAACCCGCCGCGGCGACACGCAAGGCGCGGGGCGCATGACAAGGAGAAGTTTCATGGACAGAAGCCAGACACCCGGACATTCAGGTAATCGCGCGGCGGACGCGGGCATCCCGCACCGTTCCGGCGTTGTGTTAAGTAGCATTTACCCCCCCCCCCCCACATTTTTGGCTTAAATACGCCAAAAACCTGACATATCCCGACAGCGCAATGAATAAATGGACTCACCCGGGCCTGGCCCCGGTGAGTTTTTCTGCGCTCGGGAAATAAACTCAACCAAGGGGGGCTCACATGGCATCAGCATACACAGGCGGCTACGCGGGGATAACCAAGGGCGAGAAGGCGGAGTCCGGGAAGATGACGGCGGCGCTGAACCTGCTGGAGAAAGTGGCGAGCAAGACCGACACGGTAACGGCGGACAGCACGGCGGCGCAGTACCCGTCGGCGGCGGCGGCGCACGCGGCCATCTCGACCTTGAGCGGCGTGGGGCTGGAAATCACGGACAACAAGGTAACCTCGACCACCTGGGGGGCCAACGACAACAGGAACAGCGACGTGAGATACCCGACGTGCAAGGCGGTAAACGCGCTGGGCATAGACAAAATCGAGAGCGCAAGCAACAAGACGGGGACAGTCTCGGCATCGTCGACGGACGGGCAGTACCCGACTGCGCTGGCGGTACACAACAGACTGACACTCAAAGAGGACACGGCGAACAAGGCCGCCACCGCCGCCTTCAGATACCATGAGGACAGGGCCGACGACGACGTGAGATACCCGACGTGCAAGGCGGTAACCGAGGCGGTAAAGGCCAGCTACGCCGACGCGGAGACCGTCGCGGGCAGGGTTACTACCATCTCCGTGTTCTCCACGGACGGGCAGCACCCGACGGTGAAGGCGGTGGTGGATGCCATCCTGCGGAGAGTCAGGATGCACTATCTTTTCAGCTGGCACCACGCACAATAATAAAAAAAAGGGAGGACAAAGCCATGACAAGCAATTACAACGACGCGTATGAGGGCATCGGGAGCGGGCAGCCGCTCAGCGCGGAGAAGATGACGGCGGCGCTGAACCTGATGGAGAAAGTGGCGAACAAGGTGGAGACGGGGGTGCTGTCGGGGGGCAACACCGGCACGCAGTACCCGTCGGCCAAGGTGGTCTGGGACTCGCTGAAGGAGGCGGAGGAGAGGATAGTCCAGAGCGCGGTGGGGAAGGAAATCACGGCGAACAAGGTAAACTCCGCCGCGTGGGCGGCCAACAAGGACGACGACGTGAGGTACCCGACGTGCAGGGCGGTGAATGCGCTGCTCACGGGGACGCAGGAGAGCACGGCGAACAAGGTAACGACCGTAACGCAATCGGACGCGCAGTACCCGACTGCGAGGGCGGTGCACACAGCCCTGGACAAGAAGGAGGACGTGGCCAATAAAGTAACGGCGGCCAATTGGGAGGCCAACAAGGACAACGACGTGAAGTACCCGACGTGCAAGGCGGTGGCGGGGCTGCTGCGCTACGACTTCGAGCGCACGGCGAACAGGGTGGGCGCGATAATGCTCTCGGACGCGCGGGACGACAAGTACCCGTCGGCGAAGGCGGTGTGGGACCTGCTGACCATCTTCGAGCCGCTGAGCCTCACGCTGAACGGGGACAGGTACGTGAGGCTGACCAAAGGCGGGCGCGACTTCTGGATAGCCAAGTACGAGACGACCAACCAAGAATTCGGCACGGTCATGGACTATCTCCCAGTTTACAGTATTTACGGTTACAATAATAATATAAGCTATAGTTACAGTAACAATTACAACAATCATAACTCTGAATACGCGGATTACCCGGTGGAGTATGCAAACTGGTACGAGGCGGTGCAGTATTGCCTGCGCCTGACGCTGGAGTCCGGCGACGTGTCCGCCGGGGTGAAAGAACAGATACGCGGATACTGCGTTGACATGGTGGGGAGTTATGTTGCAGGCCAGCAGTGGCATAACAACCAGAGCATGAATTTTTATGATGCCGTGCTCAAGACCGAGGCCTATAATGACCTGGCCCTAGGTCTGCCCGGGTGCTACCGCCTGCCGACCGAGGAGGAGTGGGAATACGCCTGCCGGGGCGGGACGACGACGGCGTACATCTGGGGCGACCAGTGGGACGCTACCGAGATGAGCAAATACGGCTGGTGGGATAACAACAGAACCCACCATTATTATACTATTTATTATAACAATGGCGGCTCTTACACTAATTATAGTTCTTATACAGGTAGGGTTGGCGAGAAAGAGCCGAACGCCTACGGCCTCTACGATGTCCTGGGCAACGTCTGGGAATGGTGCTCGAGCGAATATAATGGCAGCACCTCCAGCTATAGCTATTGGGATGGCACTAAATATGTGAGCCACCCAAGTCCCTACAGGGTTATCCGGGGTGGTGCTTCTAATAATAGTTACTACTACAACTTTGCCTCGTCCTATCGCAATAACACTTACCCGCCTTATCGCTTCAATTTTCTCGGGTTTCGCCTTGCCCGGACTGTTTAGTAATGCTTTGTACTTTTTTTATTTAACACTTTGCGCTGCGGTGGCGCGGAGAATTGAGACGTACGCAGGGCAGGTAAGCGCGGGCGGGGCTTGGAAATCGTCCGCCGCTTGGAAGTGGCGGACGGCGATTTTTGGACGATAAATAAGGGAGCGGAAACGTGGAAGAACTGAGCGTCATCACGCTGACCTATGACTTTGCCAGGTACCTCACGCCAATCGTGGCGCGCTTCCCGCGCAACCAGCGTTACCAGCTGGGCGAGCGCATCGAGAATATCGCGTTCGACATTTTGGAGAACCTCCTGTCCGCCAAGTACAGCCAAGAGAAGCGGCGGCTTCTCTTCCAGACCAATATCCTGCTGGAGAAGCTGCGCTTCTTCATCCGGCTTGCCGGAGGTTTCCAGTATTTTATTCAGTTCCGCGCCATAAATGGGGGGCGCGACAGTGGCACCTATATTGCCCAAATATTTTTCCTCGGTGATGAGCAGTTTTACGCCGCAGTCTTGAAGAATATGCCGCATCTGCTCCGGGCGCAGGACATTATTGATGATGACAAACGCCGCGTCGGCGTACAGTGCGCCGAAAATGGCGGCGACCTGCTCCAAAGATTTATCAAGGCAGATGCCGACACGGTCGCCGCGCGCTACGCCGCGTTGCTTCAAGCCTTGCCCTAGATTTCGGGCTTTTTGCCATAATTCAGCATAAGTCCAGGCACGGTTTTTATGTCGGAGCGCAATTTTATCAGGACACTGCGCGGCGGAGTTTTCGAGGAGATGCTGAAGTAAACG
>BGZO01000078.1 GCA_003864475.1 Candidatus Termititenax persephonae | reverse complement strand
CTGCCAGCCCAACGCCACTTACACGACAAGAATAAATTTTCGTATAGATTGATGGAGGGTGTTTAAATTGTTTAAATTGAAAAGAATCGCGCTCGTTTTATTCATGCTTGGGAGTTTTGGTCTGGCTCTGTCGATTTCGCTTGACCAGCCCTCGATTTTTTTGGAGACGGACAGGGGTTTATCGGTTACGCATAAAATCAAGCTGATAAACCGTGGTCAAGAAGATTTAAATCTCTACGTCTATGTCAGGGACTGGGTATACGCGGAGAACGGGGTCAAGGAGTTTTTGCCGCCCGGCGAGTCCCAGTATTCCTGCGCGGACTGGCTGGAGCTTTCTTCCGACCACTTAACTGTGCCGGCCAATTCCAGCAGGGAATTCCCTTTTGTCCTGAAGACCCCTGGCGACGCGACGGGCGGACATCAAGCCGTGATTTTCTTTGAGGCCGGCTTGCCGGGCAGTGGCAGGATTAATTACGCGGCGCGTCTCGGGGCGTTGATTTACCAAAAGACCAAAAGATACTCTCTCGACTACATCGAGCCAGTCGCGCTCAAAGCCAGCCTGCAAAAGGGGCGTTACGTGTACAACATGGATTTCCGCAACAGCGGCGACGCTTGGAATACCATACAGGGCAATGTCGCGCTGGTCAGCGACGGCGAGGCTTTGGAGCAGATTGAGTTGTATACCAAAGGGTTGCTGCCCGGCGAGTCGGTCAAATACAGTGGGGTTTTTGAGCAGACGGGCTTGCCGGACAGGATGGAAATTTTTTATATGCTGGAGGACGAGTATGGCAATCTGCAGACTGGCCAGGTTTTGAGCGCGGACTCGGCAAAAGCGGTGGCGGCGAGGGAGATGTGGATTGAGAAATTTGACCCGGTATACGTGCTGGCCAAGAATGCCATTCAAATCAACTGTGAGATTGCGGTAACCAAACCGCGGTCAGTCCGTCCGACGGTCAGTATTTACAATTCCGAGACCAATGTGCGTGTGAAGACGGTGGAATTTAACGCCAAGCAGGTTAATCCCGGCAATCCGGCCAAGCTGGCGGTCAGCTGGCCGCTGGGTCTGCCCGGCTCTATACCGCCTGGCGAGTATCTGTGCGTGTTAAGCATCGGGAGCGGCAACGACGCGGTGTCGGCGCGTAAAATGATTAGGATAGACTGATGAAAAGATGCTGGTTTTTAGGATTGTTGCTGGTCGCCCTGTCTGCCGCGGCCAAATTGGAGCTGGCCGTGGACAGCGTTGCTACGTTTCGTCCCGGACGGGCCATCACGCGTTTTGTCAATCTTTCCCCCGATAAGCTGATGATAGCGCAGACCGCGCCGGATACTTTGACCATACGCGCGCGGCGTAAAATCGGCGCGGCGCTGGTCTATTATTGGACGGACCAGGAAGCGACGCGGCAGGAAGTATTGACCGTGCGGGTGCTGGGCAGGTCAGCCGCCGCCGCGCCAGCCTCGGCTGTCTCTGGCAAAAATAAAGGCAATTTCCAAACCTATTTCAAATTTGACCCAGCCAACCAAACGCCAGTCAACAAGAAAATGATTCTCAGTTCCTTGGCATATTCCGCCGATGCGGGGACGCTGGGCTGGGATTTTTATACACGCTACCGCCACAACGCCGTGTCGGACAAGGAAGACAGGGGGCAGCTGGAGACCTTGACCTTTAATCTGCATCGCGGCCCCAATCATCTGACAGTCGGCGACACTTATGTTAAGTATTCCGAGCTGCTGGCGCCGTATCTGGAGATGCAGGGCCTGACCGGGCAATACAGTTTTGGCGCACTGCGTTTGGACGGCTTCCTCGGCAAACGTCCCGGTAATTATTGGGGTTCCGCGGTCGGCGAAAACTATATTGCTGAAAAAGACAAGGAAGTGGACTTGGGCGGCGGACGTTTGGTCTGGCTGTATAACGACAATCTGGATTTTGCTTATGCCGCCGCGTCGCGCCGTGCCGCGCCTGAGGAAAATATCTTGGGCAGTTATTATGTGCAGTCCGGCGCGGTCAATTACCGCTGGGACAATTACCGTTCCGGCTTGGAATTAGCTTCCAGCGGGGGCCGCCGCCAGGCCGAGGCCGCCCGTACGGAGCTGAGTTATGACACGGAAAAATACGGCTGGCAAATAACTTACCGTGATGTCGCGCCCGGCTACCGCGCCTTGGCTGATTATTTCAACTATACTGGCGTGCAGGGCTGGACTTTTTACGGCAGTGCGCGGCCAGTGCGCTCGCTTTCTCTGAGCGGCTCTTACGAGGCCTATCTACAGCGTTTTGACCGCGAATATACCAAGCTGACCAATCCTGATTATGATGTGGAGCGTCTGCGCCTGCGTTTGGGTTTGGACCGGGTGGCTTTTTTCCGTCCAGTTATTTCTTATTATGCCAATTACCGTGAGACTTACCGTGCCAACGGTTTCAATGCACAGGTGTCGGAGATAGAAATTTTGCGCCGTCGGCTCTGGGCTTATTATGACTTCTCGACTTGGAAATACGAGTCGCTGACCGCCGAGTATTTCAATGACCGCGGGACGACCGGGCTAAAATACCGCCGTGGCTGGTTTTCGTATCGGGTGGAGAAAATTGACGAGCGGACGCGTTATCTCTTGGGCGGTACAAGTTACGGGACGACTGGCTGGAATCTGATTACCGGCCTGGGCGAGTTTAAACTGCCGAGCAATTTCAAGGTCTCCTTGAGCCATTGGTATCAGGCGCGCCGGAACACGCTAGACACTTTGGATAAAAACCGCAACAGTCTGCGTCTCGCCTTGGGGCAGTCTCTGGGCGATTTGTATTGGTACCTCAATGGTGTCTGTTCCCGCGAAAAATCTTTGTTTTATGAGTACGAGGATGAGTATGGCCGCGACGGTTATTTTTATCACGACAAGCTGACCCAGTCCGAGGTTTCAGGAGGCTTGGTTTATAAGTTCTGATGGGCAAAAAACTCATAGTATGCTGGGGTGTATTTTTTTTCTTGCTCTCCACGCTTCTTGCGGCGGACACGCTGGTCAACGCCATTATCTGGGAAAAACAAGCATTCAGTATTGTGGCCAACGCGCCGCTAATCGTCAGTTTTAATATTACCAACGAGGGTTATTATTTGCTGCTGCCAGGCGGCGTATTAAATATCGCCCATCCAGAGCGGCTGACCCCGGTCAATGATTTGCTGGACAGTATCGAGTACGACCAAAAAACATTAACCCCCCCGCTAGTGGAAATCAAGCTCAAGACCAAGAAAAAATTACAACATACAATCTACATCGAAGATGACGGGCGCAGCTTTGTGCTGCGTCTGACGGACCTCGCTGCGCCGCCGCAGGTAACCGCGCCCAGTGTTGGCCATAAATTGACGCGCGTGGAATTTGTTACGGAAAACAATAAGTTGAAATTACGCTTTTACCGCGGGGACAACAGCTACGGAGAATTCAAGGTCTATAAATTTACCAAACCCAGCCGTTTGGTGCTGGACTTTCAGCCGCCGATAACCTTGGGCATTGCCAATGAGTTGCCCGTGGGCTTAGGCGCGGTTGACCGCCTGCGCGCCAGCCAGTTTACTTGGGAGCCTCTGCAGGTGCGTGTCGTGCTGGATTTGAATGACGCGTATGACGATTATATTTATGACCCGCAGGCAGACTATCCCCTGACCGTGCTGGCCAGAGCCGATGCGCCGCCGCCAGTCCTTCCGCCTGTTTCTGCCAATGCCGCCTCGCCTTTGCGAAATGTGCGGGTGGCGATTATTGCGGGGCATGGCGGTTCCGACCCGGGGGCCATCTCCCGGCAGGGTTATAAGGAGAAGGACATCACGTTGGAGATTGCCAAGCGGCTGCAGTCCGCCCTGCGTGCCAAGGGCGCGGTGGCTCTCCTCAACCGTGAGGGCGACGAGGGCATGTCCATGGATGAACAGGCACAGTTTGCCAATCGCAATAAGGCCGATGTGCTGGTCAGCATTCATTTAAATTCTTTTGTCAACAGCGCGACCCACGGTGCGGAGTC
>BGZO01000077.1 GCA_003864475.1 Candidatus Termititenax persephonae | reverse complement strand
CTACTTGAGAAACAAAAGCAAGACTTTAGGCTTTAAATTACGGGGCTATAACCCTCTGTGGCCGGACTTTTCAGACCGTTCTGTTAGCCTAAAATTTGGTAACTTGCCGGACAGTCGCCAGACTGCCCCATCTGCTCTCGCAACACCGCTCTGACAACGGCTGGCACCTATTGCATCAGCGCGGTTTAGGCTCTTCCGCTTTCGATCACCTCTACTAACGGAGTCTCAATTGATTTACTTTCCTCAGGGTACTAAGATGTTTCAATTCCCCTGCTTACCTTCAGGCGGCTATGCATTCACCGCCTAATATTACGGCATTACCCGTAATGAGTTGCCTCATTCGGAAATCCCCGGATCGCAGCCAATAGCGGCTCCCCGAGGCTTATCGCAGCTTACCACGTCCTTCGTCGGCTCTATTCGCCAAGGTATCCCCCATGCGCCCTTAATATTTTTCTCATATTTGTGAGCGAGAATCCTTTTGGCTATATTCAATAATTAGAATATCCTAGATTACTTAATATTTTTATCTGAATAAATGTTCATCAATTTATTCAGACAATGAATGAAATTCTCATCAAAAATCATTCATCATTAACAATATCAAAGATCTCGACCATTTCCGCCGGCCAAAAATATTGTCTATACAACTGTCTAGACAACGTAATGATAAAATTAAAAACCGCGGACTCCTTTTGGTGGAGGCGACAGGAATCGAACCCGCGACATCCAGCTTGCAAAGCTGGCGCTCTACCAACTGAGCTACGCCCCCAGCACGGCAACTTGCTTAAGCAATTCGGCCACCGAGCGAAGTCGAGGTGGTGGGCCATCGTGGACTCGAACCACGGACCTCACGCTTATCAGGCGTGCGCTCTAACCACCTGAGCTAATAGCCCCAGAGCAATTTTTAGTTTTAAGCGGTTGTAATGTTCTCGGGCATACTGCCCTGCCAAATAAAGGAGCGAAATATTAGCATAGGGGCATTTTTTACGCAAGGGTAAATTTAGGACAATATTTAGGAAATAAACCCCGCCGCCAAGCCTCACAACTCCACGCCCGCATAGCCAAAGAGTGGCCGAAAAAAACTCCACGCCACCAAGGCCAAAATGCCGCCAGTCAACAAAAGTAAGGTCGGCTCGCAGTAAAAAATAATTTTATTGATTTTATCCTGATATTTTTGTTTAAAAGTTTTCAGCAGATAGTCCAGCCCCCGCGCATAATTTGCGCCGCCGCCGATGGTCAAAAGCCTCAGCTCGTCCCGGCTGAACAATTCCGCGCGCGACAAGGCCTCGCCGACGGACAAACCCTTGGCCAGATAAAAATAAACCCTGCTCAAATCAGAGCGCGGCGCGCTACGCAAATATTCCGCCAGAAAATTGGCCAGCGGTATGCCCGCCCGGTCAGTCATCACCAAAAGATTTAAGGTCTGGATGGATTCCAGTGTCTGGCGCAAACCCGTTTTCTCCAGCAATAACCTGTAAAAAAATTTGCCGTTGGCAATGAGCAAAACCAGCCCGCCCAGCAAGAGCCACTGCCCGAGCGCGGATGGCGGCTCCCCGCCCAAATCCGCCGCCAGACTATTGAAGAGCGGCAGGAGAAAAAAGACAAAACCTAAAAGCAGTAAGAGCGTGAAGCCCAGCGTCAACAGCGGATAAGCGGCCTTCTGCCGCAAAGTGTTTTGAAAACTGATTTTGCCGCGGTAATGCTCCAGAGCCAGCGAGATAAAATCACGCAAACGTCCGTTCAGCTCCGCCGTGCGCAAGACCAAAGCCATTTCCGGCTCCAACTCCCAGACACTGCTCCACGGCTGGCCGCGCTGGAGACGCTGGCGGTAACGGCAACCCAATTCGCTGGTCAGCAAATCCAATATCTCGCCTTGGCTGTAACCGCAATTCAAGAAAGCGTCGAGTTCCTCCAGCAGTTCCAGATTTTTTTGCAGAGAGCGGCGCGGCAAAATATTCATCGGACTTCTCCGCGGTTAAAAAAATTATGGAGCTTGTACTGCATCGCCTCGGCGACATGCTCCTCGCCCACCATATCCGCCCCGCCCAAATCGGCAATCGTCCGCGCCACTTTTAAGATACGGTCGTAAGCCCTGGCCGACAAAGCCAGTTTATCCGCCGCCGCGGTCAGCAATGTTCTGGCCGTATCCGCTATGCCCGCCCCGCGCAGGTCAGCCGGGGACAGGCCCGAGTTGGTGTAGAGACCGTTGCGCCCCGCGAAACGCCGCGCCTGCCGCTCCCGCGCCGCGGCCACTTCCTGCCGAATCTCCGCCGAGGTTTTGCCGCCCGGCCTGGCGGACAACTCCTCCGCGCACAAGGACGGCACTTCCACAAAAATATCTATCCGGTCCAGAATCGGGCCGGAAATTTTGTGCCAATAATTGGCAATCTGCCGGGGCGTGCAGGAGCATTGGCGCTGGGCGGACATGGCGTAGCCGCAGGGACAAGGGTTCAGCGCCGCCACCAGAATAAACCGGGCCGGATAAGTCAAGGCCGCCAACGCCCGTGAGATAGTAATCTCGCCGTCCTCCAGAGGCTGGCGCAAAACCTCCAGCACGTGGCGGCCAAATTCGGCAAGTTCGTCCAAGAAAAGCACGCCCAAGTGCGCGAGGGAGATCTCGCCGGGCTTGGGGATTCTCCCGCCGCCGACAATGCCCACGCCGCTGATAGTGTGGTGCGGCGCACGGAACGGGCGGCGGCGGACCAGCCCGTGCCGCAATAAACCAGCCACGCTGTAAATCCGCGAAACTTCCCTGGACTCCTCGTAAGTCAGGTCGGGCAAGATGGTCGGCAGGCTCCGCGCCAGCATGGTCTTGCCGCAGCCGGGCGAGCCAACCATCAGCACATTGTGTCCGCCTGCCGCGGCAATCTCCAGCGCACGTTTGGCCAAATACTGGCCCTTGATCTCCGCAAAATCCCCGCCAGACCGTCGCTCGGCGGCGGCAGGCGCGGCCTGATACGGCATAAAATTCCGCCCGCCGGACAGGTAGGCCAAAACATCCGCCAGATTGGGCAAAGACAGGACGCGCAAATCCTTAACCAGCGCGGCCTCCTCGGCATTTTCTGGCGAAACGATAATCTCCTTCAGCCCAACCTTGCTGGCTTCCAGCGCCATGGCCAGCACACCGCACACCGGACGGATAGCCCCATTGAGCGAAAGCTCGCCCAGAAATATTTTGTCCCGCAGGCCATCCGCCGCGAACAGCCCGGCGTTAGCCATCATCCCGACCGCGATAGGCAGGTCAAAAGCGGGACCTTCCTTGCGGATAGCAGCCGGGGCAAGATTAATCGTGAATTTGCAAAACAAATCCAAGGCTATCTCCGAATTTCTAAACGCGGACTCGATGCGCTCCTTGCTCTCCTTGACCGCCGTGTCCGGCAGCCCGACTATCGTGTGGCGCGGCAGTCCGCCGCGCGTGTCCACCTCCACCCGAATCAAGTAAGCGTCCATACCCAGCACCGTCGCAGAATTTACTGTCGCCAACATCTTGCTTCCTCCTTTTTTTTTAAATTTTTTGCCAACTAGCTATAGAGGGTGGAAGCAAAAAAAATGCCAAGTGCCGCCGCCCAGCGTACCCAGGGGTTGTCTTGCCCAACAATTTACGGGACAATACTGGTATGCAATTATTGCAGGCGCTCGCCGCCAGCATTTTAATCAGCCTGATTTCTTTTGCCGGGGCCTTGACGCTCCTGATTAAAGAAAAACTCCTGCGCAAAATCTTATTAATCTTGGTCGCGTTCAGCGCCGGGACGCTCATCGGCGGCGCTTTCCTGCACCTTATCCCCGAACGGCTGGGACAGGGCGGGGACTTCGCGGGAGTGTTTTTCTGGGTTACGGCGGGTTTTACTTTTTTCTTCGCGTTGGAAAGATATTGGCATTGGCGGCATTGCCATGACAGCCATTGTCATGTCCACCCTTTCTCTTACCTCAATCTCCTGCGGTATCTCGTGCGTGAGGATGGTCAGCGTGGTAATCCAGCCGAGACCCGCGTTGACGCAAAAACTGCCGC
>BGZO01000076.1 GCA_003864475.1 Candidatus Termititenax persephonae | reverse complement strand
CTTTCGTCTGGGCTGGGGCGGCGCGCAAAATTATTTTGGCGTAAGTCCAGACTTGACCTGTCTGGGCAAGATTATCGGCGGCGGTCTGCCGTCCGCCGCCTACGGCGGGCGCAGCGAGCTGATGTCTTTGGTCGCGCCGGAAGGACCTGTCTATCAGGCCGGCACGCTTTCCGGCAATCCGCTGGCGATGTCCGCCGGGCTGGCCGTCCTGCAGGAATTACAAAAGCCGCAGACTTACCGGAGCCTGCACAAGCACACGGATTATTTCTTTACGGAACTGTCCCGGGGACTGCCGTCAGACGTGCAGTTGCATCAATTCGGGTCAATGTTCACGCTGTTTTTTAGCAAAACAAAAGTGCGGGACTACGGCGGAAGCCAGACCAGCAATAAGCAAAAGTTTGCGCGGTTTTACCATAAATTGTTGCGGGCCGGGATTTATTTTTCTCCGGCACGGCTGGAGGCGGATTTTATTTCCACGCGGCACACACTGTCCGATTTAAACCGCACGCTGGAAGCTGTGCTAACGGCCCTGCAACCATGAGCCGCCGAAAAACCACCGTCTTGCTTGCGCCGCGGCCAGTGCTATAGAATCAAGCCATGCGCATCGGAATGTTTACAGACACTTACATGCCCCAAATCAACGGGGTGGTTACTTCCATCAATTCTTTTACCGAAGAGTTGCAAAGACTGGGGCATGAGGTTTTTGTCTTTGCCCCACGCACGCAAAATTCCGTGGAAAGAGACCATGTTTTTTATTTTAAGTCGGTCAAGTATGCGCCGATGCCGGAGCATAATATCGCCTATTCACTGTCGGGACACCTAAAAACTTTCAAAGATTTGCGGCTGGACATTCTGCACTCTCACACGCCGTTCAGCTTAGGCCTGCTGGCTCTTTTTTTTGCCAAGCAATACCGCCTGCCGCTGGTACATACATACCACACCTTGTTCATTGAGTACGTGCATTATGTGCCGACCGCGCTCGGACAGAAAATCGGGGTCTGGCTCTCCACCAACGCCAGCCGCAGGTACTGCCACAGTTGCGACCTGACCATCGTGCCGTCCGAGGCCATGCGTCAAGAGTTGCAAAAATACGGTGTTACCAATGAAATCGATGTAATCCCGACGGGCATCAGCGGCATTTTTGGCCAGCAAGGCAACGCGCAGACAATCCGGCAGAAAAATAATATTCCGGCGGACACGGACATCATCGCCTATGCGGGACGCATCGCCAAGGAAAAAAATATCGAATTTCTTCTGCACGTCTATAAGGAAATTTTGAAAGTCCGCACCAATATCCTTTTCGTCATTATCGGCGACGGACCGCACCGTCCCACCATCGAAAGGCTGGCGACCAATTTGGGTCTGCGCGACAAGGTTTTTTTTACTGGCTATATTTCGGACAAGGCGGAGCTGGCGGGCTGGTACAAAGCGGCTAAAGCTTTTGTGTTTTCTTCCTTGACCGAGACGCAGGGACTGGTTATTTTGGAAGCCATGTCGGCAGGCACGCCAGTGGTCGCGGTGGACGCGATGGGTATTTCCGATATTATCCACGGCAACACGGGCGGTTTTGCCAGCCATTTGGATGTTTCGGAATTTGCCCTGAAACTGACCCGGCTCCTCAGCGACAAGGAACTGCACGGTCAAAAATCGGCGGAGGCTTCGCGGCTGGCGCAGAAAATGAGCGTCCAGCGTATGACCGAACGGCTCCTAGCCAATTATCAGAGGTTAATCGATGTGGCGACCCAAGTTTGAGAATCTCGAATTGGGCGCTTTCTGCGAATTACTCTGCCCGGACTGCCCGGCTTGGCAGGAACGCCCTCCGTCCCCAATTTCCACGGACCTTAAATCTTGGCTGATTAATCTGACTGACGGCAATCCTTGGAATCATCCGGGAATCAATCAACTCTTGGCGGAACTCAAAACCAAAAAACATTTCGTGGCGCTGACCACCTGCGGTTACAATTTGGCAGACCAAGAGCGGCAATTATTGCTGGTCGACTTGGTACTGCTCTATGTGCCTGCCTACAGCCGGGAACGCGCCGTTTTTCAAGCTGGCTTCAACCCGCTCGACCGTCAGATAAGCGCGATAGAGCATTTGCAGGAAATCAATAAAAAATTTGCCGTGCTGTATCCGATTGACAGCGAGACTATCGAAGACCTGCCGGATTTGTACCAAAAACTCAACCGTCCCAATTCCTATCTAATCCTGCTGTACAATAAGCGGGCTGACCTGCCGCTACAACGCGTGGACAAGAAATACCTTCATTATTACGGCAGGCGGCACAACACGCTGGCCTACGAGTACAGCGGCGGCGGACGGCAAAATTGCCTCGACTTTGCCAGACAGTTGGCGCGACCCTCGCTTTACAATCTCTGGACTATGTTAAAATTGTTCTACAAACTTTATTGGTAACGTATATTTGGTGAAAAACTGGGTATATTCCAGCAACAAACAAATTGGGGGCGGTCATGGTCGACATTAAAGAATTAGAAGAAAAAGCCAAATCCAAATTCGGCAAATACACGCCGGAAAAACCTACGCCGTTCATGGCTTTCCTAGGCAAGTACGTGTTCCGCACCAGAACACCGCTCAATTCTTTTGTCGGCGGGGCAATCTCGGCTGGCACGCTGGTCTATTGGGCGATGACAAAAAATATTCTGCCGCTGTGCGCCTGGTTGCTTATCGACCTGCTGATGTCGCTGGGCGCTAGGTTTTACTGGCGCGCCGAAGGCAAACGGCTGGACAGGGAAATTACCCGCCTCAATTCGGAAATCCAGCAAATCAACCAAGAAGTCAACGAGCGCAAACAGTATTTCGAGAAAATCAAAGAAGACCTGGCGAAAAGCACGCTCAACTAAAACCGCCCCCTTAGCCTGCGCCGCGGACAGCCGCCGGACTTTTTAGCTAAAAAATCGGCTTATTTCTCCAGCCCAAACTCCGTGTGGATAGTTCGGACGGCGCGTTTTAATTCTTTCTTAGCGATAATGCAGGAGATTTTTATTTCCGAAGTAGAAATCATCTGGATGTTGATTTTTTCCCGACCCAGCGCCGCGAACATCCGTGCCGACCACAGAAACGTTCGCCACCGCGGCATCGCCCGTAACCGCGCTGCCCCAGAGCCGCGCCTTACCCTCAGTGAGGCGCAGAGCCTGCGCGTAATCATCGTTGGACACGGTAAAAGAGATGTCGTTAGTCCGCGCTTCCTGATGAATGCTTTGCACGATGACATCGACATTGATTTTAGCCGCCGCCAGCGCCCCGAATAATTCTGCCGCCATGCCCGGCACATCCGGCACTTTAATGAGACCGATTTTGGCTACATCGTCATCGGCGGCCACCCCCGACACGGTATTTAATTTTTCTCCGGCCATCGTAATCAACGTCCCCTTTCCTGCCCGCTGGCTGTGCTTCACGGCGATAGTCATATTGTTTATCTTCGCGCACTCCACCGCGCGCGGATGCAGCACTCCCGCGCCGAGACTGGCCATTTCCAACATCTCCTCATGGGAAATTTTATCCAGCCGCCGCGCCTCAGGCAACACTCGCGGGTCGGTCGTATACACCCCGTCCACATCGGTATATATCTCGCAGACCGCGGCCTGGAGCGCGGCGGCGATGACCACCGCCGAAGTATCTGAGCCGCCGCGGCCAATAGTCGTTACGTCGCCACGGGAGTTTAAGCCTTGAAAGCCCGTAACCACCACTATCTTGCCGGAACGCAGTTCCCGCTGAATCCTGCGGGCCTGGACGGCAATGATTTTGCACTTCTGATGCGTGTCTTCCGTCAGCACGCCAGCCTGCCAGCCCGTCAGCGAGACGGCCTGGCCGCCCTGCGCAATGATAGCCTGTGCCAGCAAAGCCGCCGACACGTTCTCTCCGGTGGAGACCAGCGCGTCATATTCTCTCGAATCATAAGTGGCGGAGATTGCTTTCAGTTTGGCAATGAGGTCATCGGTCGTCGGACCCATAGCCGAGACTACCGCGACGACACGCTGTCCGGCGGCTTGCGCGGCCAAAACCT
>BGZO01000075.1 GCA_003864475.1 Candidatus Termititenax persephonae | reverse complement strand
CCGGGCTGTCCCCCCGCCGTGGCCGGGGCTGTCAGTAAGTTTGTCGTTCCGGTCGCCGCCAGCTTCGCCTGCAAATCGGCTAGCGGTTTCGTCCCGGGCTGTCCCCCCGCCGTGGCCGGGGCTGTCAGCAAGTTCGTCGCTCCGGTTGCCGTCAGCTTGTCCTGCTTGAGCGCGACCTGCGCCTCCGTGGCAATGGTCGTGGCGTTACTGCCTGCCGCCGTCGTCTTGCCCGGCACCGCCGGGGATGCCGCGAAAGACACCACCCCGCCCGTGATGGTGAAAACATCTGTCGTAGTGTTCGTGCCGTTGGTTATATTCGCGTTCGTGGCATACCGTAGCCTTGTAATGTTTTCGCCGCTGAGGTTGTTAATCGCGTATCCGTCACCCTGTGCCGTGCGCCACGACAGCACACCTTGAGCCACAGAAGACGTGGCATCGTTCGGCGGGACATATAAGGCCGTGTGCGACGTGAACGTGTTTATCCAAGCGCCTTTCAGGTTCGCCCCGGTCAGCCTCCCGCTCAGCGTGTCCCCGCTCTTGTTCACTTTCATAGCATCGGCGTTCGCCCTGGTGGTTGCCTCCGCAGTGTCGGCGGCCGTGCGGTCGGTTGTCTCCGCGGCCAAATCGGTCCTGATGGTGGCGAGGTTCGCCCCCACCAGCTTGGAAGACGGGTAGTACGCGTCGCTGGAGCTGGCATCCAGCTTCACCGCTGATGCCCCGGCTTCCTGCCTGTTAGCCACGTCTTCCTTTGTTCCCAAAGCTGTTCTCATGCCCGAGGCTGTAATTCTTTTGCTGGAATCTATGTCGTAAGGACTTCCCTTATACTTTGTCTGATCCCCATAATTAGTTGCCATACCCATTCCCCTTTCAGATATAACACGGTAATAGCATACTATACTATAATCTCTATGTCAATAGTCTATAGTAACAACGCATAACCTAAGTAAAATAAAACAAGGAGATTGTATGGGAGATCCTTTGTTGAGCCATATCGGCAATACCGTCCGCGCTCTCCGCAAGAAACAAGGTATGTCCATGGAATATCTTGCTGACCGTGCCGATATCCATTTGACCTATTTGGCGCAAATCGAAAAAGGCCAGCGCAATCTGTCTATTAAAACACTTTGGCAAATTGCCGCCGCTTTAAATATCAAACCGATGTCGCTCCTGCCCGAAAGCCGCCATATCAAAGTCAAAGACGGACAGATTAGCATAATCAACTCCACACTAACAAACTTAGAGCCGTCAAAAAAAGATATTATCCTGCACGTTATTAAAGAATTGGCTTTGCAGTTGACCAAGATTTAAGTATAATTTTCCGTATGCCCAAGCACATTAAGATTTTTGATACCACCCTGCGCGACGGCGAACAGTCGCCGGGGTGTTCCATGAATATCGAAGAAAAAATCGAAATGGCCAAGATGCTGGAAAGACTCAATGTCGACATTATCGAGGCTGGGTTTGCCATTTCCTCGCCCGGAGATTTTGCTTCGGTCGAGGCCATCGCCAAAGTTGTCCAAAAACCAACGGTCGCCTCGCTTTGCCGCGCCGTCGAGAAAGACATCGACGCGAGCTGGGATGCGCTGCGCTGTGCCAAGCATCCGCGCCTGCATATTGTCATCGCCACCTCGCCCATTCACCTGAAATATAAACTGGGCAAGTCGCCCAATGAGGTTTTGGCACAAGCCGTACGCGCCGTAAAATATGCCAAAGCCAAGGCCAAAAATGTCGAGGTGGAATTTTCCGCCGAGGATGCCAGCCGCAGTGATTGGGATTTTCTGGTTAAGATTTTCAGCGCGGTTATTGACGCGGGTGCCAAGGTGGTCAATGTGCCGGACACCAACGGTTACGCCATGCCGCTGGAGTTCGGTCGGTTGATTGCCTATCTCAAAAAAAATATCCGCAACCTCGGTCAGGCCGAAATTTCCGTGCATAATCACAATGACCTCGGTCTGGCGGTCGCCACTTCGCTGGCGGCTATCGAGAACGGCGCCACGCAATGTGAGGCGACCATCAATGGCATCGGCGAACGGGCCGGTAATTGTTCACTGGAAGAGCTGGTCATGGCGCTCAAAGTGCGGCAAGACTATTACGGCAAGGATAAGCGGACGCAAATCAACACGAAATTTATATACCCCGCCAGCCGCCTGCTTTCCTCGATTACCGGCGTGCAGGTGCAGCCCAATAAAGCCATCGTCGGGGCCAACGCTTTCGCGCACGAGTCGGGCATTCATCAGGACGGCGTGCTGAAGCACCGGGAGACTTACGAGATTATCCGCCCGGCGGATATTGGCCGCGCGGACAGCAAGCTGGTCTTGGGCAAACATTCTGGCCGCCATGCGCTAAGCGTCAAATTAAAAGAATTGGGTTACACCGATTTAGACCCCAACGGGATTAACAATGTCTACGCCAAATTCAAAGTTTTGGCGGACAAGAAAAAAGAAATTACGGAGTGGGACTTGGAAGCTCTGGTGTCCGACGGCCTAAAACAGGTCCAGGCCGCCTCGTATAGCTTGGAGACCCTGCGCATCGAGACCGGGAACAAGACCCAGCCTACCGCCGAATTGTCCGTGAAATATCAGGACAAAACCCTCCGCAGCACCCAGTCCGGCAACGGCCCGGTCGACGCGATATTTAAGGCCATCGACGACATTATTCAGCGCGGCGCACTGGGGATTCATCTGTTGGATTATGTAGTCCAAGCCGTTACCGAAGGTACGGACGCGCTGGGCAGAGTTACGGTACGCATCAAGAAAAACCAGAAAACCTATACCGGCAACGGCGCTAATACCGACGTGCTGGTCGCCTCCGCCGAGGCTTACCTCAACGCCGTGAATAAATATTTATTGCGGAGCGAATAAATGCCCAAGCAGCCCGTCCAGAAACAAAAAAATAAACAAAAACCAGCCGCTGGTCATAAATCTGCCGTCGATTTGTCCCTGGACGGTGTCAGGAAGTTCATCAAATTTGCCGGACAGTTTCCGCTTAGCAAGCTGTCCGTCGGCAAAACCGGGGCGCGGCTCACGGTTTATCAGAATCCCGCCGCGGGACGGCCAGCCGCAGGGAGTAAAAAAACAGAGTTAAAAGAGGCTAGCGCACCGCCGACCGTCCGGGAGCAAATCAAGTCCGACCGGGTAGGCGTACTGCATAGCGTCAAGGACATAAAGATTGGCGGACGCTTAAAAAGCGGCGAGACAGCCGCCAAGATTTACGCCATCGGCTTGGCTCATGAAATCAAGGCTCCGCGGGACTGCGTTATCAAAGAAATATTCGCGCAGGAAAATGATTTAATCGAATACGGGCAGCCGCTTTTTGCTATCGAGTAGATGCGGGTCTTTTTTTTTACGCTCGGCTGTAAATCCAATCAATATGAGACCGGGCGGCTTGAAGAAAAATTTTTGGAGCGCGGGTTCGAGTCAACCACGGACGTAAAAACCGCTGACCTAATCGTCGTCAATACCTGCGGCGTAACGCATACCGCCGAGCGCAAAGCGCGCAATATTATCCGCAAATTTGCCGCGCAAAATCCTCGTGCCGCATTATACGTTTGCGGCTGTTACGTAAACATTGCCGACTTCACAAAAATCATTCCCCAGGCCATACCTATCCAACAAGAACTGAAATTAGCTTTAGACCAATGGCCAATCCCTCCGCCAGCGGCCAGCTCTCTAACCCGTGAGGCCGTCTCCGCGAGAGGCCGGCGGAGTTACCGTGTCCGCGAATTTCTCAAAATCCAGGAAGGTTGCGACAATTTTTGCAGTTACTGCATTGTCCCTTACGCCAGGAACAAAATGTCTGCCGAGCCGCCTGAGAAAATTCTGGCGGAAGCGCAAAAGTTAATCCGAAATAATGTCCGCGAAATTGTTTTGACTGGCATAAATTTAGGCCGTTATTTTTACCCAAACAATTACCTGTCGGATATTCTGCGGCTACTATTGAAAACTGACATTGCCAGAATCCGGCTTAGCTCACTGGAGCCGGATTTGATTACTGACGATTTGCTAAGAACTATCGCCGCCGAGCCGCGCCTCGCGCGGCACCTGCATATACCCCTGCAATCCGGTTCGGACAAAATCCTGAAATTAATGAACCGCAAATATACTGCCGCGGAATATCAAAAGCTTATCGCCCG
>BGZO01000074.1 GCA_003864475.1 Candidatus Termititenax persephonae | reverse complement strand
TGCTTGGCGAGGACAGCCAGGCGGAGTACATGCTCAAACATTTGGAGGAGGAGACGAAAGACGACCACAGTATTTATTATTTTCTGGGCTTGCTTTGCCGGAAGCAGAACCGTTTGACCGATGCTTACCGTTATTTTGAGAAGTCCAAGATGCTCAAGGAGGACTACTGGTTGGTCGACCGCGAGCTTTTGACAATCCGTAGTGAGGCGATTCTGCGCATTGAAAAGAAACTGGAATCCGAGGAGGTGGCCGAGGAAGTTTGTTATGAATATTTGGACTTATTGCTTCTGACCAAAGCCTATAAAAAAGCCATTCAGCAGATTACCGCTTGGGAAGGCACAGACCTTGACCCGGCCAAGCTGGCGGAACGCAAGAAGAAGGCGTTGGATTTTTATGAACGGGTTTTGGAATTAGAGCTGGAGGGCGATGCGCCCACGGAGCAGACATATCTTGACCTCGGCGAGATTTATGTTTTCAAGAAACGTTATAACGAGGCTTTTTGGCTCTTTCAGGCGGTCAGCGGACAGTTCGCCCAGTCGGAGAGAATCCGCAGGTACTATAATTATCTTATCAAGAAAAATATTGAGGTCTACGAGGGCATGAAAGCTTCGGGCGAAACCTCGGTCTGTTACAATCTGGCGGTCATGTACGCACTGTCCGACCGCAAGGCGGAGATGTTTATCATGCTGGAACAGGCGGTCAACCGCGACAAAAAACTGGCGATACAGGCGCGTTACGAGGAGGCTTTCGCCAAATACCGCGAGCTGGACAGGTTTCGCCTCATCACGCTCATCGAGGGCGAGGACAAAAATATTTATCGGCTACAGGATTAAGTTTGCCTCAGCTTCCGTCCCGCTGGCTATGATGCAATGATTGAAAGTAGAGGTGTGTTGGGACAGACAGTGAAAGAGCAGGCCATTGGTTTGGTAAAGTTCTTTGTAAAAAATATGAAGTTTAACTTTAAGCAAAAAGCAGTTTTGCCGCTTCAAAAAAATCCTTGACAAAATATTTGCATTTATCTTTGAATTTTTCATTCCGTAAAATGAACGAATGTTCTGCGTGTGCGAACATCGGCAGGTCAAAACGCGAGTCGCCCGCCGCGGCGATTTCTGTTTTGGTCAGCCGCAGTTTTTTGGCTAAGTTTTCGGCAAAAGCGCCTTTGGCCTCGCCCTTGACGCGCAGGTCTATCGTGCCGTCGAGGACATTGTTTTTTAGGCCGAGCGGATTGGCGTGGCAATAATCTATCCCGTAGATCTGCGCTAGATATTCCGCGAATTGCCCGACCGTCGAGGAAATAATTGCCGTGGCGATATTCCGTTTATGCAATTCCCGCAGCAGTTCTGGAAAGCCAGCCATGATTTGCACTTTGCCCTGTGCGCGGTGCAGATAGTCGATGCCGCGTCCCTGCCAGCTCCGTGCGTCGCGGCGGGAAAACTCGTCAAAATTGATTTCCTGCGCCAAAAATTGTTTTAGGTACAGACTGCCCTCTTTAGCCCAGGTGCCACATTCCTTGTGCAGGTGTTCCCAGATAGTCGTGCCGTCGGTAATGGTGTGGTCGACATCAAAAATAAAAAGTTTAATCCCGCCCATAGTTGCGTTATAGTATACACCATGCGGGTTACTTTCTTAGGCACAGGCACGTCCAATGGTGTTCCGATGGTGGCCTGTGCTTGCGCGGTCTGCCGTTCAGACAATCCGCACAATAAGCGTCTGCGTTCGTCGGTCTGGCTGGAAAAAAACCAGACCTCTTTGCTCATCGATGCCTCGAGCGATTTTCGCCAGCAGGCCTTGACACATAATATCTTGGCTGTCGACAGCGTGCTGATTACGCACACGCACGCTGACCATGTTTTTGGCCTTGATGAGTTTCGCCAATTCAATATCAAATATCAAAAACGCATCAATGTTTATCTGTCTGCCGAGGCGGACCAAGAATTGCGCACGACCCTGCGTTACATGTATGAGACCCCGCGGCAAAAAGGCGGCGGGGTTACGGCTCTCGACAATCACATTCTGCAAAATTATCAGACCATAAATATTGGCGAGTTTTCCGTAACAGCTTTGCCGATTAAGCACGGACTTTATGAAATTTTTGGCTACCGGGTCGATAACTTCGCCTATCTGACGGACTGCTCGGAGATACCAGAAAAGACCTTTGAGTATCTGCAAGATTTAGACATTTTGGTTCTCGATGCCCTGCGTAACACGCCGCACCCGACACATTTTTCCTTGGCGCAGGCTGTCGCCGCGGCGCGGCGTCTCGGCGCACGGCAGACTTACTTCACGCACATCGCCCACAATCTCGAACACGAGGCGACCAATCAGTCTCTGCCGGAGAATATGCAATTGGCGTATGACGGATTGACGCTTGACTTGGGCGGCTGAAATTATTTGCCCTGAAATGGCTGTGCTATAATAATTCCGTGAATAATATTGTTCCATATGCGAGCGTAGAAAAAAGAATCATAACGATTCGCGACCAGAAAGTGCTACTGGACAGCGATGTCGCGGAGTTGTATGGCGTGGAGACCAAGCGCGTCAATGAAGCGGTAAAAAATAATCCAGATAAGTTTCCACAAGGATATATTCTTGATGTAACACCAAATGAGCGCAAGGAACTGGTCGAAAATTTCGACCGGTTCAATCGTTTGAAACATGCCAGTGGTTCGGCGGCTGCCTTTACCGAAAAAGGTCTCTACATGCTAGCTACTATCTTGAAAAGTCCCAGGGCCGCGGAGACCACGCTTGCTATTGTCGAAACTTTTGTGAAATTACGTGAATTATCACGGTCGGTGTCCGCCTTGTCCGAAACAACGGATAAATTAAAACAAAAATCGCTGATGCAAAAAAGCGGCGAAATTTTTGCCGATATCTTGGACAATAATTTGCAAATCGCCGGGACGGAAACCAGTTTGGAAATAAATTTAGCCTTGGTAAAATTTAAACATACTGTTAAACAAAAAAGGAAAAAACGCTGATGTTAAAAATCCTCATCAATGGCGCCAAAGGTAAAATGGGGCGGGCGGTTGCTGCCGCGGTGCAGGCTGATACGGAGCTGGCATTGGTCGGACAAACCGACGCGGGCGATGACTTAGCCGCGGCGATTAAAAAATCCGGCGCACAAATCGTGGTGGATTTCACACAGCCGTCCGTGCGTATGACCAATGTCCGCGTTATTATCAATAGCGGCGCGGATGCGGTGGTTGGCACGACTGGCTTTACGGAAGAGGACTTGAAAATAATTGACGCGGAGAGTAAAAAATTGAAAAGAGCCGCACTCATTGCGCCCAATTTTGCTATCGGCGCGGTGCTGCTGATGCAGTTTGCCGCGCAGGCCGCCAAGTATCTGCCCAGTGTGGAAATCGTCGAGTATCATCATGACCACAAGGCTGACGCGCCTTCCGGCACGGCGATTAAAACTGCTCAATTGATAAATGAAGCTGTCGGTAGGACTGCGCCGCCCGTCGTGGAGAGCCAAGAGTTTTTGCCGGAACGTTCGCAAGGTGCGCGGTTCGGCAATATCCGCATCCACGCGGTGCGTCTGCCCGGCTTTGTGGCGACCCAGGAAGTTATGCTGGGCGCTTTAGGTCAGCGGTTGGTTTTGCGCCACGAGACTATCAATAGGGAATCCTTCCTGCCCGGGGTCTTGCTGGCCTGCAAAAAAATCAGCGGTCAAATCGGCTTGATTTACGGACTGGAGAAAATCCTGTGAACGCCATACTGCGCCTGACCTGTCCGGATAAAAAAGGCATTGTCGCCGCCGTTACCAGATTTATCGCGGACAATAACGGCAATATCATCACGCTGGACCAATATTCTGACCCCGAAAAAAAACTTTTTTTCATGCGCATTGTCTGGGATTTAGTGGGCTTCAAGATACCGCGCGAACAAATTGCCGCCCGGTTGCGGCAGTTTGGCAATGTTGAGGTGGCTTTTTCCGACCAGAAGAAAAAAATCGCGATTTTTGTTTCCCGCTATGACCATTGTTTGTACGACTTGATTTTGCGGCGGCGTTCCGGCGAGATTGACTGCGACATCGCGGCGGTCGTCAGCAACCACGAGGATTTGCGTTATGTCGCGGAAACTTTTGGTTTAGATTTTTATTTTTTGCCCCGCGGCGAAAAAAAACAAATTGCCCTGTTGCAGGCTAAAAAAATAGACCTTATCGTGCTGGCGCGTTATATGCAGGTTTTGAGTCCAAAATTTATCCGCGCCTATCCGCATAAAATAATTAACGTGCATCATTCTTTCCTGCCGGCTTTCAAAGGCGCGAAACCCTATCATCAGGCCTATCAGCGCGGC
>BGZO01000073.1 GCA_003864475.1 Candidatus Termititenax persephonae | reverse complement strand
CCCCCCTGCCAGAGAACCGCGCCGTTTAACTCGATTTGTCCGGCGCTGCCAGGGAAATAAGTTTGCAAAAGATTGTTGGTGGCAAAGTCAAGTTGGGCGGAGGTAATCTGGGCGGTAATATTCTGGCTGGCATCTTTTTGGGCCAGGGCGGCGACTTGCAGACCGGCGGCATTTAGGCTGATGGCGGAGTTCAAATTTTGCCAATCGCCTTGAAAAACCAAACTGCCTGTCAGCCGCTCCGGCAGACGGAAAAACAACTCGCCTTGTCCAGACCGCAGGTCTATCTCCGCCTCGACAGGACCTAGGTCGACCAGCCCGTAGCGGCAATCAGCCAAACGCAAGCTGCCCCGTCCCGACGGCTGGGCGAGCGGCCCCGTGAGGGCCAAGGACAAGGCGCCGCGGCCAGTCAACTCTGGGAAATAGAAATATTGAGAGTATTTTTTTTGAAAATCAAAGTCCTGCAAGCCAGCCTGTACGTTTAGTTCCGGCGTTTTGCCCAGCAGTAAGGAACCGTTGAGCGTGAGCGCCGTGTCCAGCAGTGCGGCGTGCAGATTGTCCAAGTACAGGCGGTTGGCGCTCCAGCGCAGTCCCCCGCTGATATTGCGTAGCGGCTCGGTAAGATAATCTCCCGGCTGGAACTCCACGCCGCTGATTTGCGCGGAAGCTTCCAGCGCTGGCGCGGAATTTTCTGCCGCCGCGACGCGGATATTGATGTCTGCCCAGCCGCTGGGCAGGGTGTAGTCCGAAAAGGACAAGGCATAGTAACCGTGTTCGGCAAGATTGACGCGCCGCGCCGCGATATTTACGGAATAGCCTTTATTGTAACGGCCATTCAGGGTCAGCGTCGCTCCGGGGGTAACCACGCCGGACGCTGTGAAAAGAATATCCTCGCCGTCGATGCTTACCGTGCCGTTCAGATTATGGAAACGCTGGTCATAGCGTTTGGCGAGCCGTTGCTTACCCCAGCCGCGCTCGTCGATGTAACGCGCTCCGGCATTGGCGATGTGGATTTGCATTCGGGGCGAGGACTTTTTGGGGTTCACAGGTTTGCTTGTCTGGTCTGTGGACGGAAGAGCATAATTCCACCTGCCCGCCGCGTCGCGTTTGACGAGCAGGTAGGCATCGGAAACGGTAATGCTGTGGATATTGGACAGGATGTCAAACCTTTGCAGGATAATATTCTTGAGGCTGTAATTGACTTCCGCCCGGCCAATCAGCACGGTGTTCTGTCCGTCCGCCTCGCTGATTTCGACATCGCTGATGATGAGGCGGTTGTAGACATTACCGCGCAGTTCCCCGATGGAGACATTTTTAGAGACCGCCGTGCTGAGTTGATTTTCTAAAATCTTTTTGAGATAACGGCGCAAATCAAAGGGATTAGCCGCCTGTGCCAAAGACACCAGCAATAAAACACAAATAATATGCCCCCCCCAACGCCGCATTATTAAAATATTATCAGATTTTTAGGTTATTTGCTAAAATAATCTAAAATAATTATATTTAAAGGAGAACTGTTGCTTTATCAATTAACGGTTACCAATGCCCAGGATTTTCGGGCAGAAATGCTGAAAATCGGCTGTAGTCCAGAGGGTGCGCGCCAGATGGCGGATAAATTGTCCGCGCTGACCTTAAAAATCACGGAACTTAGCGGCACGCACGCGATTGTCCTCAAAGAAGAGGCCTTATCGGTTGGCGCGGAATGCGCCCTGCCGCGGGAAGTCATCCTGCGCCCGCAACAAAAATACAGCGTCCTGCTTTCCGGCACCCGGCGGCAACTGCAAAAAATCCAGGTCAAGCTGCGCGGCCAAGCCTTTCGCGGGTTACGGGAATTGGCGGATAGTTTGGCAGTCTACCGCACCGCGCCGCGGCTCAGACCGCCTGTCGTCATGGGCATCTTGAATGTTACGCCGGATTCATTTTCGGACGGGGGACGGCACAATACGATTACGCCTGCTGTCCGTCATGCCCTCGGCCTTTTGCGTGCTGGCGCGGGCAGCATCGACATCGGCGGCGAGACCACCAAGCCCGGCGCGGCGGAGATTTCTTCCCGCGAGGAATTGCGCCGGACAATCCCGGTTATTCAAGAAATTTTGCGCCGCAAACCCAAGACGGTTATCTCTATCGACACGACGAAAAAGGCGGTCGCCTTGGCGGCAGTCAAGGCCGGAGCGCAAATCATTAACGATGTTTCGGGTCTGACGCGCGAACCATATCTTGCCAGGATTGCCGCGGATTACGGCGCACGGCTGATTGTCATGCATCGCACTGGCAATTCGAAAATCATGCAACAAAAAACAGATTATCTGGATTTGCTGGACGATATTCTGCGGTTTTTGAGCAAGAGCATTGCCGTTGCCGAGAGGCACGGCGTTCCGCGTGAAAATATTATCGTCGACCCCGGCATCGGCTTCGGCAAGACGACGGAGCAAAACCTATATCTGCTCAAGAATCTGACCGCCTTGCGCGGTCTGGGCTGTGCCGTGTTGCTGGGCGCATCGCGCAAGACGGTCATCGGCGATGTTCTGCGCCGCCCGGTTGACCAGCGGGAGTTCGGTACCGCCGCGGCGAGCATTGCCGGGGTTCTGGGGCAGGTTGATTATCTGCGTGTACATAATGTCGCCGCCAATCTCGAAGCGGCAAGAATGTTCGCGGCAATCTGGCGGAGCAAACTATGAAAGCGGTATTTAGGCGCGGAAAATTATGAACGCTTTTCTGGGTTTAGGCAGTAATCTTGGCGACCGTGAGCAAAATTTGTGCGCCGCCTTGGCGGAACTCGGCAAAATACCGGGAATGAAGATTCTCCAGACCGCTTCTTTTTACGACACCGCGCCGGTGGGTTATGCGGAGCAACCAAATTTTTTAAACACCGCCGCGCGAATAGAGACCAGCTTGACCGCGCACGCCCTGCTGTCCGCGGCGCAAGATGTCGAAAAAAAACTCGGGCGGGCGGAGACGTTCCGCTGGGGGCCGCGCCTGATAGACATCGATATTCTGGCCTACGGGGACGAGATTATCGACACGGAGGATTTGCACGTGCCGCATCTGGAATTGCCGCGGCGCGGCTTTGTCCTGGAACCGTTGTGCGAGATTGCGCCGGACTTTAAGGACGCGCGGGGCGGCCAGACTTACCGGGAATTATTCGCGGCCTATCGGTCCATCCCTGCGGACAACAATTGTGTGCAGACCAATACCCCGGAAGACACAGCGGTTTTGGCGCAAAGAATTGCCAAACAATTACGTCCCGGCGCCGTGGTTGCTTTGAACGGCGAACTCGGCGCGGGCAAGACGACCTTTGCGCGTGCGCTGGTCAAGTCTCTCGGCAATACGGCCAGAGTTGTCAGCCCGACCTTTGCCATTCTCAATATTTATCCGGGACAAATCCCGGTCTATCATTTTGATTTTTACCGCCTGCGCGGCGCGGCTGATGTGGCGGATATTGGCGGCGCGGAATTTATCCCGTCCAGCGGCGGCATTACGCTCATCGAGTGGGCGGAGAAAATCCCGGAAATCTTGCCGGAGAATTATTGGGAGATAAACATTGACGTGCTGGACGAGCAGGGCAGATGCTTTAAGATTAGGCGGTATTGAGCGGCAAGGTTACGGCAGAACCTGATGGGCCAGCCAGTTATCGGGAGAAAATATGCCCCAGCGGGACAGCTCATATAGGCCAACTTCGGAAAAAGTTGTTTCGCCAAAATTCACATTATTCAGCAGAGCATTTATTCTTAAACGTTCTTCCAGAGTGATTGCCCGACCCAACCTAAGCAAGCCTAGATGCGCGATATTTGGAGAAACCAAATCATGGGAGATTATCTGCCAAGCATATTCCCTGCTGATGTTGCGGTCAAAAAGCTGGTGCCGCATCCCGTAACGGGCCAAAGCTAGGCGTGATTGGTTCAGGCTGGCAAAATTGTAGCCATGGATTATCACTGCGTCTATCCCGACACTGCCGCCAAAAAAATGTATCCGCGGTTTGACGAGGAGCTGGTCCTCGTTGAAAAATAAATCCATGGCTTTGTTTCTGAAATCTTGCCGATGCGCCTCGGACAGCAAAGGACTTTTCATGGTATGGTGAAGCAGGGTTAGATGGAAACTTTTAGCTGAGGGATAAAAATGTCCTTGATTTCTCATGCTGTCGCCAAGAATATCACCCAGCCTAGGCTGAAGAGACAGTAATGATTGTGCGAGGCGGTCGTCCTTGAGCGGATAAATCAGCGACAGGTCAAAAACCTTGCGTCCCAGTTTGCCCTGAAATTTAGCGGCAAAGGTCAGACCGTCCCTTCTTATCTGGGCATAGGCGGCGACTTCGTTTTCGG
>BGZO01000072.1 GCA_003864475.1 Candidatus Termititenax persephonae | reverse complement strand
GCTGGGGGTGGGCGCTTTGGAGGACGGGAAATTTCATGTATATAGAAGGCGACTTGTGGTCGGCGTATTCAATCTCCGCCTCCGCCAGCGCGGTGCGGCACTCCGCGCACCAGTGAATGGGTTTTCGGCCTTTGTAGACGTAGCCATTGACCGCCAGTTCCTGGAAGGCGCGGAGAACCTCCGCCTCGTACTCCGGCTGCAGGGTCAAGTAAGGATGGTCCCAATCCGCCAGCACACCCAGCCGCTTAAATTCCGCGCGCTGTTTGTCCACATAACCGAGCGCGTACTCCTGACAGCCGTCGCGGAATTCGGCTTTGGCAGGGATAGGCTGCCCGGCTTTCCGTAAATCTTTCAGCAACTGCGTCTCGATGGGCAGGCCATGGTAATCCCAGCCGGGGATGTACGGCGTGGCGTGTCCGGTCATGGCCAGGTATCTATTGACAATATCTTTCAGCGTCTTATTCAGCGCGTGGCCGAGGTGAATATTGCCGTTGGGGTAAGGCGGCCCGTCGTGCAGGACATATTTTTTTTTGTGCTGATTTTTATTTAACAGTTGTCCGTAAAGATTTTTGGCGGTCATTTCCCGGAGTATCTCTGGTTCGCGCGTCGCCAGTCCGGCGCGGAGGGGAAAGTCGGTTTTGGGCAGATTCAAAGTGTCCTTAAATTTATTGGCTTCACCCATGGCGCTATTTAAACATAAAATATCGATACATGATAGCCATTGCCCCAGTCGATACTGCACATGTGAAAGTGTTATGCTATATTAGCTTGGGGGGATTCATGCGTTATTTATTGATGATTTTGAGTTTGCTGGGTGTCTTGTTGGCTTACAGTTCACAAAATACCGTGCTGACTTTTCAAGGACACGTTACTAATCCTGACGGGTCGCCGTATCATAACAAGATAATAACGACGGCCTTAAAACTTTATACAGTAAGTGTCAATGGAAATGAATTAGAGGTGTTGTCAAATAATGATAGACTACAGCAATTTTATGTACAGAGAGGTTCTTATACGATAACTATTAATGTGAATGAGGCTTTGCAACAGAAATTGATAGACAACAGCGATGTTTATTTGGAAATATATCTGGCTACGGGAAATGTTATTGATTATAATAGTATTACTAAGCCTGATATTAATAACTCATATAAATTAACTCCACGCATCCACTTGCTGGCTGCCCCGAGGGTTTTTCAGGCTAGGGGTGTGAGATTTAATAGTACTGGTCGGTTTCTGGCTGTTGGTGGAGCTTATAAAAATGTAACCAGTGATACTATTGAAAACGGCATGATTGTGAATGGCAGTGTCGGTATTGGCGTGAAGGATCCTGGTGGTGTGGCTCTAAAAGTTTCTGCTAATGCCAAAAACACAAACGTGAACGCTTTGTATGTAAGCGGCGACTTGATTATAAATGGTAGTGGTAATCAGCTTAACGCAACAGGCGGGGTTTACGGCGGGGTTTGGAATTAAGAGGAGAGATTATGCGCAAGATGTTTATAAAAATATTATGTCTTTTTGTTTTGTGCGGTGTGGCTTTGTACGCTGATGAGGTTTATGGTGGCGGTTATAAAGGACAGGCGCAAGTTATTCCACATTCTGATAACACTATTCAATTTCAGGGATATGTAACTGATTCTAAAAATAGACCGTATTTTGGTATTGCCACCATTGACTTTGCTTTCTATGACAGAGAAATAGGAGGTACCCCAATAATAACAAAAGGTGCAATATCGCGCCCAGTATCTATCTATAATGGGAACTATGCGACAAAATTGAGTTTGCCAGACGAAGTTTTGTCTAAGCTAAACAAGGAGAGTAATATCTGGGTTGAGGTTTATTTTTCGAAAGGTAATAGTAGTAAGACTGATGCGCTCGAACCGCGGGTACAGCTTAATTCCGCCCCGTATGCCTTTGCCTTACGCGGATTTTATTACGACATTACTAAGGACATGCTGGGTTTTGGTAATTACACGCCAGCTTCGGGGTCGGGAGGGTTTGTCGTCTCGGGCAATGTTGGCATTGGCACACATAATCCTACCGGGGCCAAACTGCATGTTGCTGGCTCGGCACGGTTTACTGGAAATATTGGCGTAACAGGAACGGTAAATTTACCGGGAAAAGACACTGTAAAAGTTTACGGCGGGGCATGGAATTGAGGGGATTGGTGCGGCAGGGTATGGTACAATGACAGCTTGATTTTGAGAAAAAGGGGGAAATCACTATGAAAGCAAACATCGATAAAGCCAAGAGAAAATCTTTGATTAAAAATTTTAAGGCTCTGGCTTTCCTGACCATGTTCTTGTTGCCATTCACTGGCAATGCCAAGAATATTGTCTCCAAGTCCGACAAGAAAGAAGCCATAGCGGTCTGGGGCTAATCCTGCTATAATCCTTTCTTGGATGGCTAATTTGTTCAGGAAACGGGTTTTTCTCTTTTTCTTACTGAGTTTGTTCATCCTGTTTTTGGGCGGCGACGCTCTGGCGGGGTATTGGCGCGGGCGGGAGCTGCGGCGGAGTTATGCCGAGCTGGAGGCTCGCTATGCCGAGCTGCTCTGGCAAAACGAGGACTTGCAAATCCGTCTGACGGAGACGCGTAGCGACGGGTTTATCGAGCTGGCGGCGCGGGACAAACTGGGGCTTGTCAGACCGGGCGAAACGGCATATAAAATAGTGGTCGAGGAGGATTGATTCAAAGTCAATGGCGGAAAATAATCCAGCAGAAAGCGCGACGGAAGTCAAGGAATACTCTCCGGGAGAACTGCTCAAGGGTTCCGTAACGGGCATTACTAGTTTTGGCGCCTTCGTGCGCCTGCCGGACGGGCGCGAGGGGCTGGTCCATATTTCCGAGATTGCCAATACTTATGTTACCAATATCGAGGATTTCATCAAGCTCGGTCAGGAAATAACCGTCAAGGTCTTGGGTAAAAACAACAAGGGTAAATACGATTTATCAATCAAACAGACCGCCGCCTCCACCCCGGCTCCGGCTTACCGCCACGCCCCGCGCTCGGAAGACGGCGGCAAGCGCAAGGCCTTCGAGCCAGGCTCTTTTGACGAGATGATGCACAATTTTATGAAGAACAGCGAGGAAGTGCAGCTGGACGTGCGGCGCAATCTCCAGTACCGCCAGGGGCTGCGGCGCAAGGGCCAGAAGAAGCACCGGGAAGAGTAAACAACAAAGGAAAAACTCTGATTTTTAGAGCCTTACACATTCTTGTTTAAATTTTCCAAAATGATTTTATTAGCCAATTCACTTTGCTCCGCTAAATTTATGGCGTGAGTTAATGACGGATAACAAAAAGAAACAACTGTTTTGCCGTTGCCGTTGGCTATAAAGAAATCTCCTTGCTGAATTATATCCATGCCAATCAAAACATCGACATCACCGAATAACCCCCCGGTAACCTCGATGTTTTGTGCGACCAGTTCTTTTTCCAATGGATACAAATATACACTTACAGTGTAAGTGTTGACTTTATTCTGGGAATGAACGCCTTGCACAAACGTTGCTCCGGTCGGCTTTAGTCCAAGAATATCAACAACCTTTTGGCTTATTGCCCCGATAGTAGCTCCGGTGTCCCAAACAGCATCAAACTTGACAGCATTGTCTATTTTTAATTTATTATCAGTTAAAGCCGCTGGTAAACCAATCTTTACGGGCATTATTATTTCTCTAACTATTGTGGGAAAAGTGTGCGTGAAAGCCCTGTGCGGCGGATGTTTACTAGTCAGCATATATTCTGCTGTGGAATTTTTGTACTTTTTCTTCATCCACCGCGTGGTGTACTAAAAAAGTACCTAACGGATAACTCTTGGAGGCAAAATATAAAGCGTCCCCAGGTGAATCATACGCCCCGACCACCTTATCGTCAGTTACGACAATATACTTGTTCCTATACTGTTTAAGTATATCTTTCTTATGCGTAAGATAATAATTAAATTCTTTTTCTAATAGGGCATCCATTTCCATACCTCACTATAAATTATAACATATCCTGTTATTTTTCCTAGTTAAGGTGTTAGGTTTTCCGATGTTTTGCCAGCGGCAAAACACCTCACCAGTCTGTCGCTCACGCGACAGCCAGCCAAGGAAATCTGCGCTTGCCTCTCCTTGGCAAGGAGAGGCGGCAGCGTATGCTGCGGTGAGGTGTCTCGCGGTAGCGAGACATTTCTCTTCAAACCTGTCGGGTTTTAATAATTGTTAATGGCTGAGCGATTGCCGGACTCCGTGGGCGATTAACGCGCTCCCTAAAATCCTGTATAATCCAGTTCCTGCCGAAGTGGTGGAATTGGTAGACACACAGGACTTAAAATCCTGAGGGAATTCAAACGCCCGTGCCGGTTCGAGTCCGGCCTTCGGCAGTGAACTGC
>BGZO01000071.1 GCA_003864475.1 Candidatus Termititenax persephonae | reverse complement strand
CCTTAATCAATCCATCAAGCCTGTTGGTGTAATTTTCTCCCTCGCCATTCCAGACTCCCAACCTGACATTCTGAACGGCCACCAAAAGAGCCATTACCAAATCGTGGCTGGCATCCGAGGCATCATTGCCCGAACCGTCCGCGGCGGCATCCAGAACCAAATATTCCTGTATGCCATTCTCCGTGTAACCCAACTCTATCACGGGCAATTCTCCCGGATGTTTGTTCTGCCAAGCAGTCAAAGCTTCTTGATAGGTGGACGGCAAGGCTCTTTGCGTTACATGGTCATATCTCGGAGCGTTACTGACTATTCTGACCGCGAAAGCCGGCAAACCATTCTGCTTCCCGGCGTTGGCCGGGTCGGCATCACCCAATTCAATCAGCATATCCATGCCGCGCAGTAGCCGATCAAAAACATCCTGACTTTCTTTGACCGAAACACCCAGATTATGCACTGCGCTGGCCGTCCGCATCCAGTATACGCTTTCGGACACAATCTTATCGCTAAGCTGATGCTGCCGCACGAAAAGCACTTCTTGCCCGTTCACTGTCCGTCTCGCCTGCAGTCCGTTCTTGCGGGAATCGTCCCGCACAAAATTCTCCCAAGAGCCGTAGAAGCTACGTTCAAATTTAGTATAACTCTCTTTTAGATTTTCGGAGACATTTCCTGACAATAAATCTATCTTCTGCGTTGGCGGAGCATATGGATTTTCAGCTGGTTCGGCAGATTTATTCTTGTCTTCTTTTAATAATTTTTTAGTAATTATGCTGCCTAGTATAGGTACCCCCAACAGAATGAGCGGCAAACGGTCTGGCTTTCTGCCTCGGCCGCCGCTATCATTGCCGCCAGGACCGCCCAGAACGCCCAGCATCTTCCTGCCCCGCCAGACTAAACGCCGGAAGGACCTGCCCTCGCCGCCCGCCTTATAATTAGTTAAAATAAACATGCCGCATCACCTGCCTTTCGTATAATCAATCAGCTTTGGCCGCTTGATTCAGAAGTCCTTGCTCATCTTCACCAAGGCCTGTCCTTAAAATAATCTTTCTCAAAAGTCTTATATTCATCTACGGGCGTAACACCTACCAAACCGGTATGCACATAATTTTGTATATTGTTGTACTGTTTTATTTTATTGATATAGCTGAAAGCCAGCACAACCACATTGCACAACAGGATTGGCCACATCGTTAGGAACATGCCCATGCCAATAGCCGAACCAACAGAAACGCCTATACTGGCGGCATAAGCACGGAAAGCCCATTTTGGCGAACGCCGCTGCACATTATCTATTGTACGGCTAATCCGTTTGGCCATTAAATCTCGCCAAGTATCCACATGACCGTTTTTATCCGCAATACCATTTTTGTAATTTATATAGTCAGTTATTCTATCCAACCTGTATTTTGGTTTAAGAAAATACATATCCTCTGTATGCTTATATTCTGGAATATCCACAGGTTTAGTAATCTCAAAAACACCTTTGGCACAGGAAGTCATCACATTTTTTAATCGGGGCATCATCCGTCCGTTATTCATATTTGCTCTGGCCTCCGCAATATCTGCGGCATACTTATTTATGCCATCTTGTTCATAATACTGTCTCCGAATCTGCCATTGAATGCCATAATAATGCCACAGACTAAGCACGCCCACTACCACAATTGTGGCTAACATTGCTGCGCCCGGGAAAATCAAGCTAAGTAGCTGCGAAAGTATTGTCCCAGAAAAACCAAACATGGACGTAACAAAGCTGCTCGGCATAAATGGCATCATCAAGGCCGTAATCGACAAAAGCGGCACTAGCATATTCAAGAAACTAAAACGCAAATTAAAAAGCGCAGCATTGGGGAATTGGGTATTGCGCGTGGCATACTCAAAATGCTCACGGCGATTGTTGTATACTTCATTGGGCAGTTTGTACATGTCAATATACCGTTGGTAATAAATCCTATCGCTGGCCTCCGTGTCGCTCAGCTCATCATCACCGCCGAACCAGCGATCCATTTGATTGAATTGGGTCAGCCAATCCGCCTCGGCCACCGCACCGCCAGTAATGCTAAAGTGTTGACGGCTGTAAAAATTTCTGGCTTTAACCTGTTCGGCTTGGGAGCGAGCGTCTTCGACCATCGACTGAATCGGCACAATATTGATATTGCGCCGAAAAATACTCGGCATATAATTCTGTGCATAAATCTCACGGGTTTTTGCTTTTTGCCCGGCACGCACCCGCCAATTGTTTACCAGATTCCACGTAACTATGCCGCCAATCAGCGGAATAGCCAAGCTTGGCAACAGAGCCGCAAATCCAGCCGCCATACTCAAAGCCGGTATCGCCATAGACAATAATTGCACACCCAAAGACGCGCCCGACATAACACCGGCAGCCGCTAGGCTCGGCAGAATGTCCATCATAACTTTCGGGCGCAGTTTCGGTGGAGCTGCCGACGGTGGCATACCTATCTCCACAGACATACGCGCCATGCTACGGTAATAAATATGACCTTTTTGCAGATGCATATTATCACAGCCCTGATCCGGTACGGCCATCATCCCCAGCCCCCAACCTTGGAAAAATGCACCCACATAATTAAAACCTGTCATGTCCACATAACCACCCATCTGAATATTATTCTGACCGCGTTTCCAGCGCATGGTTTGGGAAGCTTGATTATTCATGATATTGGTATTGAGAATCCGTCCGTTAGGACGCGGCCGCCAAGCAAGCGTAAACAACTCTGGATAATTATTGTACGGCGTGAAATCTTTGTCCCAAGTGGAGGTGGCAGCTGAATCGGATTTTTCAATCATATTCAAACCCATGCTCCCTACACAGGCCAGCATGTCCCAATTTTGTTCTAACTCTGCCCTGGCCTCTTGGGTCAAAACTTGACCGTTAGCATTTTGGCCAGAGGCAAGCTGCGCGTCCCATTTAGACAAAACCGCATCCATGATTTGGCCAAAGACCTGTTCTATTTTTTGGTTGGCGTTACGTGCCATGTCCAATTCATAATCCCAATCCTCCGGCTCATTAGGAAAACTGCCTTTATTAAATATGGCGCACGGGTCTGAACCAAAATGTTGAGACAAGTAGGCATCCATCTCTTTGACCAAAGGCTTAATCAGCGCCAGGAATGGATAGAGATTGCCATTGCAATACATCTCATTAAAGACACTCGAGATAGTGTCTCTAGTCATATTGGCAATCTGATTATCCAGCAGGGTCGCCAAGGGTATTTTACCATCGGTTGCCCTATATTCCTGCATGAGGGACTTGACCAATTGCTTGGTGCTACCAAAAACATTCTGAGTAGTCAGCTCCATGGAGAGCGTCCCTGACTTGCCCGTGTCATTGAACTCTTTGGTTACCCGGAAACGGCGGAAAACCGTCATAGGCTGAGTCATCTTTTTGATATTTTTCTGAACATTCCGCATAGCCCACACATTATTATTAGACTTGCCACAGATTTTTTTCATGGCTCGCAAAATATAATCCCCCATAACCTCAGAACTATAATAACTCAAGCCTTCTTTATCTGCTTTACCTACATGTCTTTTCTGTGCCAAGGCATGATAATCATTGATAAACCAGCGCGGATCGACTATCCAGTCGCCTTTTTTTGTTGCCGTGTCTTTTTCAAATTTAAACTTCCCCTCATCAACTTTAGCAAACCTAATAGTCCGACCCTGATTTTCAGGCTTGGCCATTTCTGCGGCCAGCATAGTGGCGGCGGCGGTGGCAACTTCTAGCTCCAAGCCATATTCTTTATGGAACATTAAGATTGTCTTGGTCAAATAATCCGAGTCTGCGCTCCAATAATCAACAGCCAAACTCACGGCTTCCTCTCGCAACTTTTCTACTGCCTTATCCGCCGATTGTTTTTTGTCCACAGCCAAACCGGCTTTCTGCAACAGCCAGTCCGTATATATCTTAGCATGCAGATTCAACAGTTCAATTTCATAGCCATACAGTCCTTTAATTTCTGTGTCACGTCGAATAATGTCTAAATTATCAAAACCGAATTTTTTCAATTTAGAAGCTTTTAATACAGCCCATTCATCTATAAAGAATTCATTTTTATCTATAAATTCTTTAAGTTTTTTATCAAGATCTGTTTGACGCGGAACTTTTAATTTGTCCAATTTATCTATAACTTCTTTAAGTTTTTTATCAGGATTTTTTTGATGCAAAACTTTTAATCCGTCCGATTTATCTATAAGTTCTTCAAGTTTTTTATCAAGATCTGTTTGACGCGGAACTTTTAATTCGTCCAATTTATCTATAAATTCTTTAAGTTTTTTATCAGGATTTTTTTTGATGCAAAACTTTTAATCCGTCCGATTTATCTATAAGTTCTTCAAGTTTTTTATCAAGCTCTTTTTGACGCGAAACTTTTAATCCGTTCAATTTATCTATAAGTTCTTTTTTAAGTTTTTTATCAGGATCTTTTTGATCCAAAACTTTTAATTTGTCCGATTTATCTATAAGTTCTTCAAGTTTTTTATCAAGCTC
>BGZO01000070.1 GCA_003864475.1 Candidatus Termititenax persephonae | reverse complement strand
CCTGTTGGTCGACGATTTGAGACTGGAGATATTGATTTTGGAGTTTTTGATTTTCCAATTGCAGAGCGTCCATCTCTTGACGTTTGACTTCTGCCTCCAGTCGCTCTTCCTGGGTGGCCTTGGCTTCCATTGCTCGGTCGATACCCTGGCCAGCTTCACCGAGGAAGGAGAGAGAGGGCTTAGGATTCTGGCCAACGGCGAAACCTTGAGGGTTGTATGGCTGCATGCCCATAGCGGCAAGAGGATTGATGCCGGCTTCGGTGGCGTCGTTGACACGCCAGCGGACGCCATTCTGGGCAAATTCCTTTTGCATCTGGTAATTGTCGTCCCAATGGTCGTTGGAGTCGGAGCCGCCGCCGCCGAAGCCTCCGCCCAAGGCGAAGTCGCCGACGCCTCCAATAATTGAACCGATGGGTCCGAAGAATGAGCCAATTGAACTAAATATTCCCATGAGAAACCTCCTCGTCAACAACGGACATAAGAGTTCTTTGTCCAAATGGGGCGTTTTTGGGTGCCGCCTCTTCCAGCTCCAGCGAGTTGCAGAGCGAAGAGAACAGCGCGTCTAGCGAAGCGGCGGAGACAGAGCAAGGGTCTTTGCGACTGGTTAAGCTGATGCGGCAACGATGGACGCATTGTTGGTTGCGGCAAGTAAAATTGTGCCGGAACACGCCGAAAGTTATTTGAAGAGGAGTTTCCTCGATATACGTCGGGGCGTCGTCTGATGGGTCTTTTTGCATTTAATCTCTCCGTCGGTTGAGGTTGATAAGGCTTTGATGACAGGGCGCCCCGCCCCGACCATAAAGAAGTCGGAGCGGGAGAGAAAGTAGAACGTTCTCGCGGCCTTTGATAGTCTGACCGAGTGGGAGTTTCGGTCTGCCTATATAAGCCATATCTAGTTTTGTGTTTATGTGCCATCTCGTCACCTCGCTGTCACCTAGCATAGTACACATCAAGTAGTGTTACTCGCCTGACGGCTTATTGGCTGAGTCGACCCGGGGAGCTTTTGAGGGCTCCCCGGGAGTTTCCGGAATAAGATTGTTTTCGCGGGCAAATTCATGCCACGCTTTGAGTTTGGCGGCCTTTTCTTGAGCGGCCACTTCTTTGAGCCGGGCTATTTCTTTCTCCTTAAATTCCTGTTCCCGGCCTGCTTTACGGAGTTCGCACATATCATAGTGAGTTTCCCAGAAGCTTTTATTAGTCTCCAGGCTGGGACGGTCGTCGCCGACATCAAAGTCGTCGGCCTCCTCGAAAGTTTCAGACTCTCCATCGTCATAATTTTGAGCAAAGGTTGCGACCTGGAGCCGAAGCCGGTCGCGAATGTGCATGGGTCTCTCAAAGGAAAGCGAGAGGGAATGGGGAGTGTCGTCAAGAATTTCTCCACCGTCAGAAGTAAAGTTGATTTGGCCGTTAGTAAAATCCATAGTAAATACCTCCTAAATAGGATTACCATTACGACTCAAGAGTCGCCGTGCCTGGATAGAGTGATTTGCCATAATATACATTTGTTGAGCCTGACGGCTTTCGGTGCCTGGGTCGGCAAAGATGCGGGGTGAAGGGTTAGCGGAGAGGAAGGAAGCATTGAGAACGGGGGGAGCTGTGAAGTCACGCGCCAGATGCCAATATTTTTCAGTATTGCGGAACTCACCACAAACAGAGGATTGAATCTCTCTGTAGTCGTCGTAGCGATTTTGGTAACCGAATACAATGCGGGAGCCATCGGCGTTGTAAGCGGCATAGAGTTCATCGGTATAGACTTCCTGCTGTCCGATGTGTTCAAGTTCTTTCTGCCAGAAATCCTCTTTAGTTTCTCTGCTCCAGAGCCGCGGGACGCCTTGCATATAAATCGAGCGGGGAATGGCGGACATTAAAGTGATGACATAACCGTGCTCCTCGATGAAGCGCCGGAAGCGATTCGAGCGCATGGCGCCGATACCGTGACCGCGGAGTGTGCCGACGGGGTTGCCTCCAGGGGAGGATTGAAGAACCTCGGAGAACTGGATAGTAGACGAACCGCCGCCGAGATATTCAGGACGTTGTAGCCGAGCGTCGGAAGCTTTGACACCAAGATAACGCAGATATTCAGTATAGCGCGAGCCGTACATGGCGCGATGTTCTTCGAAGCGCTGAAGCGCAAAAGCCTCACGGAGAGCATTGACATCAATACCAGCAGAGCCACCAAGTTGCATACCTGTCTCAGTTCCCCATTTGAGATAGTAATCACCAATGGGAGCTTGAGGTTGAGTAGTTGAGTACGTGTTCATAATGCGAGAATTTGAAGAGCCGACAGTCTGACACATAATACGCTCAGCGCCTGTATAAGGCGGATTTGTGTCGTCTCGGTAAGCGATAAGAGTCGGTTGTTTATTACTAGTAACAATAGACTGACCAGCTCCAGAAAGAGGAACAGTAACTTGAGAACCTTTCTGCGGCCAAGGACGGGCAGTTGTAAAATAGTCGCGTTCCCAATCAGCCATTTGAAGAGCGCGGGAGGTCGTTGTGTCCAATCCGGACGCCTTTGAAAAGACTACCTCTTCCTCCAAATCTTGGTCACGATACCATTCGTTGTAAATGTTGGCGTAAGCTCGGAAGGGAAGAACGGAGTATTTAGGCGGAGCGCCGACAGGATTAACAGGGAGACCCAAGTAGTCGGCCAGAGTTCCTGGGGCGAATGAAATATTAGTTCCATCCTGATAAGGCGGAATAGTGTCGTCCAGACCATCAGCGCCGCCGGTAATGAAGTCCTCGAAGTCGTCCCAAATAAGACGAAACGGAACATACCAATGATGAATACGGATTTTGAGCGGGTGCATGACTGGAGTAACCATTGCGGCCATGCGGATAAATAAGCTTGTGTTTTGCTGAACAGTGTCGCCGGGCAACACCTCATAAATAGAAATGGGTAAAAGTTGTCCCATCCGGGCAGTGAGAAGCTTGTAATGACTGAGGGAGAATTTATTGCGCTTTTTCATGAGTTACCTCATAGAGTTGAATTTGAGAAAATTTTGAAGCGGTTTTCAATCTGTTTCACACGTTGAGCATCCTCGTCAAGTAAACTTTGCAAATAGTTGTCTTTATTTTTTAAATATTTCAGAGAGAGCGACCTAATATAAGGGTCTAAGTCGCCGGTAACATTGAAGATTTCTCTAAGTTTGTCAGTTAGATATCTGCCGAAGGGTAACCAGTGGGAGCCGTGCCGGAGTCCGCCTGGGACATCGTTTGTGTCTTTGAGCGCCCTCTTAAAGATAGGATGATTTTTGTATTTTTCCATCTGGCGAACGGCCTCCAGTCCGAGAGCAGGCTTCAAGCTCATTGTGGAAAACTCTCGGCGACGTAAATCGCCTTTTTTGACGAATTTCTTGACAACATAGCCAGCAACGTATTGAGCAGACTCACGGGAAAATGTTCCGGCCATGACAAAACCATGACGCCAATGTCGTTGGAAGTCATACTCGGGGGGCAATCCGTAGATAATGGCGTGATAGTGTGGTCGTTGTGATTGTTCTCCATATTCACCTACTCCATAAAATCGAATTTTAACAGGTGAGACAGCCTCACGCAGTGACTTGATAAAGAGTTGCAAAGGTCGACGGCTAACAGAGCAGTCGTCAGGAAGATGTTCATCATCATATGTAAGTGTCAGGAATGTAATGTCTGAATGTGTGAGGGACTCCAACATTAAACGATGAGTCCAAATACGACGGCGGTTGATTCGGCAGGGTAGGCATTGACCACAGCCAAACGGGATTGATTGAGCAGCCAAGTCGGGGTCGCCGCCGAGAGCATAACGGAGCGACCGCCCCGACTTGTCTTTGATGAAAGGATTGCGGCATAACATCTCACATCCTGGAGCCAACACGCCGAGCGAATACGGAACGGATGCGGGAGCGGCGATGGTGACGACGGCGAGAGAAGCGCCTGCGGGAGTGATGTATTCTACGCATGATTTACCTCCTTTTGTGGTTAGATTGTTGACGAATATATCTTAAATAGCGCCGAGCCTTACACTTGCAACGGCGTCTATGGGCGGTAGCCTTTCGGGTCACGACGATATCTCTCACGCTCGCGAGTCAGACGTTCCCACCAGGTTAAATCATCTTTGCGTCTGGGAGACCACTCGCCGGTTAAATAATTATAATCCCATCTAAGATCGCCATTTTTATTGCGGTCAGGAAGATATGAATCCGGAGGCGCAGCCGTTTCAGGACGCAGCAAAGGATTAACAAGCTTGTTCCGAAGATTAAACTGCAAATTTCCGATTTTATCATCTTCAAGAGCCTCCTCTAATGCCTGGGAGCGGACGGAGATAAAGCCGTCTTTGCTGGTACGCGCCCATTTGATTTCGGGATTACTGCCAGCTTCGGCGGTTACGTTTGCCGGATCATTTGCGATAATTGTAGCCGGATTAGTTTTAGTAAGAGCAGACAAATTAGATGAGTTTCCTTGTCCATCTATGATAGCTCCATCAGCCCGGCGGCCGCCGGGCATGGCCGGGACTTGCTGTTGAGTTGAGATTGCTCGCTCAGAGGTGCGCGCCTGCTGGTCGACAATTTGAGACTGGAGATATTGATTTTGAAGTTTTTGATTTTCCAATTGCAGAGAGTCCATTTCTTGACGTTTGACTTCCGCCTCAAGTCGCTCTTCCTGGGTGGC
>BGZO01000069.1 GCA_003864475.1 Candidatus Termititenax persephonae | reverse complement strand
GTGCTGTGCGCCCTGAAACATTTTCCGGGTCGGGGGGCGGGAGCGGCAGGGAGAATATACGAACGCGAGATAGACCTGAAACCCTTTCTGGATTTGGCGCGCCATGAGAACGCCGGACTGATAATGTTTTCGACGCAGACTTTTCCACAGCTGGATTCGTCCGCCCCGGCGCATAAGTCCAAGCTGGTTCATGAATTGCTGCGCGCGCAGGGACAGCAAAATGTCCTGCTCACGGATGACGTGTCCAGCGGGAATCTTACGGAAGCGGAATTACAAGCCGAAATCCTAGCCTTGCTGGCGGCGGGCAATGATTTGATTCTCTTGGCGAACAAAGGCGGACTCTCTGATTCCCAGCTGTCCGTGAAATTGCGCAGGGTCGTTCAGAATATTCTCAAAAACAAACTAATCTCTGCCGAGCGGCTGGAAGAATCTTTTGGCCGGATTTTGGCCGTCAAGCAGAGGCATAATATTGAGCCGAAGGAGATATATTTAAACTATGCTTTATAAAGCGCGCCGGGAATTGTTGTTGCTTGCCCTGCTGCTGGGCTTGGCCCGGGCGGGGGTCAAGGAAGATTTCTTCCAGGCCGGGTTGAGCGCCAAGGCTCTGGCCTTGGGCGGCACGGCTTTTGGTTTCGGCGTGGACTCGCTGTACTCCAATCCGGCCGGGCTGGCGGTCATACCCGGCGAGTACTGCGGTTACACTTACAAAAATTCTTTGGAGGGTCTGCTGGACGTGATGACCTTGGAGTACATGCGGCCACGGGGGCGGGGCGCGTGGGGCATAGGCCTCATCGGGATGCACAATGGCGGGGCGGACAAGACGGAGATAAATGAGTTTGACCGCCCGTCCGTGCTGGGAAAATTTGCGGAGAGGCAGGTCGGTATCAGCGGGGCGTATGCCTGGCCTGTCTGGGGCGACTCGGCCATCGGTGTCGGGGCGAGATACTACCACAATCAGTTGGACGATGGGCAGGGTCAGGCCTGGGGTTTCTTCGCCGGATACATCAAGAAACTGCGGCAGGATTTGCTCTATGGCTTGTCGATAAACAATCTCTCCATCTCCGGGCGGCCAGTCTCCATGCCGATTAGCTGGAGCACCGGGCATACGGATTATTTCCCGTTGCGTATTTCCAATTCCTTGGCCTATCGGCATAAATTGCTGGGCTGGCAGTCCGAATTTTTTGGCGACGCGCATCTCCAGCAAGTCAATGAGGAAGGCAGGCTGGAGCTGTTTTATTCGCTGGGAGCCATGGTCTGGGTAGTACCCAGAATATTCAATGCCCGCTGTGGCTTAAATGACGAGACTATCTCGGCGGGCTTAGGCCTCAGGCTTTGGGACAGGCTGGGTCTGGACTACGCCTATCTGGCTCACGAGTACCTGGGCGGCAGTCATTACGTGTCGTTCAGTTATCAGCTGGGGGGAAGCCGATGAGAGTTTGGGTCAGGATAAATGTCTTGATTGCCCTTTGTTGCGTGGCCTTGCCGTACGCCGCCGAGCCGACCACGGCCAATATCCTGGAACAAGTGGCGGCGAACGTGAACGGATATGAGTATCTGCAGGCGGAGATGCGCAAATACCGCGGACGGAGCATGGGCGATGTCCCCGCGCCAGACTGGGTAATCACGGGCAATTATTATTTTACCAAGCAGGGTATCAGTGATAACTATACGGCGCGGATAGAGTTGGACTATGGCGCGGGGGGATTGAGCGTCAGCAAGATAGCGGACGGCGCGTTGTATGACAGCGACGCGGACGGGGACCATCACGCCGGGGAGTTGCAGGCAAGCATCTGGACGGAGCTGCATCCGGGTTTTGAGTCCTATTTATTCAGCCTGCTGGGGGCGGTAACGCTCAATAAGACAGGCGCGGACAATTATATTGTAACGGCGGACGTTGCCGCCCCGGCTGATTATGAGCAGGTGGTCATGCGCGTTTCGGGCAACACGCTGACGGAGATAAATTATTACGTAACCGGCAACATGCGGGCGCACAGCATTTATCTGGAATATTCCGGCGGGCCGGACGTGTACCTGAAGAAAATCGGTTATCCGCGCGGCGCGGCGGGACTGGACATCGTGGAGTATGAGCGCCCCGGCTACGCGCCGCACGGGAAGACCAGCGAATTCTCCCCCGTCCCGGACGAGCCGGATGACGACGGGGGAGACGGTGCCGGCGACCTGCCCGAGTGGCTACCGGGACACAATGTCAAGTTCCAAGAGGGGGCGGCGCTGTCGCCTTTCGCCAGCTATGGCGTGGCCGGGGAGAGCGTGCCGGGGAGCAGCGGGGCGCTGCAATTGTCCTACACGGACTTGGTATTGCCCGGGGTCAACGGGCTGGACTTCGTGCTGAAGCGGAGTTATTTATCACAGCAGATGAACGCCAGCCCGAAGCCAAACTCGTTCAAGGAAAATCCGTTCCGCTTGGACTACCCAATCGGGGACGAGTTCGGGGACGAGTACAATCTAATCATGCCGGACGGGTGGGGCGGGTGGATGGGACGCGGCTGGCAGACAAATATCGGCGGGGAACTGTACGTGAATGAGATGCGGACGTTCAGCGTGGGCGGGCCGGTATTCCCGCCAATCGGGGACGCTTACGTGGCGGCGCGGACGGCGCGGAGCTTCACCTTCCAGACGGCGGACGGGCAGAGGGGAGACTTCTACCAAGAGGACAGCCAAGAAAAGACGGTGAGGCTCCTGGGGTCGGTGTCCCTGTCGGACGACTATGACCTGCTCAGGTACTACCGGGACCAGCTGGAGACGGACGGGACACTGGGGCGTCCGGGGAGATTCGCGGAGCCGCAGGACAGGCGGCTGAAGATGAAGCTGGAGGAGGCGGGGGAGGGGCATTACATAGTGCATGGGGCGGACGGGAAGAGGTACCATTTCGAGCTACCGACGTTCGAGAAAGAGGCGACCTGGCAGCAGGAGAACAAGACGCTGGCGGCGCTCAGCACGATGCGCTCCCACACGTCGGTAGAATTCAAGTCCGCTGTGTATTACCTGACGGCGATAGAGGACGTAAACGGGAACAGGATAAGGGTGGAGTACGAGAGGCTGCACGAGACGATAACGGACAGCAAGACGAGGCAGAAGACGAGGACGCGGGACGCGAAGAAATGGAGTTTCATGGAGATGGCGGGGATATATGAGAAGATGGCGACGCTGGCGCTGCTGCCCAAGGTGCCGGGCATATCGATGCTAGTCAATTACGAGCAGCTAATCGCCGACAATCTCGGCGAGGACACGGCCAGTCTGGTAACCAGCTCGATGAGCATGGTGAGCCTGATGAACGCGGCCCAGGCGGGGTACGGCGCCCTGGAAGGGCAGAGGGTCTCGGAGGTGCTGGCGATGCAGAAGCTGCACACGGTATACCGGGACCTCCTGGTGAAGCCGGCGGTGGACATGATACTGGAGGCGTTCAACATAGTGCCGGGGGCGGCGGAAGGGAACGCCTACGAGATACCGATGAAGATAGGGATATTCGCGGCGAGCCAGTACCTGATGGAGGCGCAAATCAGCGACACGAGGAACAAGAGCAGCGTGGGGTACAGCGTGAGCGGGTGGCGGCCCAAGCGGGTGGTGGACACGCTGGGGCGGGAGATAGAGTTCGGCTACAGCAGGGACGGCCACGAGCCGGAGCATATCGGGGACTCGCAAATCAGGCAGGTGAGATACAGGGACGCGCAGGGGAACGCGGTGCAGATAGAGTATCATTATGACGGGCAGGGGTTCCTGGACAAGGTAACGTACCCGGCGGGGAACGCGGCCAGCTACGAGTACAGGACGTACGAGCAGGGGCGGCCACTGACGGCGGTGAACCACCCGAGCGGGTACCGGAGCGAGTACGAGTACAGGTGGTTCAGGCCGAAGGCGGACGCGACGACGCTGATGGCGGGCGGCATCACGGAGGAGGAGGACGAACGGTGGAGCTATTATATAGTAACGAGGAAGAGGCACAGCGGGTCTGGGGAAGAGGCGCGGGAGACGCGGTACGAGTACCGGGACGGGACGTACTACAACCTGAGCAGGGAAGGCAACGCGGAGGGGCGGCGATGGTACTTCAAGCGGCACGACGAGGTGGACGCGCTGGGGCGGACGACGCGGCGGGACTACACGTTCGGGATGCCGGAACTGGTAACGTACCCAACGGTGAACGCGGGGACGATGTGGGAGACGCATCACCGGGTACTGAACGAGTACGACCTGGGCGGCACGAACCTGCTGACGCACACGATGACACTCAAGAACACGAGCATGAGGGAGCGGTTCTACGAGTACGACGAGTACGGGCAGGCGGTGAGGATAAGGGACATGGGGTACCACGCGGAGGACGAGGAGATGGGGGGTAAGACAGACCAGCGGACCACGCACATAGCGTACGACAACAGCCTGCACGGGCCGGACAACCCGGTGAACATCTACGGGCTGGTAAAGGAACAGCACACCACGGAGCCGGAGAAGGACGCGGGCAGGAAATACGGGCATGTGAAGCGGGAGTACGACGACAGGGGGCGGATGACGGCAGAGCGGAAATACTATACGGACACGGACTATATAGAGGACAGATACGAGTATGACAGCCACGGGAACATCGTAACGCACACAGACCCGGCTGGGACACGGACGGACTACACGTACCAGTACAACGCGTACCCGCAGACACGGAGCAAAACTGTAGACGGGCAGACGTACAGGACGGAGAGCGAGTACTCGTGGCACACGGGGAGCCTGCTGGGCGAGAGGGACGAGAACGGGTACGCCATCACGTATGAATATGACAAGTTAAACAGGAAGACGAGGGAGACGCACCCGGACAATACGTCCATACGGACGGACTACCTGGACAGCCTGTACCGGACAGAGGTAACGGACAGGAAGGGAAGAAAGGCGACATACAAATACAACCCGTACGGGGAATTGAAGACGATGACGGACCCGCTGAACAATATAACCACGTACAGGACGGACAGGCTGGGGCGCCTAGACACAATAACCCTAGCGGACAACAGGGAGTACCGATACACATATGACGAGGTGGGCAGGCCGACGAAGATGACGT
>BGZO01000068.1 GCA_003864475.1 Candidatus Termititenax persephonae | reverse complement strand
GAACGTAGCGACAGAGTTTTGTCCCGGGTTTTGTCGCATTTTACCGACTTGGAGATAAGTCATGCCGCCGGAGCATATCTCTACGGTCTGGACGGTCAAGCCTATCTGGATTTTGCTTCGGGTATTGCGGTAACGAGCGTTGGGCATTGCCATCCAGAGGTTGTCCATGCCGCCGTGGAGCAGACCAAGAAAATCATCCATAATTGCGCGGGAGTAACTTATATCTCGGCTAATATCGAATTGGCGGAAAAATTGCAAGAGATTGTGCCGATTCGGGACGCGCGTTTTTTTCTCACGCAGTCCGGCTCAGAGGCGGTCGAGGGAGCGCTCAAAGCCGCCAAATATGTTTCGGGGCGGAGCGGTATTATTACCCTGCAGGGCGAGTTTCATGGGCGGACGCTGGGGGCGCTCTCGGTTACAGCCAAGCAATTGTACCGCGACGGCTACGGCGAATTGCTGCCGCGTTCTTTCATTGCTGAGCCGAGCGTCGAGGCGGTTTCCCGGCTGAATGACGGCAATATCGCCGCGGTCATTGTCGAATTGGTCAAGGGCGAGGGCGGCTACGAGGCGCGGGACAGGGAGTTTGTGCAAAAACTGCGCGCGTACTGCGCGGCGCAGAAAATTTACTTTATCGTCGATGAGGTGCAATCCGGCTTCGGGCGCACGGGTAAAATGTTTGCCTGCGAATGGTACGGTATCGAACCGGACATCATGGCTCTGGCCAAGGGCATCGCCGCGGGTTTTCCTTTGGGCGCGGTGGTTATGAAAAAAGAAATCTCTGAAGCGTGGAAAACTTCCGCGCATGGCGGCACCTATACGGGCAATCCGGTGGCTTGCGCGGCTGGCTTGGCAACAGTAAATATTCTTCTGCGGGAACTGCCGCGCTTGGCCGCCAAGATTAAGACCGTCGAGGAAGCCTGCGACAAATTGATTGCCCAGTATCCGCGGATTTTTGTGCGGCGGCAGGGGCTGGGATATATGGTGGGTCTGGTCTGCGCCTCAGGGCAGATTTGCGCCGACTTGCGCAAACGTGCTTTACGCAACGGCCTGCTGCTCATCAGCTGCGGCGCGGCGGGAGAAGTTATCCGGCTGGCTTACCCGGTTACCGCAACGCTACCCGAATTGGAAAAAGGTTTTGCCATCATCGGCCAGACCGCCGGGGAGATGTAGGCGTGTCCGGCTACTGCGAATGGCAGAGTTTACTGGACGACGCGGCCACCCGCAACGAGCCGCCTTTTCTTTTGTTGCTGGACGGTCTGGAGGACCCGCGCAATTTCGGCGCGATACTGCGTACCGCCGAGGCCGCCGGCGTGCATGGCGTGATTATCCCTAAGCGCCGCTCGGTGCGCTTGAACGAGACGGTGCTGCGCACCTCGACTGGCGCGGCGGAGCTTGTCCCCGTGGCCCAGGCGGCCAACCTCAATGAGGTCATTAAGCGGCTAAAAAAAGAAGCCGTCTGGGTCGCAGGCTTAGAGGCGGACGGTAGCCAGGATTACCGTGCCGGGGATTATACGGGCGGCATCGCGCTGGTTATCGGCGGCGAGGGTAATGGTCTCTCCCGGCTAACCAGAGAATTGTGCGATTTTGTCGTCAGGATTCCCCTGCGCGGACGGATTACCTCGCTGAACGCTTCCGTGGCCGCCGCGCTATTGATGTACGAAGTTGTCCGCCAGAGGGATACGCGCTAGAATAAACCAGCACCGCTACGAGGTGGTCGGGTGGCTGAGCCGGATGTTTTATAAATCAAAGGGGTACGCATGAGACTTTTTATTTTTTTGCTCATCATTGCTTTGCTGGTCTGGTATTGCCTGACCCCTTTCCTCAAATATCGCGCGGGACAGTACGAGAAACTTCTCCAAAAGAATAAATGACCAAACGAGTCTAAAAATTAAGCGAAGGCCGGACAATGAACGCCAAACAGTTAAAAATATTAGTTGTGCTGGTCAGCCTCGGCTTGGTCGGCGGTCTCGTGGGTGCGCTGGTCTCCCTGTCCTCATTCAGCGGCGGCAAGGCTCCGCGCGTCTCGCTGGCCGAGGACTTGGCGGTGCGCCAGACGGCGGGCAATTACTTGCAGGCTTGGCAGGAAGCCTCGCCGGAGCGGATGTACGGTTACCTGTCCGAGCTGGACAAAGCCCGCGTGGCCAAGGACGAGTACCAAAAACATTTCGAGGCCTTCCCGGTCTATCCCTTGCATTTCAAGCTGGGGACGGTCAAGCTGGTCAACGCGGACAAGGCGACGGTGAGCGTGCGTGTTCTCTGGCCGGAACCGGCGCAGGAGAGCGATGCCCTCGAAAAAGATGAGCAGCTGGTTCTCGTCCGCGAAAACTCCGTCTGGCGCGTCAGGGAAGCGGAGTCGTTGAATTAGCAATTGATAATTCAAGGGGGCGGACGTGCTTGACGAAAATAAAATCTGTTTTATAACTTGCGTGAATAATGAGGTTCTTTACGCACGATGCTTGGCTTTCCTCAGACTCTTGCTTGTCCCGCCGGATATTACGGTTGAGTACAAGGCGGTGCGCGGCGCGTCCTCAATGTGCGCAGGGTATAATCAGGCCATGGCAGAATCCACTGCCAAGTACAAGGTTTATCTGCATCAAGATGCCTATATCATCTATCCATATTTTATTCAGAGGCTGCGGAGATTGTTTGAGAGCCGGTCTGTCGGCATGGCGGGGCTGATTGGGGCGCGGACATTGCCGGACTCTTGCGTCTGGTGGGAGTCGGAAAATGCTTATGGCAGAGTAATCGAGTCCAGTCCCGGTTTTTTGCGGGATGTTGAATGCGGCGAGCAAAGCGCCGACAAATATGCCGAGGTTTTGGTTATCGATGGTTTATTGCTGGCGACGCAGTACGATATTCCGTGGCGGGCGGATTTATTCAAGGGCTGGCATTTTTATGATATCGCGCAAGGCCTGGAATTTCGGCGGGCGGGGTACCAAACCGTGGTGCCGAGACAGCCCTGTCCGCAGGTGGTGCATGACTGCGGTATCGTAAATTCTGCCGATTATCTTCAATATCGCGATGTGTTCAAGGCCGAATATGGCGCGGAAGTGGCCCGGCAACGCGAGGATTTTGCCAAAAGCAGAATTATTTGACTGCCGTTAAGATTGCTTGGACATGCACGATATTGTCAAAACCGCCTAGATTGTAAATCTGCTGGATTTTAAAACCGCCCAGAAAACCGTAACGTTGGCATAACTCATAAAGAGGAGGATGGTCTACGGAATAATACAAAAAAGAATTGATGTTCCAATAGCTGACATGCGTCGGGTCTTGAAAAGCCCCGCGTCCATCCGTGGACGGCACTAATATATCTACGGTAGCGTTCGGTTTGCAGATGCGCCAAATCTCGTTCATCGTATGGATTCTGTCAGGCAAATGCTCGATAGCGTCGTGCGCCCGAACCACCTCAACGGAATTGTCGTCAAAAGGAAATCGTTCATTGAGGTTGGCGACAATATCCACCTTATCCCCGGGAAAATGGTCGACACCGATAAAACCTTCCGGTTTGCTGGCGCCACAGCACAAGTCAACCTTGATTAAGTTTTCATTATCCATTTCATTATCCATGCCCGCTACTCCTGATTGTTTTAATGATTATTCAATCATACGTCATAACACTTTCTTTAACAATTCCGGCATCGGATAATATTTCTTGAACTGCTCGTAATTCAGTTCCGCTAATTTCTGTGAGTTCTCCCAGTCCGCCAAGCGCCGGACACATTCCTCGGCGAGCTGGTCATAGGGGACGCTGACCAAATCAACTTGGGGATAGGGATTGTCCACGGACTGCTCGGTGATGACAAAAACTTTATTGTTCAAGAGATAGTGTATCCGCGCAGTCTCCAAGATGGCCATGTGCCAATAGTGTATATTGAGGACAATTTTTGCCCTGGCGATTAATCGGTCGCGCTCCGCGCCCAGAGTAAAATTAGTATAACCGACCTTCACCCCTCGTCCCTCAAGCTGCTCTATTATTTTGAGGCGGCGTTCATTTAAGGTGCCATAAAATAAAACGTCCAAATCTTTTTCTGGGGACGCGGGAATTGTTTCGAGCTTTGCGTGCCAGCCTATTGGCAAATGCTGGGCGGACAGTCCAAGGCCTCGCAAAAACTTGATGTTCTGCATGGAATAATCCCAGACTGCCGCGGCATTCTGCAGAAAATTCTGATAATGAGGGAACGAACTGTAGTGTCCCTCGGCTGTGTCTAATTGTTCCATCTGCCAGGGAATATATTTTAGGTTCTTTAATTTGTCGGCATAGTCTGCGTATATTGTGTCTCCGAGGATTATGTTGGTCTTGTCCGGGGCAAATTCATTGACCTTGAAAACGCTGGGCCGCCCTAAAGAATTAAAAGAATGAATGAGCAGGGCGGATAATTCTTTGAAAATCAGGCCATAGATTGGCTGGTGGGTAGTCAAGCAGATATGGTAATTATTCCGGCGTGTTTTGGTCATGCCATAATATGCCCGCATGTTAGGGAAATTATACTAGGCGCTGCCGGGCGCGGGCTGGGCGAATTTGTTTTACGAAGTGATGTTACGATTGACATAGCAAGCCACGACCAAGTGGAAAATGTAAGCAGGGCGCAGGTATTGTCAGTTGTCACAGCACACCAGCTCTGGCTAGAGTACGGCGCATCGTGTCGTTTACTTTTGTTGACCAGCCGCGCCCAAAATACGATTTAAGCCCTACTAAAACATCTTGGTCAAAACGCATGTCCACACGTTTTTTAGGATATTCTTTTTTTGGCCGTCCGCGCCGCAAGAGACGAATACGGCCGCTTTCTAAATCCTCAGCGGTCGGTATTTCATTCTTGTCCAGCGGCAAAGACTTAGCCTTTTTGAGCATGGCTTTTATCTGCGCCGGGGTATACGCATTTCTAGCTTCCTTGGCAGTCATTCTAGTTATTGTCATAGTATTTACTCCTTTCTTTGTCGTGTGTATGTGTGTATAACGAAGCGAGATAATCCTATACACATCCTGCCGCATCGTGTAGCAGAGACAAAGCACATCGCCAAAGCAAAGCCCATAAGCAAGATGTCTAATCTCTTTGTACTCTTTCCGATTATCAATATGCGTGGCGACTTGCGGGTCAGACAACACATATTCGGCAAGCGGAAAATCAAGCCCATGCTTACGGATATT
>BGZO01000067.1 GCA_003864475.1 Candidatus Termititenax persephonae | reverse complement strand
TTCCGCCAAAGTCAGCCGTTGTAGTTTCCGCGATTTTTGTAAAATTTTTTCAATCTCAGCTGGCGTAGTTTTCTCCGCCTGCTCCAGAGTTTCCCAAATCAAGGCTTCATTAATATACCGCATAAGGTGCTCACTTTCTTTAGGCAGATATTATACTCGTACCAGTTGGAAAATAAAAACGGCAAAAATAATAAGCCGATTTTTAAAAGCCTATGATAATATTACGGGAATATTATGCCAATAATTCATAGTAAAATTATAGCGGCAGAGGCGAAGGTATCTGGGCCGCAGAGTATTATTACTGTTTTGCAAGACTATTATCGGGAATGCCTACCTGGCGAGCAAGCCTGCATCATGAACACTGGCTATTATGTTTATGAAGTGTCTCTAGGGGACGGGGATATTTTCAGTTCTTTATATATTAATCCACGCTCTTCTAGTGGCATTTCTTTTATGGTTTTTGGCTTGAGCGGACAGATAGACATCGCCAGCCTTAATGTTTTTGCGAAAAGACGCGGCAAGGGCTTGGGTACACGCCTGTTAACGCCATTACTGCGTTACTACCGGGAAAATCATTTTCAGCAAATTACCTTGATTTCCTCCAGAAGCGCAAAAACCTTTTGGTTAAAACAAGCAGAAAGAAATCCAGATATAAACTTTAATCTTCGTGGCTGAATAATATCCATTAGAATGCGGGGTAAATATTTTGCCGCCGGGCAAAGAAAATCCGCCCGGCGGCGCGCTTAGCCTAGTGTTTCTCGTTCTCGTTGAGGTAGAACTCCCCGGTGTCGAAGTCCACGTAGACGTTCTCCCCGCGCGGCAGCTGCGGGTATTTCACGAACATCTCACCCCACCAGCCCCGCTGCGCGGACACCGCCTCCGCCTGCGCGTTCAGCGCCGCCCGCACGAACACCTGCACCTGCTCCGGCGACACCCCGGGCGGTATACCGTTGGGCTGCGCCGCCTGCGCCGCCGCCTGCGCCCTGTTGTTCAGCAGGATCAGGCTCTCCACCTCGTCCCGCTCCGCCTTCACGCCCAGGCCTTTCCTGGCGACCTTGCCGTGCGTCTTGCCGCACACTTGGCAGACCTCCTGCCCCTCTTTCCCTGTCTCCCTGTCTTCCGTCTTGCTTGTCATGGTGTTCTCCTCCCTGTTTTTTTTCTCGCCCTTTCCACTTAAATTTATGCCAGCACCACCTCGCCTTTCTCGTCGAAGCTCCTCGTCCCCTCCAGCTTGTCGTACTCCTCCCAGTACCTGCGCGACCACTTGCTCTGCAGCTTATGCACCTCGCAGATGTTCACCTGCCGATAAAACTCGCCCCTCTCCGCGAACGCGCCGCCGATGCACCACGCGCACGCGCTCTCCACCGGGCATTCCAGGCACTTGGGCGGCGATATCTTCTTCCTTGTCTGCTGGCGGACCGTCTCGAACCGCTCCTTGCGGCTCAGCCCCTCCCACACGTCCCCCACCGAGAAGTCCAGGTCCCGGCTGTGCATCGTGTTCGGGCTGAAGCGGAAGCACGGGTATATCTTCCCGTTGATAGACAGGCACGGCATGCTCCCAGACCCGCACCACCCCTTGTCCGGGTCCCTCATCGGCCCGCCGATGCCGAAGCCCTTGTCGAACATGCTCACGTGCAGGTCATGGCGGTGCTCGAGTATGTACTCGACGCACCTCTCCATCTCGCCGTCCAGCAGCTTGAGGTCGTCGTCCGTCAAGTGCATGTCCTCAAAAATAAAATTGATGTTGACATGCTTGAGGCGCATCTCCTCGTGCAAAAACTTTATGGACTTAAAAAGATAGGGGATGGTGTCCTTGTTGCACGTCGCCTTGGTCGCCACGGAGTCCGCCCCGTGCCACTCCATGTACCAGTCCCACCACTTCAAAATGTCCTTCATCGTCCCGCTCCCGTCCTTCCACACCCGGTTCGCGTCGTGTATCTCCGGGCAGCCGTCCACCGACACGCCCACGGACAGGTTGTCCCGGTACTTCATCATGAAGTCCCTGACCCCGGGGTTGTCGAAGAGCGTCCCGTTGCTCGAGATGCTCGCCCGCCAGCGGTACGCCCACTTGTGCCCCAGGGAGACCGCCCGGTACTGGTAATAAGTAAGTATTTTGTCCAGCAGCCCAGGCACCATCAGCGCGTCCCCGCCGATGAAGTCCATAATGAGCCCCCGCTTCAGTATCCACTCGCTGTCTGTCCCCTTGGCGTTGATGGGGTCCTCGTCCGTCAGGATGATGTCGATGAATTTCCGCGCGTACTCGAGCGGCAGGTCGCCCGGCTTCTTGTCCACCTCGTAGCAGTACTTGCAGCGCAGATTGCAATCTTCGGTTACCTGAAAAGTTATGTTCAGGCCCTCGTAGTTTTTTATGGCTGGTATCATGCGCCCTCCTCCAAAAATAATTCACCGGCATCAAAATCCACATACAGCCTGCTCACGTCTTTTGTCCCAATGCCGTAGCGCCACGCCAGGTCCCGCCAGAAAAAATCTTGGAGGTACTGCGCGTCGGCACGGGCGAAGATGGCCTCGCGGATGAACTTCTCCGCCTCGTCGGGCGACGCGCCCTCCGGCACCGCGCCCGGCCGCGCCGCCTGTTTGGCGCAGTTCACTTTGTTGACGGAGATTTCGAAATTGCGGGTGTCTTCCCCGCTCAATGATGCCAATTTTCGCCTGCTCATGAGACATAACTCCCCGCGTCAGTCCCGTGCCGCGTCGTCCCCGCGCAGGCATTGTAGCAGGACAAGTTGCAGGTCGCCCAACAATTAGTTTGGCAGGTGTCGTTGCAGTCGAAAGCGCAGACGGCACTGCAAGTTACGAGGCATTTTGCGGAACAGGTGGCCGCGCAACTTTGCGAGCATTGCGCACCGCAACCAATCTTGCAGGCGTGGAAACAATTATTTTCACAGGCGGCGTTCCCGCAAGTGCCGGTGCAGATGTCCCCGCATTTGCTGGTACAGACGTTGCCGCAACCGCTGGCGCAGCTTGTCCCGCAGCCGCCGCAGGACGTGCCGCAGCTGCTAGAGCAGGCTCCGCTGCAACCGCCGCCGCAACCGCTACCGCAGGCGTTGCCGCAGCTGCTGTTACTACAGTAGCCATAACAATTACCTGCACAGGCGGAACCCCCGCAAGTGCCGGTGCAGCCGTCCCCGCACCTCTCTTTGCAGGTGTTCCCGCAACCGGTGGCGCAGCTTGCCCCGCATCCTTCTTTGCAGTTGGCCAAACAATTATCTCCACAGGTAGCATTCCCGCAATTGGCGGTGCAGCCTGTGCAAAAGCTAGTACACTCATTGCTGCATGTACCAGTTTTGCAGACAGCCCCGCAAGTTGACAGGCAATTTCCGCCGCAATTATTGCATATATAATTGCAACTTGTGCAGGCAGTAACACAACCGCCCTTGCAATTATTATAACATCCGCCTATACACCCACGTTGGCACCCCTGAGTGCACGTGTTGCTGCCGCATGTGTCATTGCAATCTCCACTGCCACACATGTTTTTGCACGTATTATCACAGCCGCTACAGTTATTATAGCAACCTACTGTGCAACCCTCCTTGCCGCAGCCCTCCTTGCAGGTCGACCCGCACCCGTCGCTGCACCCACTGTGGCAACCAGTCCCGCAGTTGCTGCTGCCGCAGGTTTTAGCGCAGTCTGCGCCGCACCCGCTACCGCAACTTGAGATGCAACTATTCCCCCCGCATTTGTTCCCGCAACCGGTACTGCAGTTGTTGTTGCCGCAGCCGCCGCTGCAATTTGAGATACAGCCATCACTAGCGCAAACATTCCCGCAACCCATGCCGCAATTTCCTTTGCAGCCAGTGCAGGCAGTCCCGCAACCGCTACCGCACGTTGTCCCGCAGCCGCCGCTGCAGCTTTGATAACAACCGCTTGCACAGCCGCTGCTCCCGCAAGTGCCTTGGCAGCCATTCCCGCAGCCGCCGCCGCAGGACGCGGTACACGCGTTGCCAGAGCAGGTACTCCCGCAGCCGCTCTTGCAGGCGGCGCCGCAACTCCCCGTGCAGGCAGCCCCGCAATTGCCGCCGCAGTCGTTGCCGCAGCCGCTTTTGCAGGCTTCGCTACATCCGCCAGAACAGGCGCCGCCGCAGTTGGAAGAACACTCGGTCACGCAGCCATTGATGCAGGTATTGTTCGCGCAGCCCATGCCGCAGCCAAGCCCGCAGGCCGTCGAGCAACCACCGTTGCAGCGCGCGCCGTTGAGCGCGTCGTCGATGACTTGCCTGGCCTCCTCCAGATGGACGGCGCGGACGTAGGTGGAGAAGGCGGAGAATGAGGGGAACTTGTCGCTCGCCCCGTACTTGACCAGCCCGGCCGTGGCGGCCTGCAGGTTGGTCAGGTCGGTCTTGACGACCTTGGACGAGTTCGCCGTTACCTTCAGCGCGGCGATGGCGGTTTTTGCCAGTCCGCGGGCGGTCTGCTGGGCGTTCAAGTTTTCCAGCGTCTGGTTGAGGTCGTCCGCTAAAATGCGCTGGCCTTTCAGATAATCCTTGGCAAGGCCATGCGTATTGTCGTCGAACGTCGCCGTGGCCCCCTGCGTGGTTACGCCGTCCGGCGTTCTGTACTTGTAGCGTGCCATGAACCCCCCCCTAAATTTTGTCTATCAAACGTAAAAAACCCCTGCCAAGATAATGCCTCGGCAAGGGTTTGTTTTTATGTTACGTTTGGTTTTTGGCTTATTTAAGCGAAAAATCGTGGGGGGGGGGGGGGGGGGGGTAAATGCCACTTAACACCACTCCGAAACAGCGCGGAAACTCCGCGTCCGCCGCGCGATTATCTGAATGTCCGAGTATCAGGCTCTTGACCATGAGATGTCTCCTTGTCATATGCCCCGTGCTTTGTGTGTCGGCGCGGCGGCTGATTGTCCAAGATATTTTATTATTTTATCACGATTGTCAATACCTTGTCCATATTCGCCTCAATTATCGGCGGGGACGCGGGGATACTTGCATCGATATTTTTTGGGGTATTCTTTACCCAAAAAATAATGCCAAGCCGCCATGAATATATGTGCCGCGGATTTTATTGACAGCCAATTTCTAAATATAGTATATTTTTCCCATGCAAATTTTTCAATAATTAAAGCCTCGCCGCTTTTCTTGCCAATAATTTCTCACACAGAAATTATCGTATCATCCGTTTACAGACGTATAAATCTAATTCAACGAAAGGATATTTTATGAAAAACTGGAAAAAGAATGCCGCCTTATTTTTGAGCGGG
>BGZO01000066.1 GCA_003864475.1 Candidatus Termititenax persephonae | reverse complement strand
TGTCTTTAAAAAACACCACGATACAGACTACTTATCGGCATAATTAAATAGGATAATGTATCGATTTTTTGTGTTATTCGTTTAATAAATACTTAACAGTTGTTTAAAGCCATGTATTTATGATATCCATACTTTTTTATCATGTCAATGCCATGCAAGTGTTAAGCAAAACTATAATAAAGAAACCTGCGCTCGCCAGGCCAGCCGCCGATGCGGCTGACACGGCTTCGCGCGCAAGGACTTCTGCGACTGCCTCTCCTTACCAAGGAGAGGCGGCAACGTAGGCTTCGACCCCGCTCAGCCTACGCTGCGGTAATATAGTCTGCTAATGTTTTGGCTTAGCCAAGCAGTAAGCGCTGAAATAAAGTTAGGCAGCGCCCCTAGAAAAATCTGAAATGGCGGCGATTGTCCCCTGCCATTTGTCGGACTCCAGGAGCAGGCTGTACTTGGCCAGTGAGGAGTGCAGCGCGGCGGATTTATTCAGCAAAAACTTGGCAGTCAAGATTTTCTCCAGCTCCCGCAGGCCACGCAAAAAAGTGTTCAGGACGACCAGCACATTGTCCAGCCGCTTGATTTCCTTGATGTCTTCCAGTTTTTTCGTGAACTCGCGCAGGGAATCCCTGGCCCGCTCCAAAAACTCCGCCAGCCGACGCAATTCGTCCAGCTTGCCCTTGTCCCAGCCCAGCAAGCCCCGCGCCGTCAGACGGAAAATCTGTGCCGCCACGGTCAAGGCCACCGCCGTGCCTGGCTTGTAGCGGCTGCTGTACTCATAGCAACCGTCCAGGAAAGCTAGATTCTCCGCCGTCCCCAGTGGGACACCGCCCAAGTCGCAGAATAGCACGCTCAACTGCGTCTCTTGGAGGCTAATCAGCGCGTCGTTCAGCAGAAAATAAGCGTCCTCGCTCAATTTAAAAACCAGATTGTCCGGGGTCTGCTGATAAATATCCCGCAGGGTGTCCGCGATATATCTGTAAGTCTCCGCCTGCGCGGCCTGCAGAGCGGCCCGCAACCGCGCCAAATCAGCGGGCAGATTTTCCGTGAAGCCAAAGCAGACATTTTCCAAGCCGATAATCGTATTGTCCAAATACTCCGCGAACTCGCGCGCGCCCATCTGCCCATTGAGCAGCATGGCGCGGTTCTCCCGGACATTGCCGCGCGTCCGCAGCAGATACTTGCGCACCGCCGCGTAAGCGGCGGACAGCTCTGGATTTTTTTTCCTCGCCAGGGCGCGTTCCCAGCGGACAAAGTCCGGCTTGCCCGCCGGACGCGGCAGATTATCGAGATAGCCGCCCAGACTCCCCGTCGAATTTTTGACCCCCGCCAATAATTCCTGCAGGGGATTTTCCCGCCCGGGACTTAGCTCCACGCCCGCCAATTCTTTCAGCTCCGCGGACAGCTGCGCGTCCTTGAAGAGCGCCAGCCAATCCGCCCGCCATGGCCGCAAGTCCAGCCCCGACTCGCGCAGCAGGCTGTAGGCCACCGCCTCCTGCAGGCCGCTGGTCATCAGGCGAAATTGATTGCGCGCCTCCTTGCGCCAGCCCCGCCGTAGCAGGGTGTAAAAATCCCGCGCCGCCAGCTTGGCCTGCTCCGGGCTGTGCTGGTCGACCACCCGTCCGAAAACCGTCTTGGCAAAAACTCCCTGCTTGGCCTTCAGGCGCGAATGGATTTGTTGCTGCCGCTTGTGCCGCTCTATTTCCTGCCGCGAGTCCAGCTGAAAAGTGTTCGTGATGGCCGCGTGCGTATTGGTCGGCTGGGGCAGCACAATCTTCGGCTGCTCCTCTGCCGCAGCCGCCTCGTCCGCACCGTCGCCGTCCGCGGCCTGCTTATCGCCGCGCGGCTTGAACAGCTCCTCGTCCAGAGCCGCCGTGTCCGACAGGTCAAAATTACTGGACATCTGCCCCTCCTAAATCTTCTTGGCCAAGGCCGCGCAAAATAATTCCTGCTGGCGGAGCGGCAGGCGCAGGGAGGCGAAAACCTCTTCCGCCGCCGCCGGGTCAGCCCCGTCCAAAAGCAACTCCGCCAATTTTTGCAGAGCAGGCTCATTGTAACTCAATTGCAAAGCCGGGATAAAAAGTTCCTCGACAAAATGCAGCTTGGCCAAGACCTGCTCTCTGGTCGCGCCGCCGCCCTTAATCCGGTCGCCAATGGTTCGCTGCAGGTTATTGAGCAGGGCGGTGATTTTTTGCTTCTCCTGCGCCCGTAAGTCCGCCAGCTTGGCCGCGTCGACTTTCTGCAGGCTGGCTTTTTTCATTTTCAAGGAACTCTGGTCGCCCTCCAGCATGTCCTTGTACAGCCTAGTGTCCAGCGGCTTGATTTGCTCAAAATTGCGGCGGGCATTGGTCGGCACGGCAAATTCACGCCCCGGCTCGATACCCTTGATGCGCAGAAAATATGGTTTAAAATCGAAACGGTCAAAACGTTGCATGTGGTCGCTGAAAAAAATATCAATCGAATTTTGATGCGTGTTGATGTAAGTGATAATTAGTTTTTTCGTATCATCCGGCTGGCAGTCTACCATCAGGGCCAGCAGGGTCTGTAACTCCGGGGGGCTGGTCCGAATCTTGCCCGTCAAGATGTTATTGAAATAAGCAATCAGCGCCGCCGGCTTCTCTTCCGGACGCAGCTCATCGAGTTTTAATTTGGCAATCAAGCCGTCTGCTATGGATGCCACCATGCCGTCTCCCCCTTTCTTTTGTAAAAGTTATGCCGCTCTTAAACCTTCAGCCTTAATTTAAGGTCTAATCTAGGGCTTAATCTAATTTCTAATCTAATCTCTAATTTAATCTCTTTATCTCTATATTTGAAATACTTAAAGAAAATACCCAGAAATTAGGGAAATATACCCCCAGCCCGGTAGGCTGGGGGTACTTCCTCGGGCGCAAGGAAATACGCCCTCGGTCGTACCCTTTTCCAGCCCGGTAGGCGGCACTCCGTGCGCTGGTCGCGCACTGGGACTTCCTCGCCGGATAGGTATTCCCGGCTCGGTCGGGGGTACTTCCATTGCCAGCCCGGTAGGGGGGCGCTGCCACCTCTTAATCCGCCGCTTGATATTCTCCCGCTTCCAGCCGCTGAATGACCTCATGGACTTTTACTTTTTGCGTGGAAGTGCGCGGCAGAGGATTGAACGATACGGCAAAACGGCCAATCCTTTTGTAGGTCGGCAGGCCATGCCCCAGCTTTTTGAATTCCGCTTTGAGCTGTTCGCGGCTGTCCTGATTTTTCTCCGCCGGGACCACCACGGCATAAACCGTCTCGCGGCTGCTAATCCGCCGCCCAAAAATCGCAATCTCCTCGACCAGCGGCGACTGGAGATAACGCGACTCGATGTCTTCCGGGTAAACATTCTTGCCGGAGTCCAGCACTATCACATTTTTGCTCCGTCCGCGGATATGCAGCTCGCCATGCCTATCAAGCAAACCGAGGTCTCCGGTCTGAAACCAGCCGTCCGCGTCAAAGGCCTCTCTGGTCGCCTCGGGATTCTGATAATAGCCGGGCATCACCGCGTCGCCCTTGAGCCAAATCTCGCCAATGCCGTGCTTATCGGGCTGGCGGATGGCCACCTGATTGCCCGGCAAGGGCAAGCCGACGCAAATCGGCGTGGCATTCTTAATCTTGCCGACGCAAATCGGTCCGGTGGTCTCGGTCAAGCCGTAGCCCTCGGTCAGATTGAAACCCAGCCGCTTATAATACAGGCAGTAGCGCAGACGCAGCCGCGAGCCGCCGCTAATCAACAGGCGCAGCTTCAGCCCAAAAACCTGATGCACGGGATAGAACAGCTTGTCGAGCAGCCGCCCCAAGCCCAGATGCCGCAGGCTCGGCGCGTTATTCAGGACGAAGACAAAGAAGGCGTGCTTCGGCGGGGATTCTGACTTGATTTTTTTCAGGAGACGGTCGAGGAATATTTCCCACAACTGCGGCACGGCAGAAAAGATAGTGATGGGCTGCCTGGCCAGCGTGCCGAGAATATCCGAGGCCTTGAGCGAATTTTGAAAAACTATCGAGGCGCCGCTCAAGTAAGCGCCCAAGAAGCCCGCCACCAGACCGTAAACATGATACAGCGGCAGAATCGTCATGAACATATCGCTCGGCACGGCGTGAAAACGCTCGATGCAGGCCAGCGTGGTTTTAAGCAAATTGGCCTGCGTCAGCGGCACAACCTTCGGCTCTCCGGTCGTGCCGGAGGTATAGAATAAAGCCGCCAAATCCGCATCGTCCACCGGCTCCGGCTCAAAAACGGCGGCGGGGTCGGCCATCTCAATGGCGTACTGGGGAATGCCGTAATCCACGGCGGCAAACTCCGGCGAGACGCAGACCAGCTTGGCCTGCACATGCGCCAGCATCTCGCGGTGCGTAGCGGAGGACAGATTGGTGTCCAAAACCAGCGCCAGTACGCCCAAGCCCATGGCCGCCGTGAAAGTTACGCACCAGTCGGGGGAATTTTTGCTTAAAATGCCGAGGACATCGCCTTTTTTTAGCCCGCGGGCGCGCAGAGCTGCCGCGCGATACTGCACCCGGCGCCAGACCGCGCCGTAGCTTTGCCCGCTGACCGCAAAACAAAGAGCCGCCGGCTGGCGTTCCGCTACTTCCCTGACCAGTGCAAAAAAATTGGCCATCTTAACTCTGCACCAAATCCCGCATCCTGCTGTTCAAATCCTCCAGCGTGGCAAACTGGTCGGGGTCAATCTTGTCATGCACGTCCAGCGAGGAACGCTGGGTGGTAAGCAATTTGGGTAACCAATTCTTGCGCGGGAAAATCTCATACGCGCCTTTGATGGAAATCGGCAGGATTTTCTTGTGCAGATTTTTGGCCAGATAGGCGACCCCGTTTTTGAATTGCCCAATCTTGCCGTCGTAACTGCGCGTCCCTTCCGGGAAAACAATCAAGGACTTGCCCAGCCGCAACATGTCCGCCGCCGCTTTCAAGGACGGGATATAGTTGCCGGAACGGTCGACATAAATAATATGAATGCCGGGAAAGAACAGCTTGAGCGGCCACAATTCGCGCTTGCCCGCGATGCAAATATTCCGCCGCTTGGCATACGGCAGGATGCACAGCAGCCAAAGAATATCGAGATAGGATTGATGATTGGCGACAATCAAATCATTGTTAATCTCCAATTTCTCGCCGTGCTTGACCTGTAAACGCCAGAAAACTTTGGAATAAATCTTAATCAGCCACAGTCCCAGCTCGATAAACGGATTGTAAAAATTGTACGTCCGCGTCGTAATCTTGCCTGTAAAAATACTCTGCTGGATGCCGCCGCCGCTGAGACTGGGCGAGGCGGCCAGCACCTCAATCAA
>BGZO01000065.1 GCA_003864475.1 Candidatus Termititenax persephonae | reverse complement strand
GCGGCGGAAAATTTCAAGAACGTCTTTGCCCATAACGGTGCGCCGGACGACATCACGGCCTTACGCGCCCAAGATTTCTGCGGGCTACCGCTGGCCAAATTGCTGACCGCTACCGGGCTTTCCGCCAGCAACGGCGAGGCCAAGCGCGATATTCAGGCGGGCGCGGTCAAAATCAACGGACAGAAAGCCGCCGACCCGCAGACGGTCATTGTCGCGGAGCAAGCCGGACCAGCCGAGGCAGAATTGATTATCCAAGTTGGGAAAAGAAAATTTGTGAAATTGAATTAGCCGCCGCCCGTGCGCCAAGCAACAGGCCGTTGGCAATTATAAATTCTGTAAAATATTGCCCAAGCCCTGCCAATCAATGTTTTGCAAGGAACGGTCAATCTTGTCCTGCAAGTCTTTCTGAAACTGCTCTCTGTCCGGCAGAGGCACCTCGACGGTCTGGTCAAAACCGATAGGCATATCATAGAACCCCAACGCCCGCAGGATATATTGCCCAGCCACGCGCACTTTGATGGATTTTTGCCCGCCCAGCACGGCCTGCAGCAAGGAATTTTCCGAGCCGAAAACCTTGGCCAACTCAATGTCCTGCTCCAGCGTAAAATCCGTCTCGTCATTGGCCGCGGCGGCAAACGCGCCGGACTGTCCCGTAAAAAACTCCACGCCCTGCACAAAAACTTTGTAGTTCACCTTGCCGTTCAGCATAAAAGGATTGGGGTTGTGCAAATCAAATTTAAATTTGGCGTTGACCGCCTGCAGATTATTAAACTGAACCGCGCAATCTCGATAATTGATTGTCGGTTTCTGGACACACCCGGCCAGCAACAGGCACAAAACCAGTGCGGCTAAAACTTTTCGCATAGAAAAATTATAGCAAGTGTGTTACATTTTTACCATGAAAATCTTGGCCGTCAACGGCAGCCCGCGCCACGACGGCAACACGGCCAATATGCTGAAAACCGCCCTGACTGTGGGCGCACGGGCAGGCTACGAGACCGAACTGTACCAAGCGGGCGGACGGGCGGTGCAGGGGTGTCGCGCCTGCGGGGCTTGCGCCAAAAACCCGGGACACTGCGCCGTAGCGGACTGGGTGCAGGAAGTGTATACCAAAATGAAATCCGCCGCCGCTATTCTCCTCGGCTCGCCCACTTATTTTGCCGACCTGACACCGGAAATCAAAGCGGTCATCGACCGTTGCGGGTATCTTGCCCGCGGCGACGGCCACTCGCTCAGCCGTAAAATCGGCGCGGGAGTCTGCGCGGTGCGGCGGGCCGGCAGTATTCACGTGCTGGACTCTATCCAACACTTTTTCCTCATCAATGACATGATTGTGCCGGGCAGCAGTTATTGGAATATGAGCCTGTCCCGCGGCCTCGGCGAGTACGCAAAAGACGAGGAAGGCGTGGCAACCATGACGCGTCTCGGCGAAAATATCGTCTGGCTTTTGCAAAAACTGTACCAGTAATTTTCAATTTGAAACGCGGGGACATTATCGTGTATAATGCTCCAAATCGTTTTGAGGGGGAGTCAGCATGTTCAGAAAAATTTTTATCGTAGTTTGTTGGGTAGGGGTAAGCCTGCTCTATAGCGCGGACAAAGTGGTCGCCACCATCGGCACCGCCAATAACATCACCGACGCGGATATTCAAGCCTATATCGACGCACAGCCTTCCCAGTATGCGCAGTTTTATTCCTCGCCGGACGGCAAACGCGAGATTCTCAATCGGCTGATTGAGGAAAGACTGCTGGCCATCGAGGCCAAAGAAAAAGGCTATGCCGCCAACAGCGAAGTCCTCAAAACCATGGAGCAAGTCCAGGAAGCCGTGATGACCAATCAATACATCAAGGACTCGGTCAGCAAAGTAACCGTAAGCGACCAAGAAGTCTCGAAGCATTACAATGACAATAAGACCAAATATGTACAGCCGGAGTCTATCCGCGCCAGCCATATTCTGGTCGACACGGAAGATGAAGTGAAGACTGTGCAGAGCGACCTGAAGAACGGCAAGGATTTTGCGGCGGCGGCACAGGAATACTCCACCGACCCCGGCAGCGCTGGCAACGGCGGCGACCTCGGTTATTTTACTAAAGGACAGATGGTGGAGCCTTTTGAAGCCGCGGCGTTTGCCTTGAAAAAGGGGGAGTCCAGCAAAACCCCCGTCCAGACACAGTTCGGCTGGCATCTAATCAAGGTTACGGACTACAAGCCGTCTACCCAGCGTCCCTTGGCTGAAGTCAAGGAGGACATCAAGGCGGAGCTACTGCGCGAGAAGCAGACCGCCAAATTGCAGGAACTGGTCGACAGCGCCAAGAAAAAATATCCTGTTACGAACAACCTGTAAGCAATGAGGCTGCGGGTACAAAGCGCCGCCAAAATCAACCTCGTCCTGAACGTCCTCGGCCAACGCGCCGACGGCTTCCATGAATTGCGGACAGTCCTGCAGTCGGTGTCATTGTATGACACGCTGGACTTCGCGCGGGCGGACGGCCTAGAAGTCGACGCGCCGCAGGGCATCACGCAAGATGTTAAGCAAAATTTGGTCTATCGCGCGGCAGAGATTTTCGGGCAAAAATATGCGCCAGCCAAGGGCGTAAAAATCACGTTGACCAAGAATATCCCCTTGGCGGCAGGACTGGCCGGCGGCTCGACAGATTGCGCCGGGACATTGCTTGGTTTAAATAAATTTTTTGCCCTAGGCCTGCCGAACAGCGAGTTGGCAAAAATCGCCAATCAGCTCGGCTCGGACATCGCCTATTGCCTGCACGGCGGCACCTGCCTGGCGGAAGGCCGCGGTGAGTTATTAAAAAAACTGCCGGAACTGCCCAAAATGCACGGACTGATTCTCCAGCCGCCCTTTGCCTGCCCGACAGGCGCGGTTTACGGCAAGGTCTCCCCGGCCAAAAACAAGCCGCTGGAGCTTGGGGCGTACCGGGGCGGCAAAGTTACTGTGGAAAATCTCCAAGCCAATTTGCGGAATGACCTCATTGAGCCGGCTCTCCTTTGGCAACCTAGGCTGACCGAGTATTTCAAAGCCGTTGAGGACACCGGCCCAGCCGCGTGGCAAATGTCCGGCTCCGGCGCGTCAATCTTCGCATTTTACAAGGACAGCGCGTCGCGCGACGCGGCCATTTTGGCATTGCCCGGACACGAAATTTATCCGATAGAGACCACTGATTCCGCACAAAACATTACGGAAATTTAATATATACACTACTTATCCACATAACCAATCAACAGGGATAACCCATAAATTGCCTGTTTTTAGCATAATCAAAAAAATATCCTAAAATAACCCCATATATACGGTTACTTGTTTAACAAAATATCCACATATAGTGTTTTTTAATTTTTGGCGTAAATAGAGCATTTTTCCTGATTTTCCAGATTATTTACCGTTTTTTAAACAAATTATCCACAATTATTAAAAACTAACCTCTGGCGGCGTGGACAAACCTTTTTTCAGAACATCGGCGCGCGCTTCGGCAAAGGAATACTCCACCTTGTCGGGGAAAGAGCGGTATTCGAAAAGCCCGGAACGCCCCTTGAAGCCGCCCGGGGCGGTGGGGCAAATCTTGCGGTAAAGACGCTGGGAAAGGACACAGACCAGCACCGCGTCCAGCAAATATTTGGCCACGCCGAGGTCGAGCAGGCGGGCAAAAGTCTCCCGCGTATCTCTGGTGTGCAGTGTGGCAAAAACCAAATGCCCAGTCAGCGCGGCACGTACCGCAATCTGCGCCGTGTCCTCGTCGCGAATCTCCCCGATAAAAATAATGTCCGGATCCTGGCGCAGTACGGCGCGTAGCACCGCGGCAAACCCTAAATCGCGCGCCAGATTAATCTGCACCTGATTAATGCCCGCCAGTTGATATTCTATCGGGTCCTCAATGGTAATGATGTTCTTGCGGGCGCAGTCCAGCAGTTTCAATAAAGAATACAGGGTGGTCGTCTTGCCGGAGCCAGTCGGTCCGGTTACGAGAATCAAGCCCGCGGCACGCGCGATATTCTTTTGCAGGGACGGTCGGACAGGTTCCGGCAACCCCAGCGAATCGATGTCCAGACGCAGGGTCTGTCCCAGGACACGCAGCACAATCTTCTCGCCATAAAAAACCGGCAACACGGACACCCTTACATCACGTTCTTTGTAGGTAAAACGCCCGTCCTGCAGCCCGTATTTATTAGTGTCCAGCCCGGCCATGATTTTGAGCCGCGTAAAGAACTGCTCGCGCTCAACCGCCGGGTATTCGCGCCAAGCGGAGAGCAGGCCGTCCTCGCGGAAGCGTACCCGAAAAATCTCCTTAAACGTCTCGACATGAATATCCGAAATGTCCGCCGTCAGGCAATTATCCAGCATATCATTGATTTCTTTGACCGGGTTCATAAATTGCTCCTTTCTTTATTTCCGTTGCTTAGGCTTGCCGAGAGTTTGGCGGGGCGGTAAAAAACCAAATTGCTTATTCTTCAGCCTGTCCTCTTCATAAGTAAAACGCTGGTTGATGTTCTCGTCATTTTTGAACAAAAGTTTTATAGCCTGAAAGATGTTTTTAAAACGCTTGTTGTACTTTCTTTCTAAATCCTCAATCTTATGTTGCAAATCTTTATGCGTGGCGATTATTTCCCGCAGTCTGGTAAAAGTGCGGATAATTTGAATGTTGACGCTGATTGCCTGCCTGCTATTCAAAACACTGGAGAGCATGGCCACGCCTTGTTCCGTAAAAGCATAAGGCAAATATCTTTGTCCGCCCCAACTTGAGGTCACAATTTGTGACCTCAAGATTGCCACTTCTTGCTCCGTCAGCTTAAACATAAAATCTGAGGGGAAGCGGTAGACATTGCGCCTGACCGCTTGATTCAAGACCTTGGTTGGCACTTGATACAATAACGCCAAATCCTTATCCAGCATCACCTTCCTTTCTCTGAGCAGAAGTATCTTGTCTGCGATAACCTCCGCGGGGATTAATGTTTCTTGCTTGCTCATAGCGCCGCTCCTTGTGGTTAAAATTTAGGCTGATTTTTTTGCCAACCTATAGTCAGGATTGAAGCAATTTTTTTGCCAAGTCGAGGGTTACGGCAAAATGACGCAAAAAAGACGGGGAAATTCCCGAAAATGAAAAACCTAACCTAATCCGGCGGAAAGCGTAATTTTAAAAAACAACCCTAGGCCACACGCGTTCGGAAAAAAAAGTACTGGGTTTTTATCTCGACGGGCGCGTGGCGCCCGTGCTTGGTACGCACACGCACGTACAGGCTGCGGACGAGCAGATATTGGAAAACGGCTCTGGCTACATCACAGACGTGGGCATGGTCGGCGCGGTCAAATCCAATCTGGGCATGAGCGTCGAGGCCGCGCAGAAAAGATTTCTTTCCGGGCTTAA
>BGZO01000064.1 GCA_003864475.1 Candidatus Termititenax persephonae | reverse complement strand
CGTAGCCCGGCTTTGGAAGAAAAATACGAGCGTATCCTCAAAATCAAGGACGAGGTGTACAAGGCTATCGAAACCAAGCGCGCCGAAAAAATCATCGCCTCTTCAACCGAGGCGGCGGTGGCCTTGACCGCGCCGGACGATTGGCTACGGGACATCACCGCCGCGGAGCTGGAAACTTTTTTGATTGTCTCCCAAGTAACTCTGCACAGCGGCGGTCTCCAAGCGGAGGTCAGCAAAGCCGCCGGAGCCAAATGCGTGCGCTGCTGGCGTTTCTTCGCCAGTCTCAATGCGGACAATCTCTGCCCGCGTTGCGCCCAGGCGGTGGAGCAGGCGGAGGGACGACATGTCTAGGAAAAAAATTTTACTGGCGGCAACCGCGCTGTGCTGTGCCTGCCTATTGAGCGGCTGTAAAATCGTTACCGCCGTCAAAAACGCCCTGCATTTCGGCGAGGCACAGGAGTTCAATTACGGCGTTTCCGCCCTGCAGTGGCTGCCCGAAATCGAGCAAAAAGCCAAGACTTGGCGGACGGACGCTTACCTTTTTGCTATTTCCGAGGCGGAAATCGATGCCAACGGCAACAGCAATAAATGGGCGTATTTATTTTACTCGCCCAGCTCCGGTAAATCGATAATCTATACCTACGAGGCCGGGTATATCGCGCAAAAAGAGACTGTCCTCTCGCCGCTCAATCCCGTGCAGAATCTCAAAATCGACACGCCGACCGCGCTTTACCGCGCCAGCGAAGCGGCCAAGAAATTCCAAGAAGAACACGGCGTGAAAACTAGGGTCATCTCGCTCATCGGACCGCCTTACGAAAATCGGCGGCAGAAAACTAGCAAATGGCAGGTGGTCTTTTACGGTCAGAATAAAACCCACGCGGTCGTGCTGGACGCGGAGACCGGCGCGGCGCTCAGCCAATAAGCCGCCGCCTAAGGTCAGCTTTTTCTAATCCCACGGGATAGCCTATATTTCTTAAATATTTCCCCGACCAGATGAAATGAGCCAGCGGCGGCGGCGGCGGTTCGGCGGCGGGCGGCCTCGCGCGCGGCCAGACGGCAGGCGGACAGAACATTTGGTTTAAGCACGGCGGGAATGCCGTATGCGCGCGCGGCCACGGCTATCTCGGCAGACGTAAAGGCCTCGGCCAGGCCAGCCGACGGTAAGTCCACGGCAATGAGCAATTCAATCTTTTTCGACAAGACAGCCAATATTTTTCTTAAATTCTTGCGGCGCATCAGCCCCAAAACCAAAACCTTAGGCTTGGCCATTTTCAGCAGGCGGCTCAAGGCCTGCGGATTGTGCGCCACGTCGAGATAAAAAGGCGGCTGGTCCCGCCATTTTTGCAGCCGCCCCGGGCAGAACGTTTTTTGCAGACCTTGGCGGACAAGCCCGGGCGGCAAGTCCAAGAAACGCAGAGCCGCGCGGACCAGCCGCCGATTGTCCTGCCCGGAGATGAGGCGCACCTTGTTCTTATACTGGCGGGCTTGTTTCTTGATTTCCCGCAGAGCCTCCGGCTTCTGCTCAACCGTCGCCAATGGCACGCCGCGCTTGATGATGCCCGCTTTCTCGGCGGCAATCTTCTTGAGGCTAGGCCCCAGCACGGACTCATGGTCATAATCAATCGGCGTGATGATGGTCAGGACTGGCTGGCAGACATTGGTCGCGTCATATTTGCCGCCCAGCCCCGTTTCCAAAACAAGAAAATCGACCTTTTGTTCCTGAAAAAAAACAAAAGCCATGGCCGTCAGAATCTCAAACTCCGTAACCCCCCGCACTTGCTGCGCCGCCTCGTCCACCTTGGCAAATATTCTGGCCAAGTCCCGGCGGCTAATCTCCCGCCCGTTTAGTAAAAAACGCTCGGTATACTCGACCAAGTGCGGCGAAAGATACGCGCCCACCTTGTAGCCGCACTCGCGCAGGGCATTGGCGGTCAGCAAAACCGTTGAACCCTTGCCGTTGGTGCCGGCGACATGCACGGCCTTCAGCCCCTGTTGCGGATTGCCCAGCAGGGCCAACAGTTGGGTAATCCGCTCCAGTCCCGGTCTGACCCCGGCCCAGCGCACATAGCGTTCCAATTTTCTGACCGCCAAGAAATATTTAAGCATGGAAAACTTTGGCCAAGGCGGCCGCATCCAACCCACAATCTTGGTAGAGCTGTGCGACCGTTCCCTGCCCGACAAAAGTCTTGGGTACACCGCAATAAGTCTGCGGCACGGAAATGCCCAGCTCCGCCAAGGCCTCCGCCACCGCCGCGCCAAATCCGCCGCTGATTATATTCTCCTCGACCGTGATTATCCTCCGGGCGGACGTGGCCGTCTCGCGCAACAAATCCTTGTCCAGCGGCGCGGCAAAACGCGCGTTGACGATACAGAGGCTCCCCTGACCCTTGAGCAGTGCGACCGCCTGCAGGGCCTGCCTGACCATCGTGCCGATAGCCCAGACCACCGTCTCCGCCCCGGCCTGACCATAGACAATCTCCGCCTGACCCAGCGTCAAATCCTGCGCCGCGCGCTCTTCAGCCGAGAACCAAGCCGCGCCGCGCGGATAACGCAAGGCAAATAATTTTTGGCTGGCCAGCCCCAGCTTGATTAAGTCCTTCAATTCATTGGCATCCTTGGGCGCGGCCAAAACCAAGCCCGGCACGGTTCGCAAAAACGACAAATCAAAAACCCCGTGATGCGTCGGGCCGTCCGAGCCGACCAGCCCAGCGCGGTCGACCGCCAAGAAGAGCGGCAATTTCTGCAAAGCCGCGTCGTGGATTATCTGGTCATAGCCCCGCTGCAAAAAAGTTGAATAAATCGCCGTAACGGGTTGCAGACCGCCCGCCGCCAGACCTGCCGAAAAAGTTACCGCATGTTCCTCGGCAATGCCGACATCAAAAAAACGCTTAGGATATTTTTTGGCAAAAATATCTAAGCCCGTCCCGTCCGCCATCGCCGCCGTTACCGCGCAAATTTTTTTGTCGCGGGCGGCCTGTCGCAGTAATTCCTCGCCAAAAACTTGCGTATAAGAACGCTCCGCCGGGGGGCTTGCGCCAGTCTCAATGGCAAAGCCCGCCACGCCGTGAAATTTTGACGGCTCTTTTTCCGCCGGAGCATAGCCCTTGCCTTTCTTGGTCAGCACGTGCAGCAGCACGGGACGCTCATAATCTTTGGCGTACTTCAAGGCCACTGTCAGCAGTGAAATATTATGCCCGTCCAGCGGGCCAAAATAGGTCAAACCCAAGTCCTGAAAAAAACCGGCCTTCTGGCGTTTCGCCAGCTCTTGGATAATGATGCCGCCGGTGCGGCTGACCAATTTGTCCACGGCATTGCGTAGCGGCTTGCCGATGGCGGGAATCAAGCCAATCATAAACTCCGTCTGTTTCTTGAAAGCGCGGTAAAAATTGGACAGACGCAGATTGGTAATCATACGCGCCAGTGTGCCGACAGGCTTGCCGATTGACATGCCGTTGTCATTCAGGATGACCACAAATTTCCGCAGATTTTGCGCGTTATTCAGCGCTTCGAAAATCATGCCGCCCGAAAAGGCCCCGTCGCCAACCACCGACACCACGGCAAAGTCCTGCGCCTGAATATCGCGCGCCTGAGCCAGACCGACGGCGGCGGACACCGAGGTCGAGGCATGGCCGACCGTCAAGGTGTCGTAGACCGACTCCTCGCGCTTGGGAAAACCAGACAGGCCGTTGTAGCGGCGCAGGGTCTCTAGCTTAGCCAAGCGTCCGGTCAGAATCTTGTGCGCGTAAGCCTGATGGCCAACGTCCCAGATTAGCTTGTCCTGCGGCGTGTCCAGCGCGGCATGCAAGGCAATGGCCAGCTCCACCGCACCCAGTGAAGAGGCCAGATGCCCGCCATTGACCGCCACGGTCTGAATAATCTTGCGCCGCACATCCTCGGCTAGTTTTTTCAAATCTTGCAGTGAATATCTTTTGAGGTCGCGCGGGTCGGAGTAACGCTCTAGCATAATCAAATATTATAAAGCAAATGATAGGCAAAAGCCAAAATAATGCCCAGCAGTCCGCCAAAAAAAACTTCCAGCGGCGTATGCCCGAGCAATTCTTGTAAGCGCGGTTTATTGATTTTCTTTTTGGTAAACAAGTCTTCCATAATCATGTTCAAGATGGTCGCCTGATTGCCCGCGGCACGGCGCACTCCGGCGGCATCGTATATCACAATCATGCTAAAAACCAGCGCAATCGCAAAAGTATTGGCCGTCCAGCCGTCGGAAAAACCAATCGAAGCCGCCAGAGACAACACCATCGCCGTATGCGAACTCGGCATACCGCCCGGCTGGACAAAGACCCGGAAATTAAATTTGTGAAACCGCCAATAGTAAAAAAATATTTTCAAAGCCTGAGCCACCAGCATGGACAACAGCGCGATGCGCAGATGTTCATTGAGCGGCAAGCCGCAAAACATTTTCACTAATTCCGCGCCCAGATTAGACAGCATTTAATTTTTCCTTTCCAGCAGATGCCGTGCCAAGACCAGCAAAATATTTCCCGTACCGAATATTCTAGCAGATTGATAGGCTTTGGTGGTCTCCGCCGCCAGCAGCTCCTTGGCCTTAGCCATGCCGAGCAGGGTTACATAAGTGGCTTTATGACCACGGACATCCTTACCGGGAGTCTTGCCCAGAATCTCCGCCGTGCCTTCCGCATCGAGAATGTCGTCCTTGATTTGGAAAGCCAAACCAATGGCGGCGGCGTAAACATGCAAGGCGCGCCGCACCGCCGCGTCAGCCTGCGCCAGGCACAAAGGCGCGGTAACGGCATACTCCAGCAGCGCCCCGGTTTTCAGCGCGTGCATCTCCTGTAGTTCCGGCAAAGTCCTGGCTGTCCCGGCCAAATCCCAGGCCTGTCCGCCCGCCATGCCATAAACACCTGAAGCCCGCCCCAGTTGGGCAATCAAGGTCAAGGCCTGCGCGGGCGGACAATCTCTGGCCACAATCTCATAAGCATAGGCCTGCAAAGTGTCGCCCGCCAAAAGCGCCGTCGCTTCGCCAAACTTTTTGTGGCAGGACGGGCGACCGCGGCGCAGGTCGTCATCATCCATGCAGGGCAGGTCATCATGCGCCAGCGAGTAAGCATGTACCATTTCCACGGCGCAGGCGGCGGGCATGATTTGTCCCTCGTCCACACCCAATAATTCCGCCGCCGCCAGCAGTAAAATCGGCCGTATCCTTTTGCCGCCGTTGAGAACGGCATAGTGCATGGCGGCCACCAGTCCCGGCGGGACATCAGGAGTAAAAGCTAGATAATAAGCCAAGGCCTTTTCGATAAGGGCTGTTTTTTGCGCCAGATACCCGGCCAGTTTATGGGGCAAAATCCGACTCCTCAATTTTGCCGTTTTGGCGGGTAATCATCTTGACTTCTTTTTCCACGACCTGCAAATAATCATGGCAGGTCTTGGTCAAAGTCAGCCCCGACTTATACAGTTCCACGGCCTCGTCAAGAGTTTTCTCGCCTGACGACAAGTCCTCCACGATTTTTTCTAATTTCTTCAAATCAACCTCAAAAGTCATGCGGGGATTATAACATTTT
>BGZO01000063.1 GCA_003864475.1 Candidatus Termititenax persephonae | reverse complement strand
CGCGGAACTGCCCGGGATGACTTTCAAATGAATGTAGCCGTGATAATGCCGCCGCTCGCGCAAAGTCTGGGCAACGCAAATCAACCGCTCCATAGTATGGTCTGGGCTTTGCACCACGCCGGAACTCAAAAACAATCCTTCTATATAGTTGCGTTTATAAAACTGAATGGTCAGGTCGATTAACTCTTCTGGCGTGAAGGCGGCGCGCGGCACATCGTTGCTCCGGCGGTTGACGCAGTAGGCGCAGTCATAAATGCAATAATTAGTCAATAAAACTTTCAGCAGAGAGACGCAACGTCCATCATCCGACCAGCTATGGCAAATGCCCGCCGAGACGGTCGACCCCAGCCCCTGCGCCGCAAAACGGCTGACCCCGCAGGAAGCGCAGGACACATCGTATTTGGCCGCGCCAGAAAGGATTTGGATTTTTTCTTGAAGCTCCATAAACCAAGTATAGCACAGGAATAGAACTGAACAATAGTTCTAATTATTGTTCTTAAATCCCGCTCACTTGTATTCACTTATTATTTTATGGTTTAATTGAGGTCATGGATGGGGTGGGCATAATTATCGCGGTCATTGTCGTCTCTTTTTTCTCAGGTTTTGAGGCGAACCCTGTCAATCCTAACGAAATATCGCCGCACACCACCATCCGCACCGTAGATAATTCCGGCTCGACCACCAGCGCCGACTCTTTTGACTCAGACCCGACCGTGCAGAGGGCGGCGACCGCCAGCGAGCCAGAAAACGTGCCAGTCAACCCAGCCCAGCCAGTCAGCCAAGCCCCCGCCACTGCCCCCACCCAGTCAGCCGTCGCTCCGCAGGCCGCGCAAAATGCCGATTATTCGGGCATCGGATACCAGTTCGTCGCCTACGACAGGATGGACGTGGTGATTCGCCGTTACAATCCTAGTCTCACGGAATCCGAGGCCAATCAAATCAAGATGGCTACCAATATTTACTGCAAGGAAAGAAATATCGACCCGCGGCTGGCGCTGGCAGTCATGGCCAGAGAATCGCGTTTTGACCCCAAGGCCGTGTCGTCCAGCGGCGCCATCGGTCTCGGCCAAATCATGCCTTTTAATTACAGCGACCTCGGCATCGACAATCCCAACGACATCAATCAAAATGTCAAAGGCACTGTCCTGTATATGTCTCAGAAATTCAACGACTGGGCAAGTTTTCCCAATCAGCTACAGCTCGGTCTAGCTTCGTACCTGCGCGGCACAGGCGAAATACAGAGACAGGGCGGGCAATATGACGACCACACGAAAGCATATATGGAAGAGATTTTACGCATCCGCGCGTCGATTTAGATTAAAAGGAAATCCGCGCTCACTAGCCTTAGTAAGGAGAGATAACTGGTGCGGCGATGCATGACCAGTTGACATAAATCTATAAAAGATAATTGCTGCTCGCAGAAATAAATTTGTCCCCTTTTTTATAAGGGGGACAGACGCGTAAGCGTCAGGGGGTGTCTTGCGCAGCAAGACAGTGCCAGACCGCAGTCTCTCTAATTAAGTCTCATATGTATGTAACTCGTACATTCCCTTGACAAACATATAGTTTTTATATATACTAGTTATATATGATTAGTATGTATTAAGGGAGGTGGTTGGCATTAATAAAAGCCCGTGTTGATAATCAAGGGAACACCCTAATTTTTTCCAAAATAAAACGATTCGAATAGTTTACCCACACACAGGACAACTTTCCCAAGAAAGGCAAGACAATGAGCATAAGAAAAACGGCGTTAGTCATCGGCATTCTGGTGGCCGCGGCGGCGGCGGCGGCGGGAGCGCTGGACACCAATGACGTGAATGCCCGCAACAATTTTGCGCTCGGCGGTAACCCGGCGGCGATTGCGGTCAATAAAAAGGTCAGCATCGAGGGCGGCACCCTGCTGACCAACGCGGTAAAACAAAGCCAGCAAAATCTGGACGCGACCAACAGCCAATTCCAAGGCACGGCGGAGGCGATAGGCCTCGGCACGATACCCGACTTGACCAAAGGCAGCGACCTTGCCCCGTCGGACTTTGGCAGCGCGACCAAGTTCCTGTCCTATACCGGGCATTGGAGCCAAAGCGATTGGTACTCGTTCCGTTACAATAATATCGGGAATATTTTTTATTCCGTGGGGTTAAAAACCAATGACGACGAGCCGGGCGCCTTGCCCACCCTAGGCGGTTTCGGCGCGGGCAAGAAAGGCCAACTCTCTTTTACTTTTACCGAGGCGGTGGAATCTTTCTCCGCAGTTTACGGCAAAGACCTGGGCGAAAATTTAAGTGTCGGCGTGGAACTGGCGGTCAATACTTACAAAGTCAATCAAGATTTGGTCGGCCTGAACAAGCCCGCCTATGCTCTGGAGCAAAGACGCGGACTGCGCTCCACCAGCTATGCCAGCATCGCCCTGGGCGCGATAAAAGAATTCGCCCCTCGGCAGAAAATCTCTTTCGCGCACAAGCTAAGCCAAGACCGGCAGGACTCCGAACAGACGGTCGACCATAAGGGCAATGTGCTGGCCGAGAAAAATTACAACGAATCTGTCCCGAACGAAACGGCCATCAGCTACATCTATAATGTGGATGATACGCTGGAACTCGCCGTCTCCCAGAGAACCGTCTGGGGTACGCAATACAATAGAGATGTCGAGGTTACCAAAGTCGCGCGCCTCCCCGGCGGCGCTGAAAACACGGCCTATAACGATGACGGTCCCACCAAAACCCTGCCGTACAATACCTATGGCCTGTCCGCCGCTTATCAGCCCAACAGCGAGTGGGGCTTTCTCGGCTACGGCAATTATACCTACGGTTACCGGGCGGCCTTTAACGACATCAACCTCGGCAACCACAAGGGTTTTGATTTTACCCAAATCGGCGGCAATATTCAGTACAGCCCGTCTCTCTTGGGCGGCGGCACTTTGCTGTTCGGTATTTTTAATAGCAAAATAGTGGGCCTCGACCCGGCCATCGGTTTTTCGCTGGATGCCACGACCTCGCTGGTGTCTTACTCGCACGCCTTTTAATCTTTCTCACCGAGGGAAAAACCTCTTCACCAAAACCAGGGCTGTCCTTAAAGCGACAGCCTTGGCGCTGGCCGTCTCTTACCGCCGCAACTTAATCCTCTCCGCCACAATCCCGCGCCGGGCATAAAACCAGCCCATCACGCCCAGGCAAAACACGCCGCAAAAAGCCAGCGCGGCCTGCACGCCAAACCAAGAAATGAGCCGCCCCAAGAGCAAACTGCCAAACGGCACCATGCCGTGAAAAGCCAGAATATAGAAACTGACCAAACGACCGCGGTATTTTGGCGGAACCAGCGTCTGCAAAATGATATTACTGCCGAACTGCACGACCACGCCATGCCCCAGCAAGGCCAGCAAAAACCAGTCCAGCCACAGAATCTTATTGTAGGCCACCAGCAGGAACATCACACCCCAGAGCAGGCCAGCCTGCCAAATATCCCGCTCCAGATTCAGAATATTTTTGCGGCAAGCCAGTTGCAATGTCGCGGAAAGTGAACCCAGCGACACGCCAGTCATCAGCCAGCCAAAGGTGGCGGCATCGCCGTGAAAAATCTCCTGTGCCAGCACCGGCAACGTAACACTGTAAGACATGCCCACCATGCTCATGCCGACCACCGTCAAAACCAGAGTGGACAAGGCTTTATCGCTGACGAGATAACGCGCGCCCTCGCGAAAACTCTGCCAGAGCGGCTCGGCACGAACCTGTCTTTCCGGCTGATACACCGCGCTGTCGGGGATAGCCGAAAGCACGACAAACATCGTAAAAGCAAAAAGCGTATTGAAGACAAAACAGCCAGTCTCGCCAAACAATTTAATAATCAAGCCGAACAACGAAAAGCTGATAATGCGTGAGCAATGATTGGACATATTAAAAAGCGAAAGCGCGTTGGAAATATATTCCCGGGACGGCACCAGCTCGCTGACCAAAGCCTGCCGCGCGGCATTATCCAGACCAGACATAATGCCCAGGCCAGTGTTCAGAATAAAATAAATGGGCAGCCAGCTGACCTGCCCATAACCAGCCAGGCTCAGAAGCAGACCCAAAAAAGTTGCGCCTAAAACGTAAAGGCGTAGCAGATTTTTTTTATTGAAACGGTCGCTCAAAACTCCGGCAAAAGGCGTTAAAATAAAGACCGGAATCTCGCCCAAAAAAGCGCACAAACCCAGCAGCAGAGACGACTGCGTGAGGCGGTAGACCAGCCACAAGACCGCGCTCCTCTGCATCCAGCTGCCAGTCATCACGATATTCTGCGCCAGAAAAAAATTCCGAAAATAAGGGAACTGCAGGGAACGAAAAATACTGGAAAGCCGGGCCATCTTAAATCGTGTATTCCACGTCAAGCTTCGGCACCCCCAGCTGAAACTCCTCCAGCAAAGCCTCTTTGAGCCGGGCAAAATCCGTACTGCCCCGGTCGCGCGGGCGCGGCAGCTCCACGGGAATAATTTTTTTAATCAGCCCAGGCCGCGAGGACATGATGACCACCTTGTCGCCCAGATATATCGCCTCTTCCACATCGTGGGTAATCATAAGCATGGAAATTTTTTCTTTTCTCCAGATTTTTTCCAATTCCTCCTGCATATAAATCCGGGTCAGCGCGTCCAGCGCCCCCAGCGGCTCATCCAGCAGGAGCAACTCCGGACGGTTGACCAAGGCGCGGGCGATAGCCACCCTCTGCGCCATGCCGCCGGACAATTGATAGGGGAACGCTTTTTCAAAACCGCCCAAACCCACCAGAGCCAGATGCCGTTTAATCAGCGGTGCCCGCTCTGCCGCCGCCAGCCGACGCAGACCAAAAGCCACATTGTCCTCCACCGTCAGCCAAGGCAGCAGGCGATGTTCCTGAAAAACTACGCCGCGTTCCAGCCCCGTGCCATGAATCTGCTCGCCGTTCAACAGCACCTGCCCCTCATAGTCCGTGTCCAATCCCAAGATTATGCGCAGCAGCGTGGTTTTGCCGCAGCCGCTGGAGCCGATAATCGAGACAAACTCACCGGACTTAACGGAGAGATTGATATTACACAACACTGGCAAGGGTTTTTGCTCAATAATAAATTGCTTGCTCAGCCCGATAACTTCTAATTGTCCGGTCATTTTAATACCCGCCCCTCGTCCCTTCTTTTTTGAAACGCAGCAATAATCTTTGCTGCCAGATTTCAATCAGCTGATTCAGGCTCAAAGTGATGACCACAATCAAAAACACTCCGGCAAAAACTACGTCCATGTAAAAAATCTCCCTAGCATCGGAGATTAGCGCACCCAGCCCCACCTGCGTGCTAATCATGATTTCGGCGGCGACCAGCAGTATCCAAGACATGTTGAAACTCAAGACCACGCCAGTCAGGATGGACGGCAAAGCAGCCGGCAAAACAATCTTGTAATACAATTGCCCCAACGTGAGCCGATAAACCTCTCCCAACTCTAAATATTGCTTCGGCACACCAACAATTCCGGCGTGTGTATTCAGCGCCATGGGGGTAAAAGCCCCCAGCGTGATGAAAGCGATGCGCCCGCTCTCGCCCGTGCCGCACCAGATAATGATCAACGGTATCCAGCCGACAAACGGCACTTGCCGCACCGCGTGAAACAAAGGCAAAAATAAACGCTCCGCTCTCCGGGACAGACCCGTACAGTTATTTATTGCCGGGCGGCATTCTACTGCTCTGGCTGATTGTAACGGAGTTTCGCTTGGTGGAGCCGCGCATGGTGCCGTCGATTGGCAGTGTCGCGGCGGCTCTGACCGAGTTGGCGCGCACCGGCACGAGAATTGATTTCTCGACAAATTTAGGTCTAGCCATTGGTTTGAGTGTCTCACGGGTTTTTCGCGGCTTTTTGCTGGGCAATATTTTGGGTTTTCTTTTTGGCTCACTGCTGGGTCTGTCCCGGAGAGCGGAGCGTTTATTTTTGCCTTTGTTTCACGCGGTGCGG
>BGZO01000062.1 GCA_003864475.1 Candidatus Termititenax persephonae | reverse complement strand
AGTTCAAGCTGGATACCGCTGGCAATCTGGTCGGTGCAACCATTAATGGCCAAGACGTAACATTTGATTTGGATAATAACAAGGTAAAGGTTGGCGATGAGGAGTATAACGTTGAGATTACGCAAAACGAGGACGGCAGTTTCTCCGCCAAGATGGAACTCGACGGCCGCACATACTCGGCGACACTCAAGATTGGCGAGGACGGGGAATTGAGCGGGGGCATCAGCTGGTCCGAAGAGCGTACCGAAACCAACGCCGCCGAAGTCGCGGCAACAAATCGCGAAAAAGGAGTCGCGGCCTTGGTGGCGACCGGACTATATGGCAATGATGCCGAAGCGGCCACGGTGGCGGCCGGAGCGGCTTATGACGAGGCTTTAAAAGAAGGCGGCATCGCAGGAGCGGAGAGTTTTATCAATGGCCGGATTGGCGCTGGCAATACCAGCCGCCAGGCAGGCGCCGCCGCCATCCCCGCCGCTGAACCTGGGTCAAGGAGAGTCTTGGCGCTCCAGCCGCCGGGGACCATCCCGGGGTCCGAATCACCCGAATCTTCAAACGGGAGCATCATTTTTACAACTGCTGAAGCTACGGGTGAAAATGGTGAAAATAAAGAAACCGTTACAGTTGAAATGGGCGGCAAAGAATATATTGAAATTGACGGGCTGCTCTATACCAAAGATCAGGTTGGTAAGGACGGCAAGCTTAAGAATGAGGAAAAAGCAAGGGCGGCAGGCGCTTATACTGTAACTGAAAATTCCGACGGCTCCAAAACCCATCACGTCAATATAGCCAACAATGGGGGCAGCGAGTGGGAAAGAATCAAGGCCACGATAGAATACATGCTCAAGCTCATCGAGAATTGGGCCAAAGACGCGGCGGAGAACGGCGGACTCTTCGGCGCCATCAAAGGCAATCGGGGCAAGAAAATGGACGCGCTGGGCAATCTCAACGCCGAATTGCTGGCCATGCTGGACCCGCGCGATGCCCGGGAAGTGATGTCCGTGCTGGCGGATGCCTATTTGAGTGACGGAGCCCAGGGTGTCGAGGCGCATAATGGACTGGTGGATGCCACGATGAAAGCCCTCTTCGGTGAAATGTACGACCCGACGCAAGGCTCCAATACCAAAGGCAGTCTCTTGGGCGACTACGCCGAACGCGCGTACAGCAAGGCCAAGGCCAATCAATTTGTCAAAGCGGAAGAACAAAAACTCCTGAAAGATACCGTGGGCAAAGCCATGGAAGATGAGATTCTACGCCGTAGCGGTATAGATCCCAAGCTAGCCACGCCGGAACAACGCAGTCAAGTCAGCGGTATGTATGTTGATGTCAAGCATGTTGATGCCGTGATAGAGGCGCTCCGCCTGGCCGGTATCGACGACCCAGATGCTATGCAGAAGGTTTTGCCCACTCTGCTTACCGCCAAAAGCAATGACGGCGATTTGAATGAGGCCTTGAACGAAATATCTGGCTTGAAAATGAACGCCTCGATGTCAGCCGAGGAACGGAGCAAAGTGCTGGCTTTGCAGAATAATGTGCGGCGGGCCGTGGAGCAAGTAACCACGGACATTCAAGAGCGCGTCGATAGACCCCAAGAATTTCAACATCAATACGAGGGTGCGCTCAAGTCAGACCCCAATGTCGTGCGCCTAGGTAATCTTAGCAACAGAGCTGGCGCCGCCGAACGAAAAGCTAAAGAACTGGGTTTTACCAAGCAGACTATTCCCGGCACACGCCCGCCAGTTAATTATTTTGTCAAACCGGGCGGGACTGATGACCAAGGTAAGCCCATTCCACCGCAGATTTTGATTCCCAAGGGCGCGACCCCGGAAACGGTCAAGCAAATAACCGAATATTTCGTCAGCAGTGCCGAGCCTAAACTGGCGGAAGGCAGCGCATTTACGGTCATCACCGACCACGGCAAGGCCGCTGACAGCGCGGAAAAAGCGGAAGCGACCACTTACCAGATTAAGGACGGCAAAATAGAAAAACTAACGGACTCCACCACGTCCATAACGACTGAAGCTGATGTGGAAAATGCCGAAGCCGCTGCCGGAGAGAGTACCGCCGCGCCAGTTACCCGCTCTGAGGAGATGGCGAAATATGACGCTTTCTTTAAAGATTTTGCTGATTATCAGGAATCCATCTATACCCTGCAGCAGATTTCCCCGCGCCAGGCTGACGGCTCGTTAAATATTGAGGGTTTGGTCAAGGGCGAGGCCAAAATTCCCGGCATGAATATTAGAGTTTTCAATCCCCAAGGCCAAGAAATTATCGTTGACCCCCATAGGCCATTGAACGAAATACTCGGCGGAGAAAATACTGTCAAAGTGGAACTGGATTGCCAGATTTTACAGAAATCAGACCTTGACGAGGTTATGGAATTCTTGCTCGGCAATAACGGCGTGCGCTCCGTTTCGATAAAAGACAAAAACGGCAATCCGGTGCGGGCAGAAAAACATTTTGGTTTTCTGGGCGGAACCACCGATATCAATGTAAGTTCACTGTTTGGCGCGAATTCTATTTTCATTGAGAATATCCTGCTCAAAAATTGCAGCGGCCAGATGACCTTTGGCGATATCGCCAACCGGGGGCGTGTCGCTCAAACCACTGTCGATGCCGCCAAGATTTTCAATAGTCCCAGGACTCGCTATGAAGCGAGACAGATTGTCGCTACCTGCAATAGCATAGATGAGCGCAAAAACGAGATCATAAAAAGCCACCGAGAAAAAACTGGCAGTTCATTTATGTATGGAGAGCCTATCAAGCCGGGCCACCTCTATGAGTCTTTCTCTATGGGAGTAAAAATCGAATTCTATAGAAGCAATAACCCTGCTGAGCAGAGAAAACAAGTGGCCGAAGCGACGCGCCAGCCGCTGGCCATGGCGATGAACGCCTTTATGATTGAGAACGGATTATCCCTAAGCAATCAAAGCACGGAAACGGAAACTATTCACGGGCAAGACCATGATGATAGATTATTGACCCCTTTGACTACCCCATACGTTGCTCTTACCCCTCCGTTAGAAAAACCTAAAGCTCAACCGCCCGCCACGGAGTTGACCCCGAAGCAGATTGAACAATGGAATACTAAAGTTACGGCATGGAATGAGGTGGCCACAGAATGGAATGAACTGGTTAGCGCTTACACCGATTGCTGTAAGGATTTGGGGATGCCCCCCGCCATACCTCCCGCCGCCGACGGCAGTCCAGACCCGCTAGCAATCAGGGCCGCTCTCCAAGAGGATTATGAAAAATATCTGCCCACCTTGGGAGAAAAAGGAGACAATAATTCTCTGCGCAACAGCATCCTGAACGACAGCAAAACAGTCGCCGACTGGAACCAGGCTAAGAGCAATTTTATGCTAGGCCGCGCCGATGCGGTGCTTGCCTATGGCAGGGCCACGAAAAACAACCAAACCCTTGTGCAAAATCTAATTGAAAGAGTGCAAGATATTGGCAGATTTAGTGGCGCGGAATCTATGAAAAATTCCCCGGACTATCAAATACTCAAGGCCTCACAGGAAGCCGAGGTGGCCGTCTTGTCCCAGGACATCGCCAATATTGAGAAAGAACTCCTCGATATAGATGCGGAGTTGGCTAAGCTTGACCCCGAGAAACCCGAGGATAAAGAACGCCTCGAAGAATTAACAACGCGTCGGCAAGAATTAGCAAACCAGCACGCAGACCTAAGCAATGATCTTAACGTTATCCAAGCCACGTTAAGGGGGTTTGATAATCTGATAAATATTATCTGCACCGCCCCGACTATGCTGGCAGTAGACAACAGAAAAAACAATCAAGGCATTGACAGCGCAAATATTGATGTCAAAAATAGGGCAGATATCAGCGCCATGATAGCGCGCTTCAGCAATCAGTACTGTGCCGCACAAAAATTATTTGACCGTTCCAGAGAGGATAATCTTTTGGCTGCCGCGATTGCCCAGCTACCCAACCATGTCTCGGCTTTCTTGAGCGGAACAGCGGCGGCCTTGGGCGGTCAGCAGGCGGGAGGCCAAGTACAGGCGGCTTTGGACAGCTTGGACGCTTTATTTGCCCGCCAAGACCCGCCCTATCCGCATGAAAGTGAGCTGCGCCTGGCCTACGACAAGCTGCGCGAAGCCCTGCTGCAAAATAATTTATTGGATGCCGCTGGCTTGGTCGGTTTCAATACGCGAGTCAATCAACAAATCAGCATGATTCATAACTCTCTGGAAGCCAATCAAAAGACTGCGGCCACTCCCGAAGAGATAAGAAAAGATTTGCGCGATCAAGTCGATATCGGTTTGGTCGAAATCGGCAGATGGTTAATCAGCCAAAACGATGAGCCGATAATTTTATTCCTCACTTCGGACACGACCACCACGGTAGGCGGCAGTGTAGAGCAGGCGAAGCAAGAAGCAAAATACAGCACAATATTCGCTCATTTTAGTTACGGCAATGTCCCGGCCGCATCCTCTTCTAGCCAAGCCATAGATACCCCAGACAACACGGACGCTCTGTCCGGTGAAGCTAGGGCTGTCCCGGAAAACGAGCCAGCCAAGCCGCAACTAACCAGCGCCACACAGGTAGTCAACATAGCTAGGAATCTTGATATTATTTGTGAGGCATACGGGTCTCCAAACTGGAGCCATCCCGCTCTTAATCTTGACCCTAAGAGTCGAGACTATATAATTGCCAGTATTCGCTATGAAGGTAAACCACCATCCTATGTCAAACTGGGTTATCTGGACGAGATAAATGGGACTTCTTTTTGTACGCAGTTTAATGAAGAGATAAAAATATTAGATAAACCTGCTTGGCCAGAAGGTGTAACCGAAGAAAATGCAACCGCTGAACAAAAAGAATTACATGCCGCCGCTTTAAGAGAATACGAAGCAAAAATAGAGGCAATCGCCGGAAAAGTTTTGACAGAAACTTGGGGCGGGCTGGTTAATGATGCCAATCCCCTGCTACAAGACATCACCACCTATGAGCGCGATGCCAGAGCCAGATTGGACAATCCCGGAGGTATGCAGAAGATTTTGGACAACACCAAGTTAAGGCTGTATGGGGAAAGCGGCGCAGATGAAGGCACTATCAATAATATCAGCAATGTCTACAATTGGTCTCTCCAAGAGTCGGTCAATGGTAATCGGAATTCCAGCTTGGCACGTCATCAATCCCGTCTGGAAAATATAAGCGACGACCTGCGCGCCGCTTACTATGGCGAACATGACCTGCGCCGCACTGTTCAGCAGAGCGGTGTCTCTGACCTCTCGAGCGGCCATGCCACCGCAGGATTATCTCATGCACAACACAGCGACTCGCTCGGCCCGACAGACAATGCCCGTAACTTAACCTTCCTGAGTACCTTAAAATACTATAAAGAAGACCACATCCAGAGGCTAAACGATGGTTTTGGCTTGAATCCGCCGCAGCCGCCAATCAATGTCCCGCCATATCAAGCTGATGATTTTGTCTTGGACGAAAGTATCAGCCCGGACGAGGGTATCAGCCAGATTGCCAATATGCGCACGGCGATTATCGACCTAGCCGTGAATGCTAAACAGATTGACAATACGACTGTTCTCGAACTTCTAGCCAAGCTGGACGAACTCCAGACGAAACGGGACAACGCCATCTTGGCCGCCTACCGCACGCAGTTTATCGAGGAGCAGGTAGCGAACGGCGGGTTGAGTCTGGTCGGCAGTCCTCCCCAACTGCCTGCCTATGAGTCCCTGCCCGAGAGTGAGCGGGGCAAGATAGAAGCCGAGGCCGCCCGCCGCACCCAAGTCTATATTGCCCAGAATATCGCGCTGAAACTGCCCGCCAACAATCTCAACGGCAATAATGTTCCTGGGAATAACACTTCCGGCAATAATGCGGCACAATTGCTGAGGAGCGTCAATGAATTGCCAGAGATTCTTAGAATGTTGCCGCAAGACGGCCAGCCGCTGACCCCCGCAGAGTTTAAACAAAAGCTGGA